>CAZDRI010000019.1:0-34081 GCA_964508055.1 uncultured Thiotrichales bacterium
ATAAAATTTTGCTTAATGAACTTAAAAAAAGACCCCTCAACTAGTCAAGACCCTTAATAATTAATATATTATAAGACCATTGCAAAATAGCTTATTGGGGATGGAGTTTGAGGAAGGGGAGATACATTGTTTCTTAAATTATTGATTTTACCCCCTTCCTCATACAAACAACTTGAGTAAAGATGTTGTGAAATGTGCTTTTTACATTTTGCAACATTCTTATTATAAAATTATTAACAAAACCATTAAAGCTCAAACAATATGAAACAAAAAATAATGATAGGTTTATCAGGTGGAGTAGATTCATCAGTTGCTGCTATTTTATTAAAAAACAAAGGTTATCATCTAGAAGCTTTATTTATGAAAAATTGGGAGGAAGATGATACTGATAATAATTGTTCTGCAGAAGAGGATTTTAATGATGCGAGTAATGTAGCTGAAAAGCTTGGGATAAAATTACATAATGTTAATTTTTCTGATTATTATTGGGATGAAATTTTCAAAGATTTTTTAATTGAGCATAAAAAAGGCCGCACTCCAAATCCAGATGTATTATGTAATCAAAAAATAAAATTCAAATATTTTCTAGAATATGCCTTAAATTTAGGTGCTGATAAGATTGCCACAGGACATTATGCAAGAATTAAAAAAAATTCTAAATACCATCTACTTACAGGTATTGATACTAATAAAGACCAAAGTTATTTTTTACATTTATTAAATCAACAGCAACTTGCTAAATCTATTTTTCCCTTAGGAGAATTAAAAAAATCAGAAGTTAGAGAAATAGCAAAAAAATATAACTTAATAAATGCAAAAAAGAAAGATAGCACAGGTATTTGTTTTATTGGTGAGAAGAATTTTCAAAAATTTTTAAATAAATATATAAATGATAAGCCTGGAAATATTGTTGATGATAGAGGTAATGTATTAAAAAAACATAACGGTATTCATTATTTCACTATTGGGCAACGCAAGGGATTACAAATAGGGGGTATTAGTGGTAGTGAAAATAAGCCTTGGTTTGTAGTTGATAAGAATACTAAAACTAATGAAGTTATAGTATCTCAAGGAGATAGCCCACTTCTTTATCATAATATAATTATAACTGAAAAGCCGCACTGGATAAGCAATGAGCCGCCTTTACTACCTTTAAAACTAACAGCTAAAATTCGCTATAGACAACAAAGTAAAAGTTGTTTGCTTAAAAGTTTTAAAAACAACAAACTTAAAGTAGTGTTTGATGAACCTCAAAGAGCTGTAACTCCAGGTCAGTCAATAGTTTTTTATCATAATGAAGTATGTCTTGGCGGTGGTATTATTGATAAAAGATTATAAAATATGATAAGCATGGCAAATAGCACCAGCTAAAGCATCAGCAGCATCAGATTGGGGGGCTTTATTTAATTTAAGTATTTTTTGCACCATATAAGATACCTGTTCTTTTTTAGCATGCCCTCTCCCAACTATAGTTTTCTTTATTTGATTAGGATAATACTCAACTATAGGAATTTTTAATATACTAATAGCACTTATAATAGCACCGCGGGCATGACCAAGTTTAATTGCAGCATCAGGGTTTGGTCTGTCAGGGCGCATAAATGCTTGTTCTATAACGGCAACATCAGGTTTATGGCGTTGGGCTAATAAATTAACTTCAGTGAATATTGTACTAATCTTATCTACTAAACTACCACTAGTTTTAACACAACCGCTAGTTTGATAATTAAATATAAGTTTATTTGCAGTTATTATTCCAAATCCAGTAATTTGACTACCTGGATCAATTGCTAAAATTTTCATAAAGATATTGTAAAAAGTATTTGAAACACATTTTACAACATCTCTGCTTAGTTATTAAATTAAGAAAATTGATAATCAATACTTCCCAAAAGTATTGTTTAGATATATTTATTTTTAAATTATATTAGAATTTTATGATATACTAATATGTTTAATTTTAAGTAAGGGAATAAAAATGGCTGTAATAGAATTAAAACAAGATAATTTTGAAAGCACTATCAATGATAATGATATAGTGGTATTGGATTTTTGGGCTGAATGGTGTGGTCCTTGTAAGCAATTTGGCCCTATTTATGATGAAGTTTCAAACAAATTTGATGATGTGGTTTTTGCCAAAGTAAATACCGAAGTAGAGCAAGGTCTTGCCCAGACATTTAAAATTCGCTCTATACCAACATTAATGATATTTAGAGAAAAAATTATTATATTTTCTCAACCAGGTGCAATTGGTGCTCAAGATTTAGAGAATATTATTAATAAAACTAAAGAATTAGATATGGAAAAAGTAAAAGCAGAGATTGCTAAAAAACAGCAAGAAAAATAAGTTTAGATTAAAAATTAGATTCTATAAATAATTTTGGTCATATTCAGATATCATGCTCTTAATCTTTTCAGAATGTTTGTAGATTTCAGAAACATTACTAATTGGAACTCTCTCTTCTTCTTTATTTGTAAATAAGCCTAAATACTTCTGAGAAGTATTAAAATGCAGCCTACAAATTGGCTTGCGGGTATTATCTAATAGTATTCCACAATAACTAATAGTATCCTTCATAAATACTCTTTCAGTATCAACAACTTCATAAAGAATTGCTTTAACTATATTGAAACCATCTATCTCATCTTGAGTGGTTACTATTTTATTTTTTTTACTTTTTATTTTTTCTTGTATTGATTTATCAATTTCTGCTTGTTTAGATAAAGCTGAAGCTGACTTAAACCTTTCGTTTATTCTTTCTTCCACAAATTGTTTACGAGCTTCTCGCACTATATCTGTAAATTGTTCTAAAACTTTTTTGGTTAATACACCACCATAAACTTGTTTTGCAAAAAACCTAACAAATTCTTCTGTTGGATTATTAAGTTCATTTTCTAATATTTTTTTGATTTGTCCAGTATATTTAAGAGCACTCGCTGTGTTTAAAATATCCTCTAAAGAGAAAGCGGATTTTGTGAATTTTTTTAACTCATTTATTTGATAGTCTTCAAATTCTAAGATATTAAATTCAAAAAAAGGTTTTTCATCCATTGTATTTTGTTTTTCAATATCTGAATAAAACTCATAATTGATACCATTAGTTAATATAGCAAACCTAGCTTCAGTAACAGTAAAATAGCGAAATAATTGAGAAGTGAATTTTTTTTGAAGTTTTTCCCCTGACCATTTGCACTCCATCAAGATGATGATTTTGTCATCCTTTATTATTGCATAGTCAACCTTTTCTCCTTTCTTGGTTCCAGCATCTGCAGTATATTCAGGAATAACTTCCAAAGGATTAAAAACATCATAACCCAAAGCACTTATAAATGGCATAATGAAAGCATTTTTTGTTGCTTATTCTGTAGTAATATATTTTTTTTGTTTTGATACTCTTGTGGCTAAATCTTTGATGTTATCAATTAAATCCATTGCTTTCTCCAGCTTAGTTTATAAGTAAGACTATAATTATTGTATGCTGCCGTATATTTATATTATTATATAATAATAGCAATACTAACATATTGTTTTTATACTCATATTTGCTTGCTTTGTAATGGTACATTATGAATTTATATAAAACTATAAGAGAATACAATAATATTGATATATAAGGGCTTCAGATACAAAAAAGGACATCTTGCGATGCCTTGATTTATGTTATTTGGTGGAGATGGGGGGAATTGAACCCCCTTCCGAAAACTTTCAACTAAAAAATCCTACATGTTTAGTGTTGTCTATTAGTTTAATAATTAATCACCCGACAGACAGGGATATTAATTACGATTTCGGTAATTACCTTTCGGTAATTATTTAACTTTAATAATCCGAAAACTAAATCAAAGCGAGTCTGCTAAGTCGACCGCTAGTTTAAAGTCACAGACAAACTTTAAGTAACGGTTAGCATCAAGCTGCTAAAGCGTAGTTGTTATTATTTGCAACTATTTTTTTAAGATTTTTTTACGAGGCACCTTAAACCCTCGACATGCTTTTTTAGAATCCATACCTTCGTCGAAGCCATGTCATCCCCAAAGAAATTCAAATTCTAAACTTTTTGTGCGTTTTATGCAAGTGTTATTTTTGCAAATTTGCGTTTGCCTACTTGGTAAACTTTAGTGCCAGTGTCTAATTTAATATCTTTATCAAATATTTTCTCACCATCAATTCTAACTGCCCCTTGTTTGAGCATACGATAAGCATTTGAGGTGCTGTCAACTAAATTGGCATCTTTTAATAAATTAGGCAATTTTATATCTTTAGAAAAGTTAAATTCAGGCACATCATCTGGTATTTGTTTTTTACTAAAAAGATTAGTGAAATTAGTTTCAGCAGCGTTGGCTAATTTTTCATTATGAAATCTTGTTATTATTTCTTTTGCAAGTTGGACTTTAAAATCTTTTGGGTTTTTGCCATTATTAGCTTTTTCAATATATGATTTTATTTGTTCCATTGAATCAAAACTTAAAAGCTCATAATAACGCCACATTAAATCATCAGATATTGACATTATCTTGCCAAACATACTATCAGCATCTTCATCAATGCCGATATAATTATCAAGTGATTTAGACATTTTTTTAGCTCCATCTAAGCCTTCTAAAATTGGCATAGTTATAATTACTTGTGGTTCATAACCTGCTTTTGTTTGTAGATCTCTACCCATTAGTAAATTAAATTTTTGGTCTGTGCCTCCTAATTCAACATCAGCTTTAAGTTCTACAGAATCATAGCCTTGAATTAAAGGATATAAAAATTCATGAATGGCAATATCTTTGTTATTAGTATATCTATCGTGAAAATCATTTCTCTCTAACATTCTTGCTACAGTTTTTTGACTTGCAAGTTTAATCATATCTATGGCTGAAAACTTTTCCATCCATTTAGAGTTAAATACTATTTTGGTTTTATCTTCATCTAAAATTTTAAAAATTTGTTTTTGATAGCTTTTTGAGTTCTCAATAATTTCTTGTTTAGATAATGGTTTTCTAGTCACATTTTTCCCACTAGGGTCACCTATCATCCCAGTAAAATCGCCAATTAAAAAAATAATCTTATGACCTAAATCTTGGAATTGTTTTAATTTATTTATTAAAACTGTATGTCCTAAATGTAAATCTGGTGCTGTTGGGTCAAAACCAGCCTTAATACGCAAAGGTTTGTTTTTTTTTAGTTTTTTTACTAAATCTTCTAAGGGTAGAATTTCATCACTACCTCTTTTAATGATTTCTAAAGATTTAGCTAAATTCATGGTCTAATATTGCCGCTACCTAAAACAATAAATTTCTGTGAAGTAAGACCTTCTAAACCAACAGGTCCTCTAACATGAAACTTATCAGTGCTAATACCTATTTCTGCTCCTAAGCCATATTCAAATCCATCAGCAAAACCAGTAGATGCATTAACCATAACAGAGCTTGAATTTACTTTGGTTAAAAACTCTCTAGCAGTAGTGTAATTTTCAGTAATGATAGCATCAGTATGCCCAGAACCATATTTATCAATATGACTAATAGCTTCATCCATATCATTAACAATTTTTATTGCTAAAATAGCTGCTAAATATTCAGTATGCCAATCTTTTTCAGTAGCTAGGGTTGCAGTTTTAATAACTTTTAATGTTTTCTCACAACCTCTCAACTCCACGCCTTTGTTTTGATACATTTTGCTAAGTTTTACTAACACATCAGAGGCAACACTTTTATGGACTAATAGCGTCTCCATAGCATTACAAACCCCATAACGCCTAGTTTTAGCATTAAAAGAAATTTTTATTGCCATGTCTTTATCTGCATCTTTATCAATATAAGTATGACAAATACCATCAAGATGTTTTATAACTGGCACTTTAGCATATTTACTTATATTCTCAATAAGACCTCTGCCTCCTCTTGGGATAATAGCATCAACTATACCTTGTAATTTAACTAATTCTACAACTGCATTCCTATCAGTTGTTTCAATAAAGGAGATACAATTAATGTCTAAATTGGCGTTTTTAAGACCAATTTTAATACATTCATAAAATGCTATATTTGAATTAAATGCTTCAGAACCGCCGCGTAATATTGCTGCATTACCAGATTTTAAACAAAGAGCTGCTGCATCAATTGTAACATTAGGTCTTGACTCATAAATAATACCAATAACACCAAGAGGTACTCGCATTTTCCCTACTTGAATACCTGATGGACGATAACTTAAATTACTAACATCTCCTACTGGATCTTTTAAAGCAACGATTTCATTAAGGCTTGTGATAATGCCCTTGATTCTTTCATCATTAAGCATTAGCCTATCTAATAGCGCTGCATCTAATCCATTTTTCTCGCCATTAATTAGATCTTTTTTATTAGCTTTTAATATATCTTCTTTTTTATCTTGAATTGCTTTGGCAATAGCAAGTAAGGCTGCATTTTTTGCCGCAGTTGAAACTATCCTAAGGCTTCTGCTAGCCTTTTTTGTTTGTTGTCCTAATTCTTGAATATATTGTTTTATTTTGTCCATATGTTTTTACCTGCTAAAATTAAGCATACTGTTAATAATTCATCCCAAACATCTAAAATATCAATAAAACCTTTGCTACTTCTATCTATGCGTCCAATTTTTATTAATATTTCTTGTAAGCTCATATAGTTATGTAAATTAAGCATTTTACTTATTAAAATTTTACGATTTTGCCAAATACCATATTTCTTAAAAATTTCATTAGTAGGTATTTTATTGCGGACATCTATTGCCATTTTCATAAGTTGCAATATTTCTCTTTTTAATGTTGGCACTATAAAGTGTATAGATGCATCATCAAATTTTAATATTCTTATTATCTTAGCTATTTTATTAAAATCATGATTAAAAACAGCGTTTACTAAACCATAAGCATTATACTTTGATTGTTGCTCAATTTGTTTTTCATATTCTTTAACATCTATATTGCCTTCAGGATAGGTTAATTTTAGTTTTTCTAACTCTTGATTACTTGCTAGTAAATTACCTTCAGTGTAGTAGGCTATTATATTTGCTAAATCTGTATTAGAGTTTAAGCCTAAGTTTTGTATTCTACTATTAATCCAGTTAACAAGATTGTGGTGTTGGATTTCATAATATTGCATAACAATACCATTTTTATCAATTGTTTTTAGCCATTTATTATTTTGCTGTGCTTTAGTTAAATTTGCAGCTACAAATATTAATAGCACATGACTTGGCACATTATTACTAATGTCAGTAATAATATTTTGAGCTTTAATATTAGGATTATTTATAAAGTGACATTCAATTATGCGCTTTGAACTAAATAGTAGTGGGGAATTGACCTCTTGAATTAGATTATCCCAATTAAAGCTACTATCAGTATCAAATCTTAATCTATCAGTAAATCCTTCTTTATTTGCTTTTTTTCTTAATAAACTAAGGCTTTCATTTATTAATAAATGCTCTTGTCCAAAAAAGAGGTATAAATTATTAAGTTTGTTATTATTTATACTGTTTATATGATTAGCTTTAATTTGCATTTAAAGCTTTTAATTTTAAAAGCAAACTGTTTGCTAAAGTTCTTCTTAGCTGTTGATAACTTTCAGCTATTTGTAAATCATCTGCTTGTGAAAAACCAGTTTTTGACACATTTTTATTAGCACTTAATGTTTTTTTAAATAAAAGATTATTGCTTAAATCATAAACTTTTATTGGTATGCTTAAATATATTTTTGTTTCACTCCTTTTGCCTTTTGAAGTGTATGTTACACTTTGTTCATTTTTAATTTCATCAGCAATATTAATAATAAAATTAGCTTTAGATTTTTTATTAAATTGAGATTCTACTTGCTTAGTAAAAGCATTTTCAACACTAGATACTATTTTGGCGTTTATATCTGATGTTTGATGTGCTAGATGAAATCCACAGCCATATATAAGAGATGTAAATAAAATTAAGAAATAAATAAAAAATTTATACATATTTAAAGCTTTAAGAAAAATAAAAATGTAAATTATGACATAAAAAACAGCAATAAAAAGAATAATTTTATAGTATAGTTAATCCTTTTTTATATTTTATGTTCAAGCAATGTTAAAAAACTTAATACTTTGGTTGATTTTAGGTTTTATCCTAACTTCAGTATTCAACCAATTCCAAAGTGAGCCTACTGATAATACGGTTAATTATTCACAATTTGTTCAAAGTGTGAAAAGCGGCAATATATCTCAAGTAACTATAGATGGTAATGAAATAGAAGGAATAACAGCAAGTGGCGAAAAATTTAAAACTTATAGTCCTGGTGATTTAGGATTAATAGGGGATTTATTGGAAAGTGGAGTAGAAGTAATATCAAAGCCACCTGAAACTCAAAGCTTTATAAAACAATTATTAATATCAATAGCACCAATGTTGATATTAATTGCCATAATCTTATATTCTATGAGAGGAATGGGCGGCTCTATGGGTGGTAAAAATCCTATGACATTTGGTAAAAGTAAAGCGAGACTTATAGATAAAAATAAAAATAAAATCACATTTAAAGATGTAGCAGGCATAGAAGAAGCAAAAGATGAGGTTTATGAATTGGTAGAGTTCTTATCAGACCCTGGTAAATTTCAAAGATTAGGTGGAAAAATACCTAAAGGAGTATTAATGGTAGGACCTCCAGGCACAGGTAAAACATTATTAGCAAAAGCTATTGCAGGTGAGGCAGAAGTGCCTTTCTTTTTTATTTCTGGCTCTGATTTTGTTGAAATGTTTGTGGGTGTTGGTGCATCAAGAGTTAGAGATATGTTTAATCAAGCTAAAAAAAATGCCCCTTGTATTATTTTTATAGATGAGTTAGATGCTGTAGGAAGACATCGTGGCGCTGGAATGGGTGGCGGACATGATGAAAGAGAGCAGACATTAAATCAAATGTTGGTAGAAATGGATGGTTTTGAAGGCTCTGAAGGTATTATTGTTGTTGCAGCAACTAACAGACCAGATGTATTAGACCCTGCATTATTGCGTCCAGGTCGTTTTGATAGACAAGTAGTTGTAGGTCTTCCTGATATAAATGGCAGAAAAGAAATTTTAGAAATACATATGCGTAAATTGCCGATAGCTAAAAATGTTAAAACCATCAACATAGCTAGAGGAACCCCAGGCTTTTCAGGTGCAGATTTAGCTAATTTAGCAAATGAAGCTGCTTTAATTGCTGCTATGAAAAATAAAAAACTTGTAGGTATGCAAGAGTTTGAAAAAGCAAAAGATAAAATTATGATGGGTTCTGAGAGGACATCTATGGTAATGGACGAAAAAGAAAAAGAGCTAACAGCATATCATGAAGCAGGTCATGCAATTGTAGGGAGATTAGTAGCTGACCACGACCCAGTTTATAAGGTTAGTATTATCCCTAGAGGTAGAGCACTTGGTGTTACCATGTTTTTGCCAGAAAAAGATAATTACAGCATATCAAAAAGAAAATTAAATAGCCAAATAGCATCACTTTTTGGAGGCAGAATAGCGGAAGAATTGATTTTTGGCAAGGATGCAGTAACAACTGGGGCTTCTAATGATATTAAAAGAGCAACAGAATTATCTCATAATATGGTCAAAATGTGGGGTCTATCAGATGCTATGGGTCCGCTTGCTTATGGAGAGGAAGAAGGGGAAGTTTTTTTAGGCCGTTCAGTTACTCAACATAAACATATTTCAGATGAAACATTTAAAAAAATAGATTCGGAAATTCGCAAAATAATTGATAAAAACTATTCTGTTGCTAAAAAAATACTTACTGATAATATTGATATATTACACTCTATGGCAAAAGCATTAATGAAATATGAAACTATTGATAAAGGTCAAATTGATGATTTAATGGGGCGTAAAGAAATGAGAGATCCAGCAACAATTGTTGATTCAGACAAAATATCAACCAAATTAGGTGCAGGCGCTAATAAAGACGATACAAATAAAGATAAAGCAAGTGATGGTATTAATTTAGGCGGTAATGGTAAGAAACAAACCGCTTAAATTTAACAAACCCATGATTATGGGAATACTAAATGTAACCCCTGATTCTTTTTCTGATGGTGGGCTTTATAACAGTATTGACAAAGCTTTTATTCAAGCGCAAAAAATGATAAAAGATGGTGCAGATATAATTGACATAGGGGGTGAATCAACTAGACCAAATGCCCAAGAAATATCAGAATCTGAAGAGTTAGATAGAGTAATACCTATTATTGAAAAGTTAGCAAAAGAAAATGATATAAAAATATCAATTGATACTAGCAAAGCAAATGTTATGAAATCTGCTGTTAAAGCAGGTGCCAATATGATTAATGATGTTTATGCCCTACAAAAAAAAAATGCTTTAAAAACTGTAGCAGAATTAGGAGTAAATGTATGTTTAATGCATATGCAAGGTAGCCCTAAAAATATGCAAAATAATCCTTTTTATAATGATGTTATTAAAGATGTTATGATTTTTTTTAAAAGGCGTGTAGCTGATTGTATAGCACATGGTATAGATAAAAATAAAATAATTATTGACCCTGGTTTTGGATTTGGAAAAACTTATCAACATAATTTAGAATTATTAAGAAATTTAGCTAAATTTAAAGAACTTAATCTTCCAATATTAGTTGGGCTTTCAAGAAAATCAATGTTTAAAGATATGTTAGGGATAATAAAACCACAAAAAAGAATAACATCAAGTGTAGTAGCAGCAATGCTTGCTTTTAAAAAAGGAGCTAATATTGTAAGAGTACATGATGTAAAACAAACGAAAGAGGCTTTAATAGTTTTGGAGAATATATATGGATAATAAATATTTTGGCACTGATGGAATACGAGGAAAAGTAGGTGAACACCCTATAACTTCTGATTTCTTCTTAAAACTTGGCTGGGCAGTTGGTAGTGTTTTAGCTAGTAGGAATAGAAATGCTAATGTTATTATTGGTAAAGATACCCGTATTTCTGGATATATGTTTGAATCAGCATTAGAAGCTGGATTCTTATCTGCCGGTGTTAGTGTTGGGCTTTTAGGTCCTATGCCTACTCCCGCAGTTGCATATTTAACAAGAGCATATATGGCAACAACAGGAGTTGTAATAAGTGCCTCGCATAACTCACATGAAGATAATGGTATTAAATTTTTCTCTGAAAAAGGTTTTAAATTAAGTGATGAACTTCAAAATAAAATAGAAGTACAACTTAAAAAACCTATAAAAAGTGTGGCTTCAAAAAAAATTGGTAAAGCTAGAAGAAACGAACAGGCAATAGGTAGATATATTGAGTTTTGTAAAAGCACATTTAATAAATATCTTAATCTTAAAAACTTACATATTATTGTAGATTGTGCAAATGGTGCCACTTATCATATAGCTCCCTTTGTTTTTGAGGAATTAGGAGCTAAAGTAACCCCTATTAATGTTAAGCCTGATGGACTAAATATTAACTATAAATGTGGTGCCACTAATATAAAAGGCTTGCAAACTGAAGTCATTAGACAAGAAGCTGATTTAGGTATTGCTTTAGATGGTGATGGCGATAGAGTTATTATGATAGATAAAAATGGAGTAGTAGTAGATGGAGATGAGATTGTATTTATAATCGCCAAACATTTAAAGACGCACAATAAATTAGAAAACAATGCAGTAGTTGGAACTCAGATGACTAATTTAGGTATGCGTCATGCCCTAAGAGATATAAAAATTAATTTTTATGAAACTAATGTAGGCGATAAATATGTTATGGAAAGTATGATTAAAAATAAACTAATTTTAGGCGGAGAACCATCTGGACATATAATTTGTTTAAATCATGCAACCACTGGAGATGGGGTTATCTCAGCATTACAAGTATTAGAAGTAATAGCAAGGACTAATAAGTCGTTAGATGAATTAAAATCAGCAATGCAAAAATATCCTCAAGAGTTAATTAATATTAAAACAACTAATGATTTTGATATTAATGATAAAACTTTGCAACAAGAAATTAAAAAAGTAGAATCAGAACTTGGTGACAAAGGAAGGGTATTAATTCGCAAATCAGGCACAGAGCCATTAATTAGAGTAATGGTAGAAGGTAATGATATGTTTTTAGTAAGAAAAAGTGCCAAACATTTAGCTACATTTATAAAATAATTATTTGTTTTTTATTGTCATAATTAGTGTTTTGAGCAATTGATAATTGCTTAATTGATTATAAGCCTTAATTATTTCTGACATTGTGGACAATAAAAAGTTGATCTAGTATTTTGTTTTACTTTTTTAATTATTGAGCTACATTTAGGGCATTTATTATTTTCTCTTGCATATACATTTAAGGTATTTGCAAAATATCCTGGACTGCCATCTACTTTTGAAAAATCTTTTAAAGTTGTACCTCCTGCTGCGATTGCTTTTTTTAATATTATTTTTATATTTATTACTAACTCGTTCATTTTGTTTTTATTAATATTATTAGCCGCTACAAATGGAGATAAATTAGTTAAAAATAAACTTTCACAAGCATAAATATTACCAATACCTACAATTATATGGCTATCCATAATAAATGACTTTATATTTCTTTTTTTATTTTGAGCTAACTTATATAAATATTCGCCATTAAATTCTTTATCTAAAGGCTCAACTCCTAAATTTTTAATCAATTTATGTTGTTTATAATTTTCACTAAATAACACTGCACCAAATCTTCTAGGGTCTCTAAGGCGGATACAGCTATTATTATTTAATACTAAATCAAAATGGTCGTGTTTTAATACTTCACTATTTTTATCAATAATCCTTAATGAACCTGACATACCAAGATGAATTATTAAATCACCTTTGTTAGTTTGGATTATTAAATACTTACCTCTTCTTATAATATTAACTATTTCTTGTTGAGGTAGTATTTTTTTAATTTTACTGGGAATTATCCACCTAAGCTTAACTTGCCGTATTACTACTTGCTTTATTTTTTTGTTTAGTATTAAGGGTTTTAAACCTTCTTTTGTAGTCTCTACTTCAGGTAGTTCAGGCATTAATATCTTTAAATAGTTAAATTGTTTGCAAAAAAATAATACCATAGTAAAATACTTGGTTATTATTATTTTATGCAGGAGAGAGTAAATGAATCCTTTAAATTCTATAACTGGCACAATTATATTAGGTGTTATTTTAGCAATTATTGCAGCAGCATTTTTAACCACTGGTTCAGGTTTTAATTTGTTAGAGCTTACAGTGTGGTTGCATGTGGTATTTGGTATTGTTTGGGTAGGTCTTTTATATTATTTTAATTTTGTCCAAGTTCCTGGTATGGCTGATGCTCTTGCAGATAAAGATGGGCCAGGACCAGCTGCTATTGGAAAATATATAGCACCTAGGGCGTTATTATGGTTTCGCTGGGCAGCATTAGCTACTTGGCTGACTGGACTTTCAGCTTTAGAATCTTTAGGTATTGGTATTATTAATGCATTTACCTTTCAATCCCCAGTAA
Source organism: uncultured Thiotrichales bacterium (assembly GCA_964508055.1). Classification (GTDB taxonomy): domain Bacteria; phylum Pseudomonadota; class Gammaproteobacteria; order PS1; family Pseudothioglobaceae; genus CAZDRI01. The sequence continues at coordinate 13,449 of CAZDRI010000019.1, forward strand.
TTGGTTTAGGTAGTTGGTTAGGGACTATTATGTTATTTAATGTCTGGGTTTTAATATGGCCTAATCAGAAAAAGATATTAGGAATCGTAAAGGCAAGTAGTGATGAAATTGCAGCTGCAAAAAAAGTTGCAACTATGGCGTCAAGAACAAATACAGCACTATCAATTCCATTATTACTATCAATGACTGCTTTTGGTCATGGTATGATTTTTTAAATTTAATCAAATCAGAAAAAGGGAAATTTTCAAAATTTCCCTTTATAAATAACTAACAATTCTAATATTTTTTATCCACTAATATACAAACTTAAGCATTGTGATTTTTTGAAATAATTTGAAATTACTAAATTAGGTTAAATTAAGGCTAGGATTTTAAGAAGAAGTGAATAGTTACTGATATATACTCTCTTCCTCAAATCCCACCACCAATATTATTTTGCAATGATGCTAAAATATATATAATAGCCTTTTAGTTTATTAAGCAAGAACTACACTGCAGCAGTAAACTTATTCTATTAAATTATACTGGTGGGTAACTATGATAAAAATATTTTTTTCAGTTTTATTTTCAATAGCATTATTTAAAAACACTATTGCTAATCAAGACCAAGCCCAACAACTGCCGACAGCTATGGTAAGCAGTCCTATAATAAAAGAATTTGCTGATTATAAAGAATATATGGGTCGCTTTATAGCAAATAAAACAATTGCTATTAAATCAAATATATCTGGTTATTTAGAGAAAATTAATTTTACAGATGGTCAATTTGTAAAAAAAGATGCCGAGTTATTCTTAATTGATAACAGACCTTATGTTATTGCCTTAAACCAAGCTAAGGTTAATTTAAAATTAGCAAAAATTAATTTAGAATTAGCAGAAAATGAGTTTAATAGAAGTAAGAAGTTGATAAAAACTAAAGCTATATCAAAAGAAGAATTTGATATAGCAGAAAACAAATATAAACAAACTAAAATTAGTATAGAGCTTATAAAAATAAATATAGCTAAAGCCAAATTAGATTTAGATTATTGTATTATTAAATCACCAATATCAGGAAAAATTGGCAGACATAAAATAAGCATAGGCAATTTAATTAATAATCAATCAACACTAGCCACAGTTGTATCTAATGATAAGGTAGATTTCATATTTAGTGTTAATGAAATTGATTATATTAATTTTATTAAACTGTATAAAAATAATATCTCCAACATCAATATAACTATCAAACCATTAGCTAGTAATAAAAATTATAAGGCTGTTATTAATTTTATTGATAATCAAGTGGATAAAAATACTGCAAGTGTAGAGTTTAGAGCGAAAATTTTAAATGTTGATGGCTTTATAGCGCCTGGTATGTTTGCTAAAGCTAAGGTTAAAACAAGTCATCTTTATAAAGCAGTTATGGTCCCTGATGCCTTGATTGGCACTCAAGGGAATAGTAGAACTTTACTTGTTGTTGAAGATAATAAAGTAGTTAAAAAGAATGTAACTTTAGGTCTATTAGACAATGACTTAAGAGTTATCAAATCAGGTATTGATAGAGATACTAAAGTTATTACTACTGGTATTCAAATGCTAAGAGCTGGTATGCCTGTTAAAACAGTAGCTACAAAATTTTAACTAATATCTAGTAACGAAGATGAACATCGGACATTTTTTTATTGATAGACCAATATTTGCTGTAGTGATTTCTATTGCAATAACTTTATTTGGAGTTTTAGCATATTTTTCCCTACCGGTATCACAATACCCTCAAATTGCCCCTCCAATGATTCAAGTTAATGCTTCTTATCCTGGTGCTAGTGCTGAGACTGTTGCCAAAACTGTAGCAACTACTTTAGAACAAGAAATTACAGGTGTTGATAATATGCTTTATATGTCTTCACAATCTACAAATGATGGTAATTTGAGTATTAAAATAACTTTTGCGGTGGGGACTGATCTTGATAATGCTCAAGTGCAAGTGCAAAATCGTATATCAAGAATAATATCAAGATTGCCTCAAGAAGTAAGACAAATTGGAGTATCTACTAATAAAAGCTCTCCTAATATGATGATGGTGATAAATCTATCATCGCCTAATAAGACCTATGATGAGATTTATATAGCTAATTATGCAATATTAAAAATCAAAGATAGATTAACTAAAATCCCTGGAGTAGGAGATGTTTGGGTATTTGGTGCTGGAGAATATGCTATGCGCATTTGGTTAGACCCAGACAAAATGGCAGCATTAAAAATCACAGCAAATGATGTAATTGATTCATTATCAAATCAAAATATCCAAGTTGGTAGCGGGATATTAAATCAACCACCAATGCCTAAACAAAATATGTTTGAGCTTAATATCCAAGTAAAAGGAAGGCTTAGTAGTATTGAGGAATTTAATAATATTATTATAAAAAGTAATGCTGATGGCAAAATCGTGCATTTAAAAGATGTAGGTGCTGCTAAACTTGGTGCTACTAACTACAAAACTAAAGGTTATGTTGGTAATACTCCATCTATATTTATCCCAATATTTCAAAAGCCAGGCTCTAATGCATTAGATACTGCCAAACAAGTCTTTGCCACAATGGATGCCATAAAAAAGGACTTCCCTAAAGATTTAGTTTATGATGCTATTTATAATCCAACAGAATATGTTGATGATTCAATTGATGAAGTTTTAAAAACCATATTAGAGGCAACAGTTTTTGTAATGTTAGTAATGTTTTTATTTTTACAAAACTGGCGTTCAGCCTTAATACCCATAATAGCAATTCCTGTATCTTTAATAGGCACTTTTGCGATAATGAAATATGTAGGACTATCATTAAATACCTTATCTTTATTTGGTTTAGTATTAGCGATAGGAATAGTAGTTGATGATGCAATTGTAGTGGTAGAAAATATGCAAAGATACTTAGCTAAAGGGCTATCACCCCGTGAAGCTGGTAAGAAAACTATGACAGAAATATCATCAGCTCTTATTGCCACTTCATTGGTATTAGTTGCAGCATTTTTACCTGGGGCGTTTATGTCTGGCGTATCAGGAGTGTTTTTTCAACAGTTTGGGTTTACCATTGCTACTGCAACTATTATATCTACAATCATATCACTAAGTTTAAGCCCAGCACTTGGTGTGCTATTCTTACGAAAAAATAAAGAAAAACAAAATAAAAAAATTAAATTTTTTCCTAATCCTATTAGTTGGTTTTTTCATTCTTTTGATAGATTATTTGTAGCATTATCAGGAGCTTATACTATTTTTATAAAGAAAATAGTGCGCATGTTAATATTATTTATAATTTTTTATTTAGGATTAGCGGCTTTAGCTACTTGGCAATTTAAAAGCACTCCTACTGGCTTTATACCAGCACAAGATCAAGGTTATTTGATAACTGTTATTGAATTACCTGCTGGAGTATCTTTATCAAGAACTGATGATGTATTAAAAAAAGTGATAAATAAAGTTATGAAAATTGACGGAGTTAAAGATACAGTAGCATTTGCTGGACTTTCAGCAGCTACATTTACTAATTCATCATCTTCTGCTGCAATGTTTATTGCTTTAGATGATGCTGATAAAAGACAAGAAAAAGGCAGAAGTTCAGATGTGATTTTAGTTGAAGTAATTAAAAGTCTAGCAAGTATAAGTGAGGCTTTTATTATAGCTGTGCCACCTCCTCCTGTTCCTGGTGTAGGTAATGCTGGAGGCTTTAATATGATGATACAAGATAAACAAGGATTAGGCTCACGAGTATTAGAGCAAGCAACTTGGGGTTTGGCAATGGCTGCAAATCAACATCCTAATATTGTGCAGTCTTTTACTACTTTTGATTCTAACACGCCTAAACTGTATCTTGATATTGACAGAGAAAAGGCAAAAAGATTAAATATTCCTTTAACTGAGATATTTTCAGCATTACAAATATTCTTAGGCTCTAGTTATGTTAATGACTTTAACTACTTAGGCAGAATATATAGAGTAATTGTGCAGGCAAAAAGTGATAGTAGGAAAGATGAAGCTGACATATCCAATATCCAAATTAAAAGTAGTAATGGAGATATGTTGCCTTTAGATAACATAGCAACAATAAAACACACTTCAGCTCCTTCTCGCATTCCAAGATATAACTCTTTTCCTGCTGCTTCATTACAAGGTAATACAGCACCTGGCATAAGTATGGGTGAGGCTTTATCTACAATGGAGAAATTAGCTGAAAAAGTATTACCTGAAGGGATAGAATTTGAATGGACAAACCTTGCTTTTCAACAAAAGTTAGAAGGTAACACTACAATGATTGCCTTTAGTATGGCGATAATATTTATATTTTTAATTCTTGCTGCTTTTTATGAGAGCATATCTTTACCTTTGGCAATTTTATTAATTGCACCTATGAGTTTATTATCAAGTTTGGCAGGAGTTGCTATCAATAGCTTTGATAACAATATTCTTACTCAGATAAGTTTTGTAGTTTTAATTGGTTTAGCAGCAAAAAATGCAATTCTAATAGTAGAGTTTGCTAAACAACAACAAGATATTGGGGCTAATGTTTATGATGCAGTTGTTGAGGCTTGTAAGATAAGATTTAGACCTATTATTATGACTGCTATGGCATTTATATTAGGGGTTTTACCTTTGGTTTTTGCATCTGGTGCGGGTTTTGAAATGCGCCAAAACATGGGAGTTGCAGTGTTTTATGGCATGATAGGTGTTACTTTTTTTGGCTTGGTATTTACACCTATTTTTTATGTGCTATTACGCAAGAATAAGAGAAAATCATGAAAGTAATACTATCAATATTATTTTATTTATTACTTTTATCTTGCACAGAGTTTCAAGATTATAAAACTATTAATAATATTACTAATAGTGATTTAAAGAAAAATGTTGAGTTTCATTATAATAAAAAAATAGTTGATTTAAAGCCTATAAGCTCATGGTGGCAACAATTAAAAGATGATAATTTGACTATGATTATTGAAAAAGCATTAGTAAATAATCAAGATATTAAAATTGCTGCTAAGAATATTAAAAAAATTAAAAATCAATCTTATCAAGCAGAATTAGATTTTTATCCTACATTAGATGCTGAGTTTAATTATACAGACCAAAAAAGAAGTTTAAATGCCCCTGAAGTGCCAGTAAATAGAGATATTTATTATTATGATTCTGCTATTAATACATCTTGGGAAGTAGATTTATTTGATAAATTATCAGATACAGAAAAACTATATGATGCAAGTATTAAAAAATCTACTTACGATAAGGATGCAATTAAAATTAGTATAGCATCTCAAGTTGCAAGTAGTTATATTAAATTAAGAGGTAGTCAAGTTAGTTTAAATATCTATGAAAATAGTATTATTAATTATAAGAAAACTTATGAATTAACAAAAAAATTAATAGAAAGTGGCAAGAGAACTAACTTAGATTTATTAAAAATTGATGCTCAATTACAGTTAGTAAAATCAACTATACCAACTTTAAAAGCAGATATTAATAAAAGTATAAATACTATCTTATTATTAATTGGTGAATACGATAAAGATATTATTAATATTCTAAAACAAAACAGCACCCTGCCTGATTTACCAGAATTGATTAGAGTAGGAGAAGCCTCTGATTTGTTTAAATTACGCCCAGATATAAAAGCTCATAAAAGTAATATACTAGCAACAATCAGTAAATATAATTTAGAAACTGCTGATTTATATCCAAAATTAAACATTATTGGTTATATTGGTTTTATAGCTACTAATCTTTCTAACCTTACTCTAAATGATTCTTTTAGCTATCAATTAAACCCTAATCTTAATTGGTCTTTTATTGATTTTACTAAAACTAAAAGTAAAATAAAAAATGCTGATATTGATACTAAAATCACTATTGATGAGTATCAAAAAGTAGTTTTAAATGCTGTTTTAGAAGTTGAAAATGCTATAGATAGTTTTAAAAAAGAAAGCCAAAAAAGGAATTTATTGCATAAAACAACTATTCTAAATAATGAAACTTTAAATTTAGTAAACATCAGATTTAAAGAAGGCAAGGATAATACTTTAAGTTTGTTAGATGCAGAAAAAGATTTGCTTAACACTAAAATTCAACTATCTCAAAGTGAAACAAATTTAGCTTTAAATTTAATAGCAATTTACAAATCATTAGGAGTAATGTAGTTTTGCTTTTAAAAATCTTAGGAATACTTTGGATAGTATTAGGAATATATTCTTTTCATAGACCAAAAGCATTATTAAAAATATTACAAAAAAAAAGCATTAAGAAATTAAGAAAGCTATTGTTTGCTCTATGGATTATAGTAAGTTCATACTTTATATCAATAGGTCTTGAATATTCTAGTTTTTTAGCAAAAATAGTTTTAATAATAGGTATAGGCGGCATTATTGAATCATTCATTATCCTAAATAAAAAACTAACTGATGACTTGCTTAAATACTCTTTAGAAATATCAGATAATGTATTAAAAGTAGTTGCTCTTTTGTATATTTTAATAGGCTTTGTGTTTCTTTATATTAAATAAGACTATGCACTATATCAGTAATTTTTTTATAAAGAGCAAAGTGATTGGATTTTTTAAGGTTACTTATATAACCAATATTAGTGTAATTTATTAATTCCAATACACACTATACAATACATTGATCTTTAATGTCTTTGAAAGTTCAGATAGTTTAGTTTTATTATTCGTTTACTTAATATAGCTTAGAGGATCTACGGGTTTACTTTGTTTACGCATTTCAAAATAAAAAGGCTTATTGCCTGCTACTGCAATTGGCTCCCCAGCTAATACCTCATCACCACTTTTTATTTTTAATATTTTATTTTGAGTATAAGCACTGTAGATATCAAAAGGATGTTTAATAATAATCATCTTGCCATGACTTAACATTTTATCACCACTATATGCAACTACACCATCTCTTACAGCTTTAACGGTTTGTCCATTTTTAGTAGCAAATTTAATACCTAATTTTGATTTTTTAAATGAGAACTTTTCAATAATTTTAGCATCTACTGGGTAAACCCATTCTTTATTAGTAAATTTAGTTTTCTTCTTAGTTTTTCCTTTATAACTATTTTTAGCTTTAACAACACTAACAGTTGATTTTTCTTTATTTGTTTGTTCTTTAGATATATTAATATTTAAAACATTATCAGTATTTAGTGTTAGTTTTTGACCTATTTTCAGAACATAAGGTCTGTTAAGATTATTTGCCATTGCTAACAAATCAACATTTAAATTACATTGCCAAGCGATTAATATTAATTTATCTCCTGTTTTTACTAGGTAATCATTAGTGCAGTCAATATGAGATTTATCAACAATTATTGCTTCATTTTTATAAATATTGCATGAGCTTAAAAATAAAATAATGAAAAGAAAAAGAAATTTATCTAACATATAAATATAATCCTATTGCAATTACTACGACCAACCATCCAATACCATCAATGTATTTTCTTAGCCATTCGTCACATTTTTCACCAAAATGATATACAAAGTAAGCAACTAAGAAAAATCTAGCTCCTCTTGCTACTATTGATGCTAACACGAAAGGCAACAATGCCATTGATAAAACACCAGCCATAATTGTAAATAATTTATAAGGAATAGGACTAAATCCTGCAATAAATACTACCCATACTCCATATTCATCAAACCACAATTTAACATTAGCTAACTTAGCTATATAATTCATTTTTTCAAAAAAAGGTAATAGCAACTCATAGCCAATCATTCCTAATACATAACCAAATACCCCTCCTATTACTGAAAAAATCGTAGTAATAAAAGCAAGGCTAAAAGCATTTTCCATTTTTTTTAAAACCATAGGAGCTAACATCACATCAGGAGGTGGATATGGCAGCAACGATGACTCAATGAAGCTTAAAAAAGCTAGATAATAAACAGCTTTTTTATGTTCAGCCCAGTTTAAAATCTTAAAATATAATTTTGAAAAAATTCTCATTCTATTCCTGATATAAGAGGAACAAAAATAACATCTGCTATTTCTTTTTTTGTTATTTTTATACCATCAAACGACATTTTTACAAGTTTTTGCCCATTATCTGAACCAACAGGTGCAACTAATCTACCGCCTTTTTTTAGTTTTTTTAGAAGTTTGTCAGGAATATACTCCGGTGCCGCTGTGAGCATAATTGCATCAAAAAAGTTATCTTGATATTTTTTTACATCAAAACCATCTCCATAGCTAAGTTCAATATTATTAAGCCCTAATTCAGCTAATTTTTTTTTAGCTTTATTATATAAACCTTGTATTCTTTCAACACTATAGACCTTATCAAAAATTTGAGCTAATACTGCTGTTTGATAACCGCAACCTGAGCCTATTTCTAAAATATTACCACAATCCCCCTCTACTACCGCTTGGGTCATTAATCCTACAATTAGAGGTTGGGATATAGTTTGGGAAAAGCCAATTGGTAATGTTATATTTCTATATGCTTGTCTTGACAAAGCATCATCTATAAAAAAATGCCTCGGGGTTGATTTCATAACTTGCTTTACTTGAGCATTAGTTACTCCTTCAGCGGTGAGTGAATCTATTAGAGCTGAGCGTACTTTTTGACCTGTAGCACCAAACCCTGAAAATTTAGATAAATTTACCATATTTTTATTTGCACAAAGGAAAGTCTAATGCTTGCCTTGATTCATAATATATTTTAGCTACTTTTTGCGACATTGCTCTTACCCTTTTTATAAATCTTGCTCTATCAGTAACACTAATTGCATGTCTTGCATCTAATAAATTAAATATATGTGATGCTTTTAAAACTTGTTCATAAGCAGGGATTGACAGTTTTTCATTAATTAAAGTTTGATGCGTTTTTTCACAATAATCAAACTCTAAAAATAAATAATCCGTATTTGCTAATTTAAAATTATATTTTGACTGCTCAACTTCATTTTGATGAAAAATTTCTCTATAAGTTACATTATTATCCCAAACCAAATCAAAAACGCTTTCTACGCCTTGTAAATACATTGCTAAACGCTCTAATCCGTAAGTTATCTCTCCTGATACTGGCTCACAACGCAGGCTACCAACTTGTTGAAAATAAGTAAATTGAGTAATTTCCATACCATTTAGCCATACTTCCCAGCCTAATCCCCACGCTCCTAAAGTTGGTGATTCCCAATTATCTTCAACAAATCTAATATCATGAACATTTAAATCAATACCTATAGCTTCTAATGACTCTAAATATAGATCTTGAAAATTATCTGGTGATGGTTTTAGTAATACTTGAAATTGGTAATAATGCTGTAATCTATTAGGATTATCTCCATACCTGCCATCAGTAGGTCTTCTTGATGCTTGTACATAAGCACTTCTCCATGGTTCTGGACCTATTGAGCGTAAAAAAGTTGCCACATGAAATGTACCAGCTCCTACTTCCATATCATAAGGTTGCATAAGTACACAACCTTTATCAGCCCAAAATTTTTGTAACTTTAATATTAAGTCTTGAAATGATAATGCTGTGTTTAACTGCTTCACTGTTTATATAATATGACTGATGTAAACTAAAAACAAAACTATTTTACTTAATTAATAATATGGTTTTATACTATGGTAGAAAAAAAATATAAAAACTTAACTCTTAAAGAACAAAATATAATAATACATAAAGGCACAGAAATGCCCTTTAGTGGTAAATACAATAATTTTTTTGCTAATGGAACTTATATTTGCAAAAACTGTCATCAAGAATTATATTACTCTAAACATAAATTTCCCTCTTATTGCGGTTGGCCAAGTTTTGATAATGCCATATCTGGAAAAATAAAAAAACAAATTGATGCAGATGGTATAAGAGAAGAAATAGTATGCAGTAATTGTAATGCCCATTTAGGACATATTTTTTATAATGAAGGTTTTACAAAACAAAATGTTCGCCATTGTGTTAATTCTATTTCCTTAGAATTTATCAAAAAAGAAAAAACTAAAAAAGCCTATTTTGCAGCTGGTTGTTTTTGGGGAGTTGAGCATTTATTTAGACATTATAAAAAAGTAAAAGCAGTATCTGGATATATGGGTGGTACAAAAGAAAACCCAAGCTATGAAGATGTTTGTTATAATAATAGTGGTCATTTAGAAGTTGTTGAAATAACTTATAATATTGCAGACATAAGTTATGAAGAATTAGTTAAATTCTTTTTTGAAATCCATGACCCAACTCAAACTAATGGTCAAGGTTCTGATATTGGTAACCAATACTTGTCAACAATTTTTTATAATGATAATATTGAAAAAAAAACAGCTATAAAAATAATAAATATTCTTCAAAATAAAGGTTACAAAATAGCCACTAAATTAATAGCTAAAACTAAATTTTGGATTGCTGAGGACTATCATCAACAATATTATGATAAAAATAAAGCTAAGCCTTATTGTCATAAATATGTAAAAAAATTTAAAAATTTGTAATCAATTTTTTTAAATTTAGATATATAATAGTTTTAAAATTTTTAATAAGGGGAAATAAAAAATGAATTTTTTTTCAAAAATTATAACTATATTAATTGCTTTATCTTTTTTAGTGTTTAGCGCTAATGCCAAAGAAATAGTAATTAAATTTTCACATGTAACAACTGAAAACACACCTAAGGGTAAAGGTGCTGTTTTATTACAAAGATTGGTTAAAGAAAGACTTGGCGGCAAGGTTAGAGTTGAAGTATTCCCAAGTTCACAACTTTACACAGACAAAGCAGTTTTAAAAGCATTACTACTAAACGATGTACAATTAGCTGCACCATCATTATCTAAATTTGGAAAGTTTACAAAAAAGTTAGCTATATTTGACCTACCATTTTTATTTAAAGATACTAATTCACTAGAATGCTTTACTCAAAGTGGAAAAGGTAAAGAATTATTAAACTCTATGAACAAAAAAGGAATAAAAGGCTTAGGATATTGGTTAAATGGTATGAAACAAATATCTGCTAATAAACCTTTAATAACTCCTAGCAATGCTAAAGGCCAGAAATTTAGAATTATGTCATCTGATGTATTAGAAGCTCAGTTTAAAGCTATTGATGCTAATCCTCAAAAAATGTCCTTTGCAGAAGTATATAATTCTTTAGCAACTGGAGTTATTGATGGTCAAGAAAATACTTGGTCAAATATCCGTTCTAAAAAATTCCACGAAGTTCAATCTGATTTCACAGTTTCTAATCATGGAGTGTTGGAATATATGCTTGTTACTAATAAAAAATTCTGGGAAAAACTACCATCTGATATTAGAAGCAAGTTAGAAACCATTATTGATGAAGTAACTCAAGCTGTGACTAAGTTTGCTCTTGAAGCTGCTGAAAAAGACAGACAAACAGTTATCAATTCTGGTAATACTAATGTTCATTATATTAGTAGTAAAAACCGTGATGAATGGGTTAGTGCTATGAAACCAGTATGGTCAAAATTTGAGGACCAAGTTGGCAAAGATAATATTGATGCTGTAGTAGCCTGTAATAAGTAAATGCGTATAATTTTATCAAAGTTAGAAGAATGGGCTATTGCCATTCTTCTAGCTTTGATGACATTAATAACTTTCTCTCAAGTTATTGCTAGATATGTATTTGATTCTGGTGCTGTATGGGCATTAGAAGTAACCACTTATATTTTTGCATGGCTGGTTATTTTAGGTGCGTCTTATTGTGTAAAGATAGGCTCACACATTTCAATTGATGTATTTGTTAATTTATTTCCTCGCAATATACGCCAAATAATGGCATTTGCCTCAGTGTTATTTAGTGTCATTTATTGTGGAATTTTGTTTTATAGCAGTTGGGATTATATTTCTATTTTGTATGATATTGAAGTGGAAATGGAAGATTTGCCAGTAATGGAGTGGAAAGCTAAAATAATTCTTCCTATAGGTTTTGCTTTAATATTGTATAGGCTTTTAGAGTTAGTGCCAAAAATTTATAAAAATGAAATACCATCATTACACTTCTACACTGAATTAGAAAGCGAATTAGAAGAGCAAGCTAAAAGAGAAATGCAAGAAGTAGCTGATATAGAGGGTGGTAAATAAATAATGGTTATTGCAATTTTATTTATAACACTTTTTGCTCTTATGGCAATTGGAGTACCTGTTGCCATTGCTCTTGGATTATCTAGTATTACTATTATTGTATTTTTTGGTGATGAAAGCATTACATCTCTTGCAGGTAAGTTTTTTAATGCTATGGAACATTACACATTAATGGCAATACCGTTTTTTGTACTTGCATCTGCATTTTTAACAAGAGGTGGAGCTGCTAAAAGATTAGTTAACTTTGCCCTAGAAACTGTAGGTTGGATTAGAGGTGGTTTTGCTATGGCATCTGTATTAGCTTGTATGATGTTTGCTGCTATTTCTGGTTCGTCTCCTGCAACTGTAGTAGCAATTGGGTCAATTGTAATTGCAGGTATGGTTAAAAATGGTTATTCACAAGAATTTGCTGCAGGTGTTATAGGTAGTGCTGGAACTATGGGTATATTAATACCTCCTTCTATTGTTATGGTGGTATATGCTGCTGCTACTGAAGTATCTGTTGGTAGAATGTTTATCGCTGGTGTTTTTCCTGGGATTATTATAGGTCTTATGATGATGATAGCTATTTACATTACTGCTCATAAAAAAGGTTTTCCTAAACAATCTTTTAAAGGATTTATATCATGGGCTAAATCAGCTATAGATGCATCGGGTGGCTTATTTCTAATAGTTATTATTATGGGTGGTATTTATGGTGGCATATTTACTCCTACAGAAGCTGCTGCAGTTGCCTGTGTTTATGCTTTTATTATTGCAGTATTTGTCTATAAAGATGTTCAATTAAAAGAAACATTACATGTTTTAGCTCAAGCAGGCAAAACTAGTGTTATGTTAATGTTTATTATTACTAATGCTCTTATATTTGCTTTTGTATTAACAACTGAAAGAATACCTCATGAAATCGCCCAATATATAACTGAAATTGGTTTAGCACCATGGCAGTTTTTACTTTTAGTAAATGTAATTTTACTTATTGCAGGTAACTTTATGGAACCATCTGGCATATTGTTAATAATGGCTCCTATTTTATTTCCAATTGCAATGGAGTTAGGTATAGACCCTATTCATTTAGGAATTATTATGGTGGTAAACATGGAAATAGGGATGTTAACTCCCCCAGTTGGACTTAACTTATTTGTAACCTCTGGTATTACAGGTATGCCTATGACTAAAGTTATTAAAGCTTCATTTCCTTGGCTAATATTATTATTAGTATTTTTAATTGTAATAACATATATACCAACCATTTCTACTTACTTACCTAATTTATTAATGGGACCTGAAATAGTTGAGTTGTATTAAATAAACATATGGAACTGCATAAAATACACAAAAACTCTATAGCATTAGCTTTAGAGAAAGCAAAGCAATATAGAACTTTATTAGAACCTGAAATAGCAATTAGCATTTGTTTAGATATTTTAGAAATAGATGAAGATAATCAGAATACTTTAGTTGTTTATATTTTAGCTTTGACAGACCAGCTATCTCACACTCATAAAAAAACTTATGAGAGAAAAGTAATACAAGCTATTAGTAAATTAAAGTCTAAATATGAAAAACTCTACTACACTGGTATTTTTTATGAGAGAAAAGCTAGAGCTATGCTAAAACATTCAATGTCACATAATTTTGCTTATGATGTTTTCACAAAAGCAATGGATTTTTATGAACAAGCTAGAAAAATACACCCAAAAGGCAATGATGATGCTATATTACGCAGTAATAGCTGTATTAGAACTATAGAAAAATATAAACTAAAACCTAAAAAAGACTCTTCAAATTCATATCATAGTTATGATTATTAAAGATGGCTAAGCTTTCAACTTTAAAGCATAAAAAATTAATGGCAATTGCAGGCTTAGTAATGTTTAGTTACTTAGCACTTCATATGTTTAGTAATCTTAATTATTTTTATGGTGCTGAAAATTACAATAATTTCTACACTTGGTTTCATAATTCTTATGTGCTTCGTTGGACTATTGTCATCTTGTTATTATTTAGTATTATTCTCCATGTCCGTGTCGGAGTTATGCGTCAACTTGATAATAATAAAAAGCGTTCTATAAAATATAAAGTATCTTACCCTGATTACATCCCTAGAACTATTGCTTGGTCAGGAGCTTTAACATTACTTGCATTTATAACTTTTCATGTTATTCAAATGCAATTTGTAGCAAATAATGATTTTTACACTAAGATTACTAATATTTTTACTAATCCATTTATGTTGATTATTTATTTTTTTGGTTTTGCATCTTTAACAGCACACTTATATCATTCATTTTCTAATGTTTCTCAGACTATGGGAGTTAAAACAAAGAAAAATAAAATAACAATTTTTACTATATTATTTATATTGATTGGCGGATTTGTTAGCGTACCTATTTATATTTTATTATGACTACTACCTTAAACACTCATGAGCCAACAGGACCATTAGAAAATAGATGGAGTAAACACACTTTTGATTTAAATATTATTGCACCACAAAATAGGAAAAAATACCAAATAATTGTGGTTGGTTCTGGTCTTGCAGGAGCAAGTTTAAGTGCTTCTTTAGGTGAAATGGGCTACAAGGTAAAATCATTTTGCTTTCAAGATAGCCCTCGTCGTGCTCACTCAATAGCAGCTCAAGGCGGTATAAATGCTGCTAAAAATTATCAAAATGATAGTGATAGTGTGTGGCGCTTATTTTATGACACAATCAAAGGTGGTGATTTTCGTGCCCGTGAATCAAATGTATATCGTTTGGCTGATATTAGTAATAGGATTATTGATCAAGCTGTGGCACAAGGCGTACCTTTCGCTAGAGAATATAGTGGACATCTAGCAAATAGGTCTTTTGGTGGAGCTCAAGTATCTAGAACTTTTTATGCTAGAGGGCAAACAGGACAACAATTGCTTTTAGGTGCATATCAAGCAATGGCAAGACAAATTGATAAAGGCACTATTAAACATTACTCTCGTAGCGAAATGTTAGAAATAATTAAGGTTGATAATAAAGCTAGAGGTATAGTGGTTAGAAATTTAATAACTGGAAAATTAAAAGCCCATTTAGCTGATTGCGTTGTATTATGCACTGGTGGTTATAGTAATGTTTTTTACCTATCAACTAATGCAAAGGGCTGTAATGCTTCAGCTGCTTGGAGAGCTTATAAACAAGGTGCTTATTTTGCTAATCCTTGTTTTACTCAAATACATCCAACTTGCATACCGCAAAGTGGGCATTACCAATCAAAACTTACACTTATGAGTGAGTCTTTGAGAAATGATGGCAGAATTTGGGCTCCTAAAAACATTGATGACTGTGCAAAAAAACCTCAAGCTATAAAAGAAGAAGACAGAGATTATTTTTTAGAAAGAATGTATCCTGCTTTTGCAAATTTAGTGCCAAGAGATATTGCATCTCGTGCAGTAAAACATATATGTGACGAAGGCAAAGGAGTAGGTGCGAAAATACATGGTAAAAGATTAGGAGTTTATTTAGATTTTTCTAAAGCAATTGAAAAGTTAGGCTTTGATACCATAAAAGAAAAATACGGTAATCTTTTTGAAATGTATCAAAGAATAACAGGTGATAACCCTTATAAAACTCCAATGAAAATATATCCTGCAGTGCATTACACTATGGGCGGGTTATGGGTTGATTATAATTTAATGACAACTATTGAAGGTCTATTTGCTGGAGGAGAAGCTAACTTTTCTGACCATGGTGCAAACCGTTTAGGTGCATCTGCTTTAATGCAAGGTTTAGCTGATGGTTATTTTATACTGCCACAGACCGTTACTAACTATCTTGCCAATAATAAATCTGTGGTTATTGATAAAAAACATCCAGAAGTCCAAAAAAGCCTAAAAGCCACTAAAGATAGAATTAATAAACTATTAAATGCACCAAATCCTAAACACTCTCCAACTTACTTTCATCAAAAATTAGGTAGGATTTTATGGGATAGCTGTGGAATGTTACGCAAAAAAAATGAACTTAAAAATGCTATTGATAAGATAATAAAATTAAAAGATTCATTTTGGCAAAATATCAAAATAACCGATAAAAATGATACTCTTAATCAAACTTTAGAATATGCTGGTAGAGTTGCTGATTTTATTGAATTAGGTATTTTAATGTGCAAAGATGCTCTAACTAGAGAAGAATCTTGCGGTTGTCATTCTAGAGAAGAGCATTTAAACAAAGATGGTGAAGCTAAAAGAAATGATGATGATTATGCGTTTATTTCAGCATGGCAATTTAAAGATGATAAAGAGCCTAAATTATATAAAGATTATTTACAATTTGAATTTATCCAACCTACTATTAGAAACTACAAATAATGAAATTTAAACTTAACATCTGGCGCCAAAAAGATAAAAATAGTATAGGTAGTTTTATAAGTTATGAAATAGATAATATTGATGGTGATACTTCATTTTTAGAGATGTTGGATCAGTTAAATGAGCAATTAATTATAAAAGGTGAAGATGCTATTGTATTTGATTATGATTGTAGAGAAGGAATATGCGGTGCTTGTGGATTGGTTATTAACGGCTACCCGCATGGTGAGCAAAAATCTACCACAACTTGTCAACTTTATATGCGGGAATATGAAAATTTAAAAGAGCTATGGATAGAGCCTTGGCGTGCTAATGCTTTTCCTGTTATCAAAGATTTAACAGTAGATAGATCATCACTTGATAAATTAATCCAATCTGGAGGTTATGTATCTGTAAATACTGGTTCTGCTTTAGAGGCAAATACCATATTAATAAATAAAGAAAATGCCGATAAAGCATTTAACTCAGCCCAATGTATTGGTTGTGGGGCTTGTATTGCTGTATGTCCTAACGCATCTGCTACCCTTTTTATTGCCGCTAAAGTAACACACTTAGCAAATCTACCTCAAGGAGCAACAGAAAATAAATCACGAACAGTAAATATGCTAGCTAAAATGGAAGAACTTGATTTTGGAAATTGTTCTAATCATAAACATTGTGAAGCTGTTTGCCCGAAAAATATCACTGTTAATAATATAGTGCAGATGAATAAAATTATAAATACTGTAATTTGAAAATTTATTGTACAAGTTCAGAAACAAAAAACATATATATTAATATTAAAAATAAAGTTTATAATAATGAAGATAATTAATAATTATTTAATAATAATCATTGTATAATTAAAAAAATTTAAAAATCAGTATAGGATAATTAATAAATAAGGAGTTTTAGATGGACATATCGGAAAGATACAATACAGAAGTTATTAAATGGTTCTCAATTATGGCTACTATCTATTTGGTGGTTGGTGTTACTGTTGGAGTGTACATTGCATCTGAATTAGCTTGGCCTTTTTTAAATTTTGATATAGCTGAAATTTCTTTTGGTCGTTTAAGACCCTTACATACTAATGCTGTTATTTTTGCTTTTGGAGGTTCCACTTTAATGGCAACTGCATTTTATGTAGTGCAAAGAACAAATCAAACTAAGCTTTGGAGTAATAAAATGGCTTGGTTTACTTTTTGGGGTTGGAATTTAATTATTGTTCTAGCTGTTCTTACCTTGCCTTTAGGCTTTACTCAAGGTAAAGAATATGCAGAATTAGAATGGCCTATTGATATTTTAATAACAGTTGTGTGGGCATCATACTTATACAACTTTGTTATGACCATACATATTCGTGATAGAAAAAAAGTTCCACATGTGTATGTATCCAATTGGTTTTTCTTAGGAATGATGATAATGATTACTTATCTTCATGTAGTGAATAACCTTTCTATTCCAGTAGAGTGGAATAAATCATATTCTATATTTTCAGGAGTTCAAGATGCAATGATCCAGTGGTGGTGGGGTCATAATGCTGTAGGTTTCTTCTTAACTGCCGGCTTTTTAGGGATTATGTATTATTTTGTGCCAAAACAAGCCGAAAGACCTATTTATTCTTATCGTCTTTCTGTTATCCATTTCTGGGCATTAATGTTTGGTTATGTTTGGTTAGGAGCTCATCATTTACAATACACTGCTCTTCCTGATTGGGCAGGTTCATTAGGTGCTGTTATTTCATTAGCTATGATTATCCCTTCATGGGGTGGTGCTTTAAATGGAATTTTAACTTTAAGTGGCGCTTGGGATAGATTAAGAGAAGATTATATTTTAAGATTTATGATAATTTCTCTTGCTTTTTATGCAATGAGCACTTTTGAAGGACCAGTGATGTCATCAAAAACTGTAAATGCTCTTTCACATTATACTGATTGGACTATAGGTCATGTTCATTCAGGAGCATTGGGATGGGTTGCAATGGTTTCAATAGGGGCTATATATCATATGATTGAAAAATTATGGAATACTAAGATATATTCAGTAGGTTTAGTAAATCTACATTTTTGGATGGCGACTATAGGGACAGTGTTTTATATTGTTGCCATGTGGATATCTGGGATTATGCAGGGTTTAATGTGGAGAGCTTATGATGATTATGGAACATTAGCTTACACATTTGCAGAATCAGTTGCAGAAATGCATCCATATTATGTGTTAAGAGCTGTAGGAGGCCTTATATTTACCCTAGGAGCAGTTGTTATGTTGTTTAATGTAATTATGACTGTTTATAAGGTTAGCAGTGTTGAAAAAGAAACAGTTACAGCTTAAGGAGAATTACTATGGCAAGAAATAATAATAAACAAAGTTTTCAACAATTTTTAGAAAAAAATGTTTTTGCATTAATGTTGGGTTTAGCCTTATCAGTTTCCTTAGCTGGTATTGTAGAGATTGTGCCTCTATTTACTATTTCTTCAACAATGGAAGATAAAAGGCTTGGTCCAGATGGCAAACCATTATTTCCAAATCTTACTTGGCAAAGAGGAGTTGGACAAAAATTATCTGACTGGAAGCCTGGCGATGGAGTAAGACCATACAAAGCATTAGAATTAGCAGGGAGAGATATTTACTTAAGAGAAGGTTGTTACTTGTGTCATTCACAAATGATTAGGCCTTTTAGGGATGAAAAAGAAAGATATGGCCATTATTCGCTAGCTGTAGAATCACAATATAATCATCCTTTTCAGTGGGGTTCTAAGAGGACTGGACCTGATTTAGCTAGAGTTGGAGGCAAGTACTCAGACGAATGGCATTTATTACATTTAAGAAAACCAAGAGCTGTAGTGCCTGAATCAGTAATGCCTAATTATGGTTTCTTAGATAAAGGAAAAGTTAGTGCTTTAGGAATTCAAAAAAGAATGAAAGCAATGCGTTTAATAGGAGTTCCTTATACTGATGATGATATTAAAGATGCTGCAAATGAAGTTCATGGTAAAACTGAAATGCAAGCCGTTATTGCTTACCTTCAAGTGTTAGGAACAATGATTGAATTTGAAGATGGAGCTGAGTATAGAGAATAAGTAATGATGACGGCAATTGATTGGTTTGGGACAATTGTAACTGTAATTGTATTCATAATTATTTTAATAGCCTATGTATATGCTTTTATACCGAAGAATAAAAAAAAGTTTGATGAAATTAAAAAAATACCATTTAATGACGAATAAATAATACGGAGAATGTTATGAGTGAAAATAATAATAAATTTCCTGGTGAAAATAATACTGGACATATTTGGGACGAAGATATCAGAGAATTGGATAATAGACCTCCAAGATGGTATATGTGGTCATTTTACTTTAGCATTATTATGGTTATTGCTTATGCATTTTATTATCCAGCAATTCCCTGGTTTGACAGTCACTCTAAAGGTAGTGCTAATTGGACTCAAATAAAAGAATATAAAGAAAGTGTTCAAGAGTTAGAAGCTATAAGAAAAAAACGCTTTGCTAAAATAGAACAAGATATTAAAGAAAAATCATTATCTGAAATTTTAAATGATAGCGAGTTAACTAATTATGCTATTAAAACATCTAAAACAATTTTTGGTGATAATTGTGCAACTTGTCATGGTGCTGGAGGGCAAGGAAATATAGGATTTCCTATTTTAGCTGATGACGATTGGCTATACGGCGGTAGTATTGATAATATTCACACAAGTATAATTAACGGGCGAAAAAGCATAATGCCGGCTCATAAAGATATGTTGACTGAGAAAGAATTAGATACATTGGCTGATTTTGTCTTATTAGATAATAAGAAAGAAAGTCCAGAAGGTATGAAACTTTATCAAACTAAAGGATGTATAGCATGTCATGGAGCTACTCTGGAGGGTAATAAGTATTTAGGAGGAGCTAATTTGACTGATAAAATTTGGCGTTTTAAACATAAAGACCAGAAGGCTGAAATTAAAAAAACTATTGCATATGGTGTAAATATACCTGGCAGTAGTAACAGTCAAAATGCAGTAATGCCTGCTTTTGGTAATTCAAAATTAATTGATAAACAACAAGTTAAAAAACTAGCTATTTTTGTGCATCAATTAGGTGGTGGAAAATAAAAAATCTGTTATTTAACTAAGATTTTTTATCTGCCCCTAAGTTTGTTTTATAGTTTAAATAATCAATTTAAGAATATTTTTCACTTTCTTTAATTTAATAGTTTTATTTAAATTTTGTTCTAATTT
>CAZDRI010000020.1:0-32613 GCA_964508055.1 uncultured Thiotrichales bacterium
AATTGAGTTGCTGATAAAGTTGCACTAGCATATTTAGTAGCAATATATCTATAAGAATGAGTTGCTGGTAATTTATCATAAAGATTATATTTCCAGGCTAAATAACTTTCTACTTGCTCTCTTTTAGCATCACTTAATTCTCTGCTATAAACTATAACTTCAGCCACATCCATATTAGCATAATTTGGATAACCTCTATTTTTACCAATTTGATATTGAAATGATTGTGAAAAGTTTTTAGCACTTATAGAAACTATGCCAAATTCTTGCATAGGAACCTGCATATCAATCTCAGAATGAAAACTACCATCTTTATGATAAGTGCTTGTGACATTATTATAAATATAGAATATATCCTTTCCTTCATATCCCATAAGAATCGCTTCATCATTTGCATTGATACTTCCAGTAAAAATACCATTCCAGCTATCAAATGTAGGTGTTGCATAGCTAAGCACCATAAATACTTGTTTAACATCACTTAAGGCTGGACCAATAAGATAAGTTACACTAACAGAATTAAACCTAACTACAGGATATCCATTTAGCACATTAGCAATAACAACTGGCTGGTCAGCTACATTAGCTTGAGCTGCATCATTGTTATTACCACTAATATCAACCCATAAATTTAAACTTCCTGCAGTTAAATTTTCAGGCGTTAAATGTAACTGCATATCTTCTGTCGGTGGCGCTTGGATAACATCTAAATTAACTTTAACATCTCCAGTAGGTTCTGTATCTAAGGCAACTAAGAATGTATCTTGCTCGCCTTCTATAATTAAAGAAGGTGTTGAAGCAAAGATGATATCTCTAGCATAGCTATATTGTGAAAAAGAAAGTAAACTTAAAAAAGCAATTACAAGTAATTTATTAATATTAGCGATAAAAAAATTATTAATTTTTGATATTTTTAAAAAGTTACAATTATCCAATATCATTAAAATCATCAGTTATTTTCTATAAAAATCTATATTAATCAAAAATATAGAAGTATATTTAGATGCTTTGTCTTGAATTGTAGTATGCAACACTATTAATTTAAGCTTTAGTAGGCTTTTTAATTTTCATAATAAAAATCATGACTTTATATTTAGCTCATAGTTTTATCAAGTTGATTTTATTTTACTTAAAATAAATTAATAAAATTATGAAGTAAATGTGAATATTATATGTATAAATCTAAACTCTATCTGCCTTGATTAATCCTTTTAGTTCCACTTTAACATCATTGATACTACAGCAAAAAGATTAGGTTATTTATTGGTACAATTTTTTATTTTCTTTTGAGAACTTTTCAATAGCATAACGCAGCATTACTTTTGGCATTTTATTATGATGTTTTTCTAAAAAATGCTTTTCAGATTTTAAATTTTTTTTGCCTACTTCTCTTAACATCCAACCAACAGCTTTATGGATTAAATCTTCTTTATCATTTAATAATAATTTAGCAACATTAAAAGTATATTCAAACTCATTATTTTTAATAAAATAATAAGTAGCTATAACTGCAATTCTTCTTTCCCAAAGAGAATCCGATTTTGCGAGTTTTATTAATATATTTTTATCTTTGTTTTGTAAATAACTACCTACGATATGATGGGCAGAGCTGTCTACTAAATCCCAGTTATTTATGTATTTAGTGTTATTTAAATATATATTATATATCTTTTGTTGTTCATTTTGATATTTATTAAACCTAGCCACTAATAGTAGCAATGCAAATAATCTTATTTCATGATATTTTGATGCTAATAGTTTAGTTGCAACAGCTATATTGGCATTTTGATATTTTTTGACTGCTTTACGAATAATAGGTACCCGAATACCTAAAAAAATATCTCCATAGCCATACTCCCCTACTGCTGTTTTAAAAAATCTTTGAGAATGTTCAGCTATTTTTGGTTTTTTTAAACTTATTAAATACTTCTCAATATCGTATTCCATTTATAATTTATGCTGTTAAAATTCTATACATTTCATCTTTAAGCTGTAATCTTTGTTTTTTTAAATCTTCTAAGTATTTGTCAGATGAGACATGTATTTCTTGCTCTATACTGACAATTTCTTTATCAATAGTTTCGTATTTTTCCATCAATCTTCTAAAATGATTGTTACTAATTTTTAGACTATGAATCTTATCTTTTATATCTGGAAATTCTTCAATTATAGGGTGGTGGTTTGACATAAGCTATTACTTATTTTTTTTAAAAGATTATAATACCTACTTCTTTTTTTTAATGCAAAAACTTTGAAT
Organism: uncultured Thiotrichales bacterium; assembly: GCA_964508055.1. Classification (GTDB taxonomy): domain Bacteria; phylum Pseudomonadota; class Gammaproteobacteria; order PS1; family Pseudothioglobaceae; genus CAZDRI01. The sequence goes on from CAZDRI010000020.1 coordinate 2,258, forward strand.
AAGCATATATTTTTTATGAATGAAGCCTTAAATATGGCTAAACAAGCAATACTTGTTGATGAAGTTCCTATAGGAGCTTTATTAGTAAATAATAATAAAATAATCGCTAAAGATTTTAATCGCACAATTATAAATAATGATCCAACAGCACATGCAGAAATACTAGTTTTAAGAAGTGCAGCTACTAAATTAAATAATTATCGGCTTATTAATTGCACTTTATATGTTACTTTAGAGCCTTGTGCAATGTGCGTATCAGCAGCAATACACGCAAGGGTTAAAAAAATAGTTTTTGCAACTAAAGATAAGAAAACTGGAATGTTAGGGGGGTGTAAAAATATATTTGATATGAATTGTTTTAATCATAAAATAAAAATAGAAAAAGGTATTCTAAAAGAGCAAAGTTCAGAGTTACTAACAAGCTTTTTCAAAAATAAAAGAAAAAATAATGCTACAAAATATTCGTAATTTTTCAATAATAGCTCATATTGATCATGGTAAATCTACAATAGCTGATAGATTTATTCAACATTGTGGTGGACTTAGTGAAAGAGAGATGACAGCACAAGTGTTGGACTCTATGGATATTGAAAAAGAAAGAGGAATTACTATTAAAGCACAATGTGTTAGTCTTTTATATAATGCCAAAAATGGTAATTCTTATAAGTTAAATTTTATAGATACACCTGGACATGTTGATTTTTCTTATGAAGTATCGCGCTCACTTTGTGCTTGTGAAGGAGCATTGCTAATAGTAGATGCATCGCAAGGAGTTGAAGCTCAAACTGTTGCAAATTGCTATACAGCAATTGATGAAGGCTTAGAGGTGATACCTGTTTTAAATAAAATAGATTTAAATCAAGCAGAACCAGAAAGAGTTGTAGCAGAAATTGAGAATATAATCGGCATTGAAGCACATGATGCAGTTCATGCTAGCGCAAAAGAGGATATTGGAATAACTGATATATTAGAGCAAATAGTAACCAAAGTTCCACCGCCAAAAGGAGATATTAATTCAAAAACAAAAGCTCTTATTATTGATTCTTGGTTTGATAATTATTTAGGAGTAGTATCTTTAATAAGAGTTGTAGATGGTGAAATAAAACAAAAGCAAAAAATAAAAATATTCTCAACTAAAGAAGACTACCTTGTTGAAGAAATAGGAGTATTTACCCCTAAAAGAATGAAAAAAGATAGTCTAAAAGCAGGTGAAGTTGGATATTTAATCGCAGGGGTAAAAGCAATAGATGGTGCTCCAGTAGGTGATACTATTATAGATTTTAAAGACTCTTTAAATGAGCCTTTACCAGGTTTTAAACCAATACAGCCAAGAGTTTTTGCAGGACTTTTTCCACAAGTATCAGAAGATTATGAGAAGTTTAGAGATGCATTATCTAAGCTAAGACTAAATGATGCCGCACTTAATTTTGAACCTGAGAACTCAACAGCTTTAGGGTTTGGTTTTCGTTGTGGTTTTTTAGGTATGCTGCATATGGAAATTGTGCAAGAAAGATTAGAAAGAGAATATAATCTTAATTTAATAACTACTGCACCAACTGTGATATATGAGATTTTAGATAAGGAAAATAAAACTTACTTTGTAGATAGCCCTGCAAGACTTCCTCCACCACAAAATATACTTGAGTTTAGAGAACCTATTATTGATGCTAATATTTTAGTAACTAGTGAGTATGTAGGCTCAGTTATTGGCTTGTGTATGAAAAAAAGAGGTGTCCAAAAAAACATTAAGTATTTGGGAAAACAAGTTCAATTAGAATATAAATTGCCATTAAATGAAGTTGTTTTAGATTTTTTTGATAGATTAAAATCTGTAAGTCGTGGCTATGCTTCAATGGATTATAGTTTTAATAGTTATCAAGCATCAAACTTAATTCGCTTAGACATAATGATAAATGGAGAAAAAGTAGATGCTTTAGCATTAATAATTCATAAAGATAATTCTCTACAAAAAGGTAGAGAAATAGCTGAAAAAATGCAGCAATTAATCCCAAGACAAATGTTTGATGTTGCAATTCAAGCATGTATTGGTTCAAAAATCATAGCAAGGACAAATGTAAAAGCATTGCGAAAAAATGTAACAGCGAAATGCTATGGAGGAGATGTTAGCCGCAAAAGAAAACTATTAGAAAAACAAAAGAAAGGTAAAAAGCGTATGCGTTCAATAGGTAAAGTAGATATACCACAAGAAGCGTTTTTAGCTGTTTTAAACATTGGTGAGTGATGATTTTATATTTATCATTGAATATTAGTAAAAATTAATATAATAGACTTTTTTATTATTTACCTTAAAATGCTATGTAATTTTAACTGAGGATATTATTTATGAGTGAGGAAAATAGAAGTAATTACTGGAAAGAAAACATAAGATTAGTAACACTATGTTTTGTTATCTGGTTTGTAGTTTCATATCTTTTTGGTATTGTATTAGTAGATGTTCTTAATACTATAAAGATAGGTGGATATAAGTTAGGATTTTGGTTTGCACAACAAGGTTCTATTTATACATTTGTGGCTCTTATTTTCTTTTATGCAAAGAAAGCTGGTGAGCTTGATAAGAAATACGATGTAGAAGAATAAAGGAGGATACAATGGATTTACAAACATTAACATTTATTGTAGTAGGCATTAGTTTTGCTATCTACATAGGTATTGCATTTTGGGCAAAAGCTAGCACTACTGGTGAATTTTATGTAGCTGGTAAAGGTATTCCTCCAGTTGCTAATGGTATGGCGACCGCTGCAGATTGGATGAGTGCAGCATCTTTTATATCTATGGCTGGACTTATTGCTTTTTATGGCTATGGAGGTTCTGTATTTTTAATGGGCTGGACAGGAGGTTATGTAATATTAGCAATGCTTTTAGCTCCTTATCTTCGTAAGTATGGTAAGTTTACAGTTCCAGAATTTATTGGTGATAGATATTATTCTAATACCGCTCGGGTGGTAGCGGTATTGTGTTTAATTATTGCATCAATAACATATGTAATCGGACAAATGAAAGGTGTAGGGGTTGCATTCTCGCGTTTTTTAGAAGTTGATTATGGCACAGGATTATTAGTAGGTATGGGCATTGTATTCTTTTATGCAGTATTAGGAGGAATGAAAGGTATTACTTATACCCAGATAGCTCAATATTGTATTATGATTTTAGCTTATACAATACCAGCTATATTTATATCACTTAATCTAACTGGTAACCCTATTCCACAATTAGGATTAGGTAGCACAATGGCTGATGGCACTTATTTATTAGATAAATTAGACCAAATAGTAACAGAATTAGGATTTAAAGAATATACGACTAAATCAAGACTTAGCGGTCTTAATATGTTTGTATATACTTTATCTTTGATGATTGGGACCGCAGGTCTTCCACATGTAATCATAAGATTCTTTACTGTGCCTAAAGTTAAGGATGCTCGTTCTTCAGCAGGTTGGGCATTAGTTTTTATTGCTATTTTATATACAACTGCACCAGCAGTAGCTGCAATGGCAAGATTAAATCTTATGCATACAATTCAACCAACTTCAAATCCAGCTGAAAATCTTGAATATGCTAAAAGACCTTCTTGGTTTAAAAACTGGGAAACAACAGGTTTATTAAAATTTGAAGATAAAAATGGTGATGGTAGAATTCAATATACTTCTAAAAAAGCCACTAATGAAATGGTTAAAGTAGATAGAGATATAATGGTATTAGCTAATCCAGAAATTGCTAATTTGCCTAACTGGGTGATTGCGCTAGTTGCTGCTGGGGGATTAGCTGCAGCTTTATCAACAGCTGCTGGACTACTATTAGCCATAGCATCAGCTATATCTCATGATTTACTTAAAGGAGTATTTAGACCTGATATTAATGAAAAACAAGAATTACTTGCAAGTCGTATAGCAATGGCAGGTGCGATTGCGTTGGCAGGTTATCTTGGATTTAATCCACCTGATTTTGCAGCAGGGACAGTTGCATTAGCATTTGGGCTTGCAGCATCTTCAATATTCCCTGCTTTAATGATGGGGATATTCTCTAAAAACATTAATAAAGAAGGTGCAATTGCTGGAATGGCTGCAGGTATTGGTATTACGCTTTTATATGTATTCCAACACAAAGGAATTATGTTTGTTAAAAGCACAGCATTTTTAGGAGATATGCCCTCTAACTGGTTCTTTGGTATTGAACCTAATGCCTTTGGCGCTATTGGAGCAGTAGTTAATTTTATTGTTGCTTATATAGTATCAAGTAAAACAGCTAAGGTTCCTAAAAAAGTTCAAGAGTTAGTTGAACATATCCGTGTTCCAGGAGCTATAAAATAAAAATTATTGATAATTTTTAGCAATTTAAACCCTTTATTGTAAAGCACAGTAAAGGGTTTAATTTTTATAGGGGTTGGTAATTTTGATTTTTAAAAATAAGCATATAATTGCTGCATTAATAATAGCACCTATTTTAGCAATAATAAGTTATTTTGCTACTGATTACTTTGTTAGCGAAAAACCGCATAAACTCATTGAAGGTAATGTTTATAAATTACTAGCAAAACCTAATTGTCGTTACAAAAGTGGTATTTGCGAGCTTATGAATGCAAGTATAAATATTAGCTTAACAGCAGAAGATATTGGTAATTCAATGCTAAAATTAAACCTTAATAGTAATACTAAAATTGAAGGCATTAGAATATCTTTGATAGATTCTGTAGTTAATAAAGATGTTAGTAAGCTTATGATAACAGATACAAATGATGGGCTTAATTGGTATGTATTATTTAATAACCCTAATTCCGATAATAGTATATTAAGATTAGCATTAAATATTAATGATGCTATATTTTATGCTGAAGTTAATACCATATTTTTAACATCAGATGCTATTTATAAAAAATCTAAATAAAATGGAAATAGAGCAAATTGAAATAAAAGATTATCTTAAAAACTGCGAACCACTTGATAAGGTTGATGATAAATTTATTGAAAAAATTGTAAATAATATAGAAATTATCTATAAAAGCTCAGGTAAGCAAATAGCAACTGAAAAACATTTTGTTTATTTAATTCGCATTGGCTCAGTTAAAGCATATGATTCTAACTCTAAAACCTCTTATTTAATAGAAGCAGGACATTGGTTTGATTATGATGATGCTTTGTTAAACAAAGAAAAAAAACAAATATATGAAATAAATGAAGATTCACTTATCTATATTATTCCTAAAGAGTTAATAACAGAACTTATAAAAATAAATGAACATGTAAATTTTTACTTCTCTAAACCTGCAGCAAAATCTTATTGTGATTATAAGAGTCAAAATAAGAGACCTGCTTTAATGTTGACATCAGTTATAGAGTTATCAAAAACAAATAAAGTATATATTGTTGATGGTAAAACTACAGTGCAAAAAGTAGCTAACTTAATGACAACTAAAAACATAACTGCAGTATTAATTGGAGATGAGAATAATTTAAAAGGAATTGTAACAGATAGAGTTTTTTGCACTGAAGTAGCAGCAAAAAATTTAGCAGTAGATACTGCAATTGAAGAAATTATGACACCTAATCCAATAACTATTAATGCTAAAGCATCAGGCTCTGAAGCGTTATTAATAATGGCAAGAAAACATATAAGACACCTTCCTGTTATAAAACATAACAAGGCGGTCAGCATATTAACAGCAACTGATTTGATTAATAAACAAAGTCATGAAGCTGTTTTTTTAATAGATGAAATAAGGTTCGCTAGAAATATTAAAACTTTAAAGATAATTAGTAAGCAATTAAAAAATATATTACTTAATTTAGTTAGAAATAATATAAGTTTTTATGATATTGGCCATACTATAAGCTCAATAGGAATTACAATAAATCAAAAAATCATTGAGTTTGCTGAAAAAAAATTAGGGACTCCTCCAGTTAGCTATGCTTGGTTGGTTGCTGGTTCTATGGCAAGGGACGAGCAAAATGCACACTCTGATCAAGATAATATGATTATCCTAAATGATGCTTATGATGAAAATATTCATTTTAATTATTTTAAAGATTTAGCTAATTTTGTCTGCGATGCTTTAGATAAGTGTGGTTATGTTTATTGTCCTGGCGATATTATGGCTAGCAACAGTAAGTGGAGGCAACCATTGGCAGTATGGAAAAAATATTTTAATACTTGGGTTACTGAGCCAGAGCCTATGGCATTAATGCATTCAAGTATATTTTTTGACCTTAAGTATATATATGGTGATAAATCATTATTTACTGATTTACAATCTAAAGTATTAACAGCAACTAAAGAAAATACTATATTTTTAACTTATATGACAGCAAACGCAATGCAACATCAGCCACCATTAGGTGTTTTTAAAAATTTTGTATTAGAAAAGAGCGGTTCTGAGAAAAAAGCCTTAGATATGAAAACAAGAGGCGTTATTCCTATTGTTGATATGGTTAGAATTTATGCATTATCGCTTAATATCAAAAGCATAAACACAATGGACAGATTAAAACAATGTATAAAATTAAAGGCTATTAGTAAATCAGGTGGTAAAGACTTAATAGATGCTTTTGAGTTTATAAACTCTGTACGCCTACATCATCAAGCAAAACAAATAGAAAATAAAATAGAGCCTGATAATTATGCACCTCCTGAAGAGTTATCATCTTTAGAAAAAAAACATCTAAAAGATGCCTTTGAAGTTGTTAGAAATTTACAATCAGCTATGGTTAGTAGATACAATGCAAGTTATTTATTATGATAGTTAGTTTTTTAAATTTAACAGAAAGAAAAAGAAAAAAATTACTTAATAAAATTAAACCCACAACTTTAAATAAAAGCTATATTAATTACTTAAAAACTCCATTAGCGGATTTAAAAAATAATATTGAAAACATTGAGTTTTTAGCTCTTGATTTTGAAACTACTGGCTTAGACCCTAACAATGATTCAATTCTAAGTGTTGGCTATACAATAATTTCTAATAATAAAATTAAATTAAAAGAAAATGGTCATCATATCATTCGGCTTGATACTCAACTTAATGAAGGTAATGTAGTTGTGCACCAAATAACTGATAATAGAATGCAACAAGGTGAATATTTATTAAATGTTACAAACACTCTTTTAGATAAATTATGTGGAAGGGTATTGTTAGTTCATTTTGAAAATATTGAAAAAAGTTTTTTAAATGCTGTATGCAAAAGGCTTTTTGGAGGAATACTGCCTGTCCATATAGTTGATACTATGAAAATAGAGCATAAAAAACTTAGTAGAACTAAGCCTTTGATAAAAGGCGAGGATTTAAGACTTTTTAATATTAGAAGTGGCTATAAACTTCCTAGATATAAAGCTCATAGTGCTTTAGAAGATGCAATATCAACTGCTGAATTATTCTTATTACAAATGGAGAAAAACGGAGCTAAAAATATAACTTTAAAAGATATTATTTGATGTTGCCTCCAGTAAAAAAGTTTTGCCAATCTTTAATAAATTTATTTGATGTTTCTTGTAAACTACTAAAATCAAATTGATTCTCAACTATTTTTTGTTGGTTGACAAACAAAGATATACTTTGTTCTAAATAGTTATTAAAAATTTTAGAAAAAGGGCTTTCATATATTCTTATTAATTGCATTAATGTTTGATTAGTCATAACTTGCTGACCTCCTCCAGATTGTAGTTCGCTTAATATTTGCAATAAAATGGAAGCAGTTACATCTGTTTTAGTTTTAGAATCTAGCACTTGTATTGTCTCAAAAGCAATTATGCGTTTTTTAATGTCTTTTAAATTTACATAACAGCTATCTTTAGTGTCATATAATCTACGATTTGGATATTTTTTATAAACTCTCATATTAATTTGATTTTTCATTTAACCATTCAATAATTTGCTCAGGCACAGCTTTAGCTTGACTTGATACATACATACCAATATGACCGGTATCTACAACTAATTCCTCATAATCCTTGCTTGCTATTAATTTTGCTAATACTTTGGAGCTTTCTGGCGGTACTAAGTGATCTTTTAAGCCATAAATATTTAATACTGGTTGTGTTATTTTTAATAAATCAATTTTGCTGCCATTAATATAGGTATTTTTTTTAACAAAAGAATTTTTTTGATAGAATGTTTCTATAAATTGTTTATATGCACAACCTGCTTGGTCTGGACTATCATTTATCCATTCTTCCATACGAATAAAAAAATCAGCTTTTTCTTCGTTTGATAATATATTTACAGCATCAATCCATTTTTTAATATTTGAAGTTACAGGATTTAGCATATTAAAATTAATATTTAGCAATTCGCCAGATACATTGCCAAAAGTATCAACAAAATTTTTAATATCTACTTTTTGTATCATATGGCTTAATCTGTCGTTTTTACTATGAAAATCAACTGGAGTTACCATAGTGATTAAATTTTGTATTTTTTCTGGATGTAATGCTGTATAGCATAAAGCCATAACACCCCCTTGACATATACCTAAAAGATTTACCTTATCAACATTATCTAATTTACAAATTGTATTTACTGAAAAGTCAATATAATCATTAATATAATCATCTAAATCTAAGTATCTATCTGCGGGGTCTGGATAGCCCCAATCCATTACATAAACTTCAATACCTGCTTCGGCTAATTTTTCAACTAAAGATTTGTCTTTTTGTAAATCAGCAATAGTAAAACGATTGACTAGGGCATAGGAAATTAATAAAGGGGTTTTAATTTTTCTGTTAGAATCATTTTTAAATCTAAGCAGTTTTAATTTATCCCTACTAGCTACTTCTTCTGTTTCCATATGACCTACTTTAACATCATCTTTATTTTGCAATGTGCTCACAGCACTATACCAAGTTTGCCACCAGTTATTTACTTCTTTATGCACATCAAATGATTCTTGAATAAATTTATTTGTAAACATAACTGCCCTTTATTTATTAATATTTTTTTTAGTAGTAACTCTAACTCTCTTAACAGCTGGTTTTTTAGTTGTTTTTTTAGCTGCTGTAGTAGTTACTTTAGTTCTAGTAGCTGTTGTAGTAGCTCTTTTAGGGGGGGTGTTTCTTACTGTTTGTTTTTTTTCTAAAGCAGTTATTTTATTATCTAATTTAGAAATATAATCTTTAAGAGCTCTTATTTCTTTGCTAGCTAAATGAAGTTTTTTGTGAGTAGTGTCCATTTCTCGTTTAGAAGGTAGCCCAAATAACTCTACATATTTATCAATATAACTTTGATGGATTTTATGTAGAATTGTTGCCTCTTTAACCCAATCAGCATAAGCTTTTTGGTATTTGTTAGTCATTGTTCTTTTTGCATAGAGTTTTTCAAATTCTTTTACCCATTGAGTAAATAAATCATTAATATTTGATACTTTAACTTCTTCAGATAAAACTTTATTACTAAAGTTATCATTTAACTCATTCTCAAAGTTTTTAAAAACGCTTTTTAGTTGTAAACTGCTTTTCAAAAGAGCTAAACTTTGTTTTTGATATTTGCGCCAATCATTTAGTAATGGATTATCAAGTTTAAGGTTTGTCTTTTTTAAGAATTTTTTAGCTGTTTTTATCTGTGTTTTTATAAAATAATTTTCTGGAATAAATTTATTTACTACTAAATTTGTTTGCTCTAACCATTTATTAGATAACTCAGTCAACATTTTTTTAACATCATCTATATTGTTTTTCTCAACTGCTTTATGCATTTTGTCAAAAATGTCTAACCAACTATAATTATCAACATTAAATAAGTTATTAAATGTTGAAAAATCAGGCATTTTGCTTTGATTTAGGTTTTTAAATGGATTATTAATTAACTGCTGCCAGTTATTAAACATAGATTCAGGATTAAAAAAATCATTGGCTTGATTTGAAGACCAAAAATTATTTGGCATTTGCTGATTTGCAAAAAAATTATTAAATGGGTTTTGATTAAAGTTAAACATATTTTCCTCTTATTAAGTTTTAGAAACTAGTAAATTGTGCGCCATTAATCGGCACATTAGCACCACTTATAAATGCTGCTTCATCTGATGCTAAAAAAGAAGTAATAGCAGCTATTTCTGTTGTTTTAGCCAAGCGCTGCATTGGGATTTGAGCTATTATTTTATTTAAAATATCCTCTCTTATCTGAGTTACCATAGGCGTTGCAGTATAGCCAGGTGATATAGTATTTACAGTAATACCAGCCCTTGCAGTTTCTTGTGCTAAAGACATAGTAAAGCCATGTAGCCCTGCTTTTGCAGCTGCATAATTAGTTTGACCAAATTGACCTTTTTGACCATTTATTGAAGATATATTTATAATTCTGCCCCAGCCTTTTTTTAGTAAATCATTAATGAATTGATGAGTTACATTAAAAACACTATCAAGGTTAGTCCTTATAACTTCATTCCATTGCTCTAATGTCATTCTTTTAAATGGTGCATCTCTAGTAATGCCGGCATTATTTACAATAATATCAGGTGAGCCAAATTTTTCTCTAACTTCAGCAGCCATTTTTTTACATGAGTTATAATCTGCTACATCTACATTTACCATATTAAAATTAAAACCTTGTTCTTGTTGTTCTTTCAACCAATTTTTACCTTTTCCAGGAATTGCAGTAGCTATTACTTTATAACCTTTTTTAGAAAAATCTTGACATATTGCACTACCAATACCACCAGAACCACCAGTAACTAAAGCTATTTTATTCATCAAATACTCCTTATTAAACTAATTCAAAAGCAGTAGCAATACCTTGACCGCCACCAATACACATTGTTGCTAAGCCTTTTTTAGCATCTTTATCTCGCATTGCATATAATAAAGTTGTTATTATTCTACTGCCACTAGCACCAATAGGGTGACCAATTGCAATAGACCCTCCGTTAATATTTACTTTATTAGTATCCCAGCCTAATTCTTTATTAACTGCAATTGCTTGAGCAGCAAAAGCCTCATTTGACTCAATAATATCTAAGTCATTTATATTCCAATTGGCTTTTTTAAGACATTTTTGAGTAGCAGTAACTGGACCTATACCCATAATTTCTGGGTCTACACCACTACTTGCATAAGATACAATTTTAGCTAAAGGTTTAAGTCCTAATGCTATGGCTTTGTCTTTTGCCATAATAAGTAAAGCAGCAGCTCCATCATTAATTCCTGATGCATTGGCAGCAGTTACACTTCCTTCTCTAGCAAATGCTGGGCGTAATTTTTGCATATTTTCAATTCTTGCACTATGACGGATAAATTCATCTTTATTAAATTTAACTGCATCGCCTCTTCTTTGCGGTATTTCTATATCAACTATTTGGGAATCAAACTTTCCATTATTTTGAGCATTTGCTGCTTTGTTTTGTGATTCAAGCGCAAATTCATCTTGCTCTTGTCTAGAAATATTATATTTTTTTGCTATATTTTCTGCAGTTACTCCCATATGTATTTGATTACTTAGAGCACAGGTGAGTCCATCAGTTAACATTACATCTTTTAATTCCCAATTACCTAATCTTTGACCTTGTCTTGATAAAGGCAAGACATGTGGAGATATAGACATATTTTCTTGTCCACCTGCAATAATAACATCTGCATCATCTAACATAATTGCTTGACTAGCATAATGTATTGCTTTCATTGAGCTACCACAGACCTTATTAATAGTGATGGCAGGAGTTTCAAAATTAAGACCTGCAGATATTGCTGCTTGTCTTGCAGGATTTTGACCACAACCAGCTTGTAGAACTTGACCCATAATCACTTCATTAATCTCATTTTTATCTATATTAGACCTATTTAATAATTCTGCTATTACAACACTACCTAATTTAGATGCTGATAAATTTTTTATTGAGCCGTTAAAATTACCAACAGCAGTTCTAACTGCCTCTACTATAACTATCTCTTTCATATTTACCTCTTTAAATCTTAAATAATTAAGATTAAGCATAAGGCTAAAAAATACCTTATGCTTAATCTTTGTCCAAATTGTTCATTTGGGGAAGGAAAGCTATATCAATAACTTGCAAAATTCAACCATTTTATCCTTTCCCAAACCCCAACCAAATATTGTTTAATACAATAATCTTTAATTTTAAACTTTTTATAAAAATTATAAAAAAGTTTAACAGTTAGCACAAGTGGATTTTTAAAAGTAATTTTTTGAGGGATATAAAATTATATCTCTAATAAGCGCTTGTACTAAGGTGTTAAACTACAACTATCAAAGCTAAATAATCCAGCTTGAATATATTAGCCCTTTATAGTTATGCTTTTACAGCCTGAGTAGTTTTTTTTAACTGCTCTTTGGCAACAGTGCTAAATAAATTACTTACTTCTGATACATAGTCTTGGAATAATCCAAAACCTTTCTCAGCTTGTTTTTTAGCAACAGCTTGACATTGATTTTGGTAATTTTTGAAATAATTTTCAAAAGATTTAATATCATCAACCTTTTCAACTTTTGCTATATTATTTAAGGCATATTCCATGTTTTCTTTAATAACTTCATTATTGTAATCAATTACACTTTTGCTAACCTTAGAGTTAATTTCAGCTAAATCTAAAAAATTTTGCATAATTAACTTATAACTCTTTTCTACATCATTAAAATTTGTCATTATATTCTCCTTGATAAAAAATTAACTATTGCTGCATTGCAATATTAATGATTATATATCTATTTTTTAAAAATGCAAACATTTTTTTTGCATTGCACAAAATTATAAAAATATTTCTTGTAAGTCGTTTAAGAATTTATAACCTTTACTACTTGGTTTAATGCATTTAGGATTAACTTTTAATAATCCTAATTGCTCAGCTTTATCTAATTTGGAATAAATAATGTTAAGTTTTTTATAAGTTCTTTGTTCAAATAATTTAGAGTTAAAGCCATTTTTTAGCCTTAAAGCATTAAGCATAAACTCAAAAGTTATATCTTGGGATTTAATTTTTTCTCTTTTTATTTTAGGTTTAGCACTCAAATAATTACTAATATAATCTTTTGGACTTTTAGTTTTATAGGTTCTGATAATATTATTTTTATAGCTAATTTTGCCTGCTGCCCCTGCACCTATACCTAGATAATCTCCAAACTTCCAATAATTTAAATTATGTTTGCTTTTTATTTTGCCATACGCCGATACTTCATATCTTTTATAAAGATTATCTTGTAGTAATTTTGCACCTTTTTCACCCATTTGATAAATCGTTTCAGCATCAGGCAACTTAGGATTAAATTTATAAAATAAAGTATTAGGTTCAATAGTTAGTTGATAAAAAGAAATATGACTAGGGTGCAAACTAATAGCTGTATTAATATCATTTAAAACATCATTTAAAGTTTGTTTATTAAGCCCATACATTAGGTCAATATTAATATTATCAAAACCTTTGTCTTGTGCTAATTTAATTGATGAGATTGCATCAGTTACTGAGTGTATTCTATTTAAAAATTCAAGATTTGATATATTAAACGATTGGACACCGATTGAAAGGCGGTTTATTCCAAGCTTTTTATATGTGAGTAGCTTTTCATTATGAATTGTGCCAGGGTTTATTTCAATGGTAATCTCAATATCTTTAGCAAATTTAAGATTAGTTTTTAAGTAATCAAATAAATTATGTAACTCATCAATATTTAATAAACTAGGTGTGCCACCGCCAATATATATAGATATTATTTTTCTTTTTTGAACTAAGTCTAAATCATCTCTCAAATCAGCTAATAAGGCTTTAATGTAATGTTTATTATTTTCTAATGTTAGCTCATGTGAATTAAAATCACAATAAGGACATTTTTTTACACACCATGGATAATGGATATAAAGAGAGAGAGGGGGTAATTTCACGATTTGTTAAATTCTGATTCTATAATTGCTATAAGTTTCTGTAATGCTTTCCCTCTATGACTTATCTTATTTTTTTCATTTTGTGGTAATTGAGCAGCTGTTAGTTTTAATTTTGCAATATAAAAAATTGGGTCATAACCAAAACCGTTTTCACCTTTAGGTTTTTTTAAAATCTTTCCTTCCCAAGATGCTTGAGCAATTAATGGTATTGGGTCGTTGCTATGTCTTACAAAAACTAAAGCACAATGAAATTTAGCATTTCTATTATCAATATCTTTTAAATCATATAATAATTTTTCTAAATTATCATTATCACTTGCATTTTCTCCAGCATATCTAGCTGAATATACCCCTGGTGCTCCATTCAATGCATCTACTACCAAACCAGAATCATCTGCAATAGCTGGTAGTGAGCTTTTAAGGCTTGCATTACGAGCTTTTATTAAGGCATTTTCCACAAAGCTTAAGCCAGTCTCAGGGACACCTGCTATCCCCATATCCTCTTGGGAATAAAAAGAAAAGTGATTTCTTAATAAACTATTAAATTCATTTATTTTGCCTTTGTTATTTGTAGCTAAGATAATTTTCTTCATTGGGTATAATGTCCTTTTTTATAAAAAATACTGCTATGAACCAAGATGATATGAAAAAAGCTGTCGCCAAAGCAGCATTAGATTATGTTGTAAAAGATAGTATTATAGGCGTAGGCACAGGCTCTACTGCAAATTTTTTTATTGATGAACTGGCTAATATTAAAGATAGCATTAAAGGCACGGTGGCTAGCTCTAAGGCTAGTGCTGACAGATTAAAAAATTATGGCATAAAAGTTTATGACTTAAATGATGTTGATAATATACCAGTGTATATTGATGGCGCTGATGAGGCTGATAATAATTTAAACTTAATAAAAGGCGGCGGTGGCGCTCTAACAAGAGAAAAAATCATAGCATCAGCTAGTGATAAATTTATCTGTATTGCCGATGAAACTAAATTAGTAGGAGTTTTAGGAGACTTTGCCCTGCCTATAGAAGTAATACCAATGGCTACTAATTATGTTGCAAAAGAGATAAAAAAGCTAACAAATAGCACGGCAGTTTTAAGAGAGGGCTTTAAAACTGATAATTCTAATTTAATTTTAGATGTTCCAAATTTGAAAATTACTAATCCTAAAAAATTAGAAATAGAACTTAATAATATTGTAGGAGTTGTTACTAATGGTTTATTTGCTAATAAAAATGCAGATGTGTTGCTGTTAGGCTCAAGTTCAAGCGTAAAAACTATAACTAAATAAGGCTGCAAAAGTTAATTCAGAGTATTCGCCTAAATTGGTTATTTGTAGAAAAAAAGTTATATTAAAAGGAGAAAAATGCTAATAAAATTTGAAAACAAAGCCCACATTATTTACTTGATTTTTACTCAAAAAGTAAAAGGCTTACAAATAGCAAATTGGCTATAATTTAACTGATACAAATTAGATAATTTAAAAAATGTCAAATAAAATAGAAAATAAATTAGAAACAATAATATTTAGTTCTCGTTGGTTGTTAGCACCTTTTTACTTAGGGCTGGTTTTAAGTATTATTTTGCTCTTTATTAAGTTTACCCAAGAATTAAGTCATCTATCTTTGGTTGTTTTTAGTGCCAATGAGCATGAGATAGTAATTGGCATATTAGCACTTATAGATATGGCATTAATTGGTAGTCTTTTATTAATGATTATTTTTAGCGGCTATGAAATTTTCGTATCAAAAATTGATGTCGCAGGGCATAAAGATAGACCAGAATGGATGGGTAAAGTTGATTTTTCAGGGCTTAAACTTAAAGTAATAGGAGCTATTGTAGCTATATCGGCTATTGATTTATTAAAAGCATTTATGAATATACCTAATGAAATAAATGAAGCTGAATCTAATATGCTAATGTGGAAAGTTATTATTCATATGGCTTTTGTAGTATCAGGAGTGTTATTTGCTTTAATGGATAAAATAGCAGGAACTACACCTAAACATTAAATTAAAGGATAGATTATGGCAAAAAATATTAAACAATATCAAATATCAAAACAGCCTTTTTATAAAGAACAAGATAATGAGATAGCAGAATATAAAGCTGCTTATGAAGCAAGACTACCAGTAATGATAAAAGGACCAACTGGTTGTGGTAAATCTAGATTTATTGAATATATGGCATATAGTTTAAAAAAACCCTTAGTTACTGTTGCTTGTAATGAAGATATGACAGCATCAGATTTAGTTGGCAGATACCTGCTTGATGCCAATGGAACTCGCTGGACAGATGGTCCTTTAACAGTTGCTGCTAGGATAGGTGCTATTTGTTATTTAGATGAAATTGTTGAAGCTAGACAAGATACAACTGTAGTTATACATCCTTTAACTGACCATAGAAGAACTCTGCCTTTGGATAAAAAAGGCGAATTAGTAAATGCCCATAAGGATTTTCAATTAGTTATTTCTTATAATCCCGGCTATCAAAGTTTGATGAAGGATTTAAAACAATCTACAAAACAAAGATTTTCAGCTTTTGATTTTGATTATCCAAGTTCTAAAACTGAAATAGCAATAGTAGCTAAGGAGGCAAATGTAACTAATGCATTGGCTGAAAACTTAGTAAAAATTGCCCATAGTGCTAGAAATTTAAAAGGTCATGGTTTGGATGAAGGTATATCAACTAGGCTCTTAGTATATGCGGCAGAATTAATCAATAAAGGCATTAAACCAAAAGCAGCTTGCCGTATGGCATTAGTTAGACCAATTACTGATGATATTGATATTCGCTCAACCTTAGAGCATGCAATTGATGCAATTTTTGTAGATTAGCACAAAGTAAATGACAAAAGAAGAAATTGCAAATTACCGCCAAAGTTTAAAATGCAATTTTAAAGAAATAGATAATTGCTTTGCGGATTATATAAAAGATGCCCTAATAAACTTAAGCCCTAAAGGCATTGAAAGTTATCTTAATGGTGCTTCTCTTATCTGTATGATTGGACGAGGTTATGAGCCGGTAATAACTTATTTAGAAGAAATGCCACAAATAGCAGCTCAATTAGATGAGACTGTGTTAGAAATTGTATCTAAAGCAGTGTGGGATATTTCAAGAACCCCTAATGGCAGGTCTATACTCCCTTTTATTCAATGTTTACCTGAAGCATCAAGAAGATTAGCAAGTATTAAACAACTTAATAAATTTATTGCAATTATTTTTGATATGATGGATAAGACTACTATTTCAATTCACGGTATCCATAAAACTCATGCTAGTGAAGGGCTACCTAAATTATTAGAAAAAGTGCCAATTTTATTAAATCAATTATCACTTCAAGGACTAAAAAACTGGATAGATTATGGGGTGGTAAATTATCAAAATAATCCACAGCGACAAAAAGCATATTTTAGTATCAAATCTGCTGACAGCAAGGCAATTATGCAAAGGGAAAGACATGGAACTTTGTATATAGATAATGATAACAAATTACACTTATACCTTAAAAGTATGTGGCAAGCTGAATCATACTTCATACCTTATTCTTATGCCTTTGATGAAATAAGAAAACCTCAGCCTTATTATGATAAATTAGGTATTCGCATACCAGATGTGTATGAGGATTTTAATAATGTATCTGGTATAGATAGATATAGGATAACTATCGCCCATATCGCAGGGCATAAGAAATGGACAACTCAAGTAGTAGCCGATAATTACTCACCATTTCAAAGAATGGCAATAGAGCATTTTGAAGATTTGCGCATTGAATATTTGATTTTAAAACAATACCCCGGGCTTAAAAAATATTTATTAAAATTACACCCTAAGCCAATTGAATATGATTGTAATCCTGTAAATGAATCTTGTTTAAGACATAGACTTACCATGCTATCAAGAGCAATATTAGATGAAAATCATAATTTCAAAAACAAACATATAATAGATTTTAGAGCTAAATTTCATAATATTATGGCTGAGTCTGATAGCTCTACTAAAACTATGGCTGAATTGGCAATATTATTTGTAGCACGCACTAGATTACAATCTGACCAATATGCAAATATATATTTTAAAGATACTGAAGTTAGCTATCGTGATGATAACCGCCATATGTGGATATATATTGAAGAAGGCGATGAGGAAGATAATTTACCTGATAAAAAAGAAAGTGAAAATAAAGAGATTGAATTAGACTCACTACCTCCTAAGCATTATCCAGAGTGGGATTATAATACTAATATTTTTAAGCCGGATTGGGTAAGTTTATACGAGGCGAAACACCCAGCAGCTAATGCTAGTGATATTGATGGAATACTTAATAAGCATAAAGATATTGTTAAACTATTAAAACGAATTTTAGATAAGCTAAAACCACAACAATATATGCGGGTAAGATTTCAAGAAGATGGTAGTGAATTAGATATTGATACTGCTATCAAATCTTTAATTGATTATAGATGTGGTGCTATACCTGATAATAGGATAAATATAAGCTATAAACATTCAGGTAGAAATATCGCAGTAATGCTATTATTAGACCTATCAGCCTCATTAAAAGAAATCCCTGAAGGACAAACTCAAAGCATATTAGAGTTATCACAAGAGGCGGTATCGTTACTTGCTTGGACTATTGACCAATTAGGAGATAAATATGCTATTGCAGGATTTAATTCTGATACTAGACATAATGTGCGTTATTATCATATCAAAGGTTATAGTGAGAAGTTTGATGATGCAGTTAAATCAAGATTAGCAGCTATTAGCTCAAATTATTCAACTCGTATGGGGGCACCAATTCGTCATGCAGCACATTATTTATCAGCCCAACAAGCAGATAAAAAACTATTATTAATTCTAACCGATGGTGAACCTTCTGATATAGATGTTAAAGATGAAAAGTATCTAATAAATGACACTAAAAAAGCAATTGATGAGTTATCAAGTAGTGCTATTAGTAGTTTTTGCATTAGCTTGGATAAAAAGGCTGATAGTTATATTGGAGATATTTTTGGCAATAGATATTTAGTAATTGATCATATTAATCGCCTACCAGAAAAACTGCCTCAGCTTTTTATGAGCCTAACTAAGTAAAGACCACTTAAGTTTATATCCATAATAACAAGCACTTTAAGATTAAAAAACAATAGTAAAATGTTTGTTTTATTTTTTATTTTATAAATATGTCTAATTCAATTAACACAGCAAAGGTATTAAGTGAGGCTTTGCCATATATTCAAAAATATCATAAAAAAACCATAATTATTAAATATGGTGGTAATGCTATGGTTGATGAAAACCTAAAAAGCAGTTTTGCAAAAGATGTGGTATTAATGAAATCAATAGGTATGAATCCTATTGTAGTGCATGGCGGTGGTCCGCAAATTGGAGATACTTTAAAGAAGATTGGCAAAGAAACGAAATTTATTGATGGTATGAGAGTAACTGACAGCGAGACTATGGATATTGTTGAGATGGTGTTAGGTGGCTTAGTTAATAAAGAAATTGTGAACTTAATACACTCCCACGGCGGTAACTCAATAGGGCTAACTGGTAAAGATGGCCGTCTTATAACTGCAAGAAAATTAAATAGGAATATAACTAAGACCTCAGAAATTATTGACCTTGGTCATGTAGGCACAGTAGAAAAAATTGACGTATCAGTTATAGATTTATTATTAAAAGGAGATTTTATTCCTGTTATTGCACCAATAGGTGTTGGTAGTGATGGCTTTTCATACAATATAAATGCTGATTTAGTGGCTGGAAAAATAGCAGCAGAGTTAGTAGCAGAAAAACTTATTATGCTTACCAACACTGAGGGTATATTAGATAAAAATAATAATTTATTAATAAGAATTGATAGTGAAAAAACTGCTAAATTAATAAAAGATAAAACTATCTATGGCGGTATGCTCCCTAAAATAGAATGTGCCTTAGCTGCTGTTAAAAATGGAGTTAAAAGAGCTCATATAATTGATGGTAGAAAAGCACATGCAGTGCTTTTAGAAATATTCACTAAAGGTGGGGTTGGAACTTTAATAACAAATGAATAAGGCTCATAGAAACACTATTTTTGTTGAAGATTGTAGAATCATTGAACATCAAAAACATAAAGGTGGGCAATATATTATTAAACTTCAAACTAAAAACATAGCAAAAAATACTAAATCAGGACAATTTGTACATATAAGTTGTGGGGCTAATATCTTAATGCGCAGACCAATATCTATAATGTTGGCTAATAAAGAAAATAATACTATAGATTTGCTTTATAAAGTTATAGGCATAGGGACAAAAGAATTAAGTAAACATAAAGTAGGTGGGAAAATAAACATAATGGGTCCTATTGGTAATAAGTTTGAATTATACAAAGATAAAACTATGCCATTATTAATAGGCGGAGGTGTTGGTATGCCTCCTATGATAGCTCTTTCTTACGAGATTAAGAGCAATAGAAATTACAAACAAATGGTAATTTTAGGTTCAGAACAGCCCTTTCCATTTAAAGTAGTAACAAGTAAAATGAAAAATAACTGGTGTGCTAAAAATGGCTCAATTAATATATTAGAAGACTTATGTATTAACACCAGACTTACCAGCCTACAAGATTATGAAAAAGTAAATAAAGGTTATGTAACTGGTCTTGCAAGAAAATATATTAACTCATTATCAGCAACAGATAAAAATAAAGTGATAGTTTATGCATGTGGACCAAAACCTATGTTAGAAGCTGTACATAAACTTGCAAAAGAATATAATCTTAAATGCCAAGTATCTTTAGAAGAACATATGGCTTGTGCAGTAGGAGGCTGCGCTGGTTGTGTAATAGAAATTAATAACAAATCAAAAAAACAAATGCAGCGAGTGTGTGTAGATGGTCCTATTTTTGACTCTTATAGTGTTTTTGAATGAATATAGCTCAAAATTTAAAACAAATAAAATTAAAAATTGCTAAAGCTCAAAAAGACAAAAAAGTCTTATTATTAGCAGTTAGTAAGACAAAATCAGTCGCACAAATAAATGCAGCAGTCCAAGCAGGACAAAGAGATTTTGGAGAAAATTATCTTCAAGAAGCTTTAGAGAAAATTAAAACTATTAATGATGCCAATATTATTTGGCATTTTATAGGGTCAATACAATCAAATAAGACCAAACTAATAAGTGCAAAATTTGATTGGGTACATACTGTTGATAGATTAATAATAGCTAAAAGATTAAATGAGCAAAGAATGGATGATTTAGCTAAATTAAATATTTGCATACAAGTAAATGTTGATAATGAATCAAACAAATCTGGAGTAACTGTTGCTGATTTAAATGATTTAATCAATGAAGTAAAAAACATGCAAAATCTAAGTTTGCGCGGATTAATGTGCATACCTAATGCAAGTAATTCCAAAGATGCTTTTAATAGATTAGCAAAAATAAAAGAAAACTACCCTTTTATGGACACCTTATCAATGGGTATGAGTAATGATTTTGAAGATGCTATAAAAGCCGGTTCTACAATTGTGCGAATTGGAACTGATATATTTGGTAAGAGAAATAAAATTAAAAAAAAATTCTGAATATTGATAATTAAGATATTTTATTTTTATAGCTCTTTATGACAATGCGGGCATATTTTACTAGCTCTAATTTTATTCAGTCTTTTTCTTTTGCTATGATTACCGAATTCTTCTAAATTAAGTTCTTTTCTTAAACTCTTTAATTCATCCTCTTCTTTTGCGTCAATTACACCATCTTCTAAGGCTAATTCTAATTGCTCTAAATATATTTCTTTTCTATGTTTTAGCTGCTCAGCAAAACCAGAGGCTAAAATACCAGCAGGCAATGCTATTACAAGAACACCAGTAATAGTAACAAAAGCACCTAACAATTTACCTAAAGGAGTAATAGGAGTGACATCACCAAAACCTACTGTTGTCAATGTTACAATAGCCCACCACATGGCGTCAGGAATACTTCCATAAACTTCAGGCTGTATATCTTTTTCAATTATATAAATAGCACCAGATATAACTACTATGATAATTAATACCATAAAAAATATAGAAACAAATGCCCCTTTTTCTTTTTTCAAGACATCAAAGATAATCTTAATTTCTTGAGAATAGCGAGTTAATTTTAATACTCTAAGTAAACGCACAATACGCAAAAAGAGCAAGTCCATAGGTAAAAAAGCTGCTAGATAAAAAGGCAAAATTGCTAATAAATCAATAATTGCCATTGGAGTTATCATATAGTAAATACGAGCTTTAAAATTTGAATTATGCTTTTTGTCAACGCTTGTGCACGACCATAATCTTAAAAGATATTCTATGGTGAATATTATTACTGAAAATGCTTCTATAACAAAGAATATATGTCCATATTTGTTTTGAAGAGGCTGTATTGATTCTAAAATAATTACTAATACACTGATTATAATCAAAGCCACCAAACTAATATTAATAATTAAACCAATTTTAGAGTTATTTTTATTTGAATGCAGAATATCAGCTGTTTTGCTTTTTATGTTATGCATTTTTGAATAATAACATAAAAATCAATAAAAAACACTTCTTTGTATATGCCTACTAATACTAGGATTGTTGCCTGCTAAAAAAAATCCACTAAAAATACAAAAATGCCATTGTAATATAACTGTCTTTAAGATTATGTTTTTAAAAATTGGCTGTATAGTGATTTTAAGATATAAAAAAAGCCTTCTTTAAAAGAAGGCTTTTTTATAACAAAAATTATTTCAACATTAGTCGTCTAAGCTGAAATCACGACCTGCAGGCATTGGTCTAAAGCCAATATATAATACCCATATTATAAATACAATCATCAATATATTAATCAATGAAATATCCATATTAAAAGGCAGAGATTTATCAACTACCTCTATTTTAGGCACCAACGCAGAATGCACAGGTATTGCTGGGTCAATTAGCTCTGAAGTCCCTAAAGAATCCCTTATTGCATTTACACTATCAGCACTCAAAGGAGTTGGTCTGCTGCCTTTTTTGAAAGCATTACCAGGACCAACATCTCCAGTAGATAATGCTATTTCAACCGGACTTGCAAGAACATACTGAGTAGTAATTGAAGCTACCGGTTTACCTTGTGCAGGATAAATTGATGATGGAATTGTTGATGGTCTAATAAAACTAAATTTACCTGTGTGACCGCCTTTAGCCCATTCATCTAAACTAACAAGTTTATACGCACCAGTTTTAAATTCATTAGCAATAGCTATATCACCTTGATTTCGCATTAAAAACAACCCATCTGCTTTGCTGGCAAGTGCTTTTATTAATCCTTTTGTATCATTGTTAGAATTAATTACTTGAACTTTATCAGCAATTCCATAAGAATTTAAAATCATTCTTAAAACAATGTCAGAACTAGAACCTTCAGGTCCTGTTAATACTTTCTGCATTGAGCTAAGTGATTTGTTATTAGCCTTAGAGCTGATTAAGTGAGCTGTCTTATAGCCTAAAACAGCAAACGCTTCTGCATTATCTTTAAGCACTACATTGTTGTTCTTATCAATGGTGTAAAAAGATTCTGCACCAATCATAGCTACTCCAGCCACATCACTTAATGCTCCTAATGGATCAGGACTATTAAATATAGCTATATCTTTCTTTTTAAAACCAGCACGAACTGCTCTCATTGCAATAGCTGTCTTATTGCTTAGCTTTATACTAGGATCAACAGCAAGTAATAATGTTTCAATTGAAGTTTGACTACCAGATTTAGAAACTAAGCCTTTTTTAACTAAAAATTCTGTGGCTACAGAAGCTACAGAGCGCGCTTCTAAATCTACAGCTTTATTCATATTTTGCATATCATCAGCACTAATAGCACCAGCTAATTTAGCTAGCACATCTTTTACGCCCTTGATTGATTTTAATGCTTTTGAACGAGCTAATGGTGCTACTTCATATACTGGAAAAAACTGCAAATTATCTTTTAAAACCACAAGTCCATATTCTGCAATTTGACCATCAGTCATAAACATTTCACCAACATCAGCCGAGCCATTTAATAATGCTGCAATAATTTTATCTTTACCAGCAGTATCCGGTGGAAAACTAACAACATTGCTATTAGCAATACCATATCTACGATTCATCTGGTGTAAGCCATCAACAGGACGCTCTAAAAAACTCTCATTAACAACATATTTAACTGGAGTCTTTAGTTTGGCTAAATCTCCAATTGTCTTAACCCCTAACTCTTGAGAGCGTTCAGCAGTCATAACCATTGCATAATCATTAGAAAATCCAAATTTTCCTGTCATCTCTAAACCAAGCGGGGTAAATAATTTTTTCAAAATTTCGCTTGATGCTTTGCCATCGCTAGTTGGAGCTTGACCAAGAAATATCAAACCAGTGCCATTATATTCTGGATAAATATCAATAACACCTTGTTTGAGTGCTTCCATAATTTTCTTAGTAGATCCAAATGGTATGCTTCTCTTAACCTTAATACCTTGATTTTCAGATAATTGTGCAATCATTTCAGCTAACAACATATTTTCTGTAAATGGTTTTGAACCTATATTTAAAGTTTTCTTATCGCCAGCACAACTAATTAACAGGCTAGATAGTAAAAAAACAATAATATATTTATTTAATTTTTTAATCATTTTGTCTCTCCTCCTTTATGCTGTAGCTTTTGAACTAGCATTTAAATTTGCATCATCCTTAGTGGTGCTGTCTTGAACTTTAGGATCTCCACGCAATACTCTAAAAAATGCTACTAATTGTAAGATAATAATAATAGTGAACGGTATTGCTCCAGTAATAGCCATAGCTTTGGCAACACTAACACTTTCAGTAACAACAGTGGCAACAGTTATAGCTGTGATTATAAGTCCCCAAGTAAGTTTTAATTTAGTTTTTGGATTTAAATTACCGTTACTTGTCATCATACTAATTACAAAAGTACCTGAGTCAGCACTAGTAACTAGGAAAATAAATATTAGACAAACAGCTAAAAAACTTAGTATGTCACTTCCAGGAAAATATTCAAAGAAGCCAAATAATGCAGAAGCTACATCAGCAAACACTTTATCAGATATAGCACCATCACCAAACAATTCAATGTGAATTGCTGAACCACCAAATGCTGCAAACCATAACATAGAAACTATTGTAGGGATACATACTACATAAATAACAAACTCGCGTATTGTGCGACCTCTACTAATTCTAGCGATGAATATCCCTACAAAAGGCCCCCAAGCTAGCCACCAAATCAAATAAGTTAAAGTCCAACCATGAAACCAATTCCACGAGGAAAAAGATGTAAAGGCGTAGGTTTTGAAAGACATAGGAATTAATTGAATTAAATAATCTCCTATGGAATAAACAAATGTTTGAAATATGTATGCAGTTGGTCCACCAAAAAGCACAAATAATAAAATAAGAACAGCAACAATCATATTTGTATTAGATAGAATTTTAATTCCTTTATCAACACCAGTACAAGCTGATGTTAAAAAAGCAATAGTCATAAAGATAATGATTATTATGCTCATAGTAGTATCAGTATCTGTGGCAAATACTGAATGCATACCAGATCTAACCATTAGTGTCCCCATTGTAAGAGAACCAGCTAAACCAAAAATAACCGCTAAAACTGCTGTTACATCAGCAACATTACCTAAACTATTAAGTTGACTTTTACTAAACACATCTTTAAAGCCAATTTTAATAGGTGTAGAAACCATTGATGGTAGATTTAAGCGGAAAGTAAAGTAAGCTATAACTAAAGCACATGCTCCATAAATTGACCAAGCATGGAATCCCCAGTGCAAATTAGTAATTACCATCGCATTACGAGCAGCCATAGCATCTCCACCTTCTCCTACTGGTGGAGTTACAAAATGATATATTGGCTCAGCAACACCCCAAAACAGTAATCCAGCTCCCATTCCAGCAGCAAATAACATAGCGATCCATGATGGAGTACTAAACTCAGGCTCTTCGTCATCAGCACCTAATTTTATTTCTCCATATTTAGAAAACGCAACTATTATCATAATAACTAAGAAAGCAGTGCAAAGTAATAAGTAAAACCAATCCAACGCTGTAAGTGAATAGCTTACTAGCCATTGCGCCGAACCAGTCATTGAATCTGGTGAAATAATACCCCAGATTGCAATAGCCGCAGCTAATACTAATGATGAAATTGTCACAGTATTCATATTTCCCCCTTTTATTTAAATATTAAATAATTAATTCCTTTTTTCAATTATTACATACTTTTTAATGAATAATCATAGAAATTTATACTTTCAACACATACTTATGCTTTTTTTATAATTATTTTCATTTACTTTAAATATGTTAAATAGGAGATTTTTGTCCTAATACATAATGAAATATTTTATGTGTTATAACGGCTTATGTAGATATTGCTGTAGTTGTGCACTGACAGCCGAGTGAAATGGATAAAATGACTTTAGATGAATTAATGGATTTTAGGAAATTGGTTGCAGAAAAAACTTAATTTTGAGATATAAATATTTGATGAGTGTTAGCAAAAATATTACTAAATATATACCGCCAATCACAATACCGGTTAGTGTTAGTAATGGTAATGCAAAAAATATAAACAATATAAGCAATTCAAGCATGGGAATAATTTTATATGAGTAAGATTAATTTAGCAATTACAATGCAGATGATTGATAAAATCACTGAGTGTTTCAGTTACTAGGTTTTTAGATTATGATGTGTTGGGTCGTCATGCTGAATTTATTTCAGCATCTAAATCAGTTTCAGTTGCTAGGCTTTTAGGTTATGATGTTTTAGTGCCAAAAAAAACTGGCACTGCTGTAAGCAGGGCTTCGCTCACAGACTAAGCTGCCTATGTGGCAGTTAACTGATAAAGGTAAAGTTTATAAAAATACTGATTGGCATCAAGTGACATATTTTGGTAATCATACCAAAAGTTTAGTTAAAAAACTAAAACTTAGTAAAGGTGATAGCTTGTTAGTAGAAGGCTCAATGCATTATTCATCTTATGAAAAAGAAGGGATTATACCTACTGCGAAAATCAAAGCTGAAAAGGTGCAGCTTTTAAGAAGAGTTGAAAAAGCAAGTGAAAAAGCAAAAGCTAAGAAAATAAAATAATATAATAAAGTTTTTTAATTTTAATAAAAAAGGATAAAAAATGAAAATTATAAAAAACACTATAAAACTATTTATATTATTATATTCTTTTAATGCTATATCACTTGATAATGTAAGCGATTTAAGAAGTTATGGTTATTATGTAGAGCAACTCAAGGAAGCTGCTAGACAGCTCAAAGAGATGCAAAAGCAAGTAAATGAAACAAAGAAGTTAAACACTTCTTTTGACAGTTATTTAGACGATTTAAGAGAGAAGTTTGATTTTACTACTCAAATAAAACAATCTCTTGATAAGCAACTTAAAGAATATCAAAGATATGCTAGGAATTTATCTAGAAAAGATAACTATCGTTTAGATTTTCATCGTAAATATGATCCAAAAGATATAGATTTAAGAGATATTATTGACCAAAACCTTGATGGCATTTATGTTGACCCAGATGATAGTGATTTTCATACTAAGAAAATTAAAAAGCTAAGAAATATGGAAAGACAAAGATTACTTCGTGATGGTCTTGTTAAGACTGAGGAGAAATTAGTAGCTGTTCAAGGAAATTTTGATAGATTAGAAGAATTACATACTAAGGCTACAAAAACTAAAACACTTAAAGAAGCTCTACATTTAAATAATGTCATCTTAATAGAAATATTAGCTGGTATTAATAATATGGTTGATATTATGTCAACACTTGGTCAAGCAGAAATGGCTGCAAAGTATATTCATTACAATAAAGAAAAACATGAAGCAGAGTTACAAGCAGCCAAGAAAGAAAAAGCAAAGTATAACAATCAATTTGGTTCAAAAAGTAATAAAAAAATAAAATATGTTTATAGAGGTGGTAAGAAAATGACTAAAGATGAAGCATATGAACAAAATAAGAAATGTCTAGCTTATAAAAGAGAACATGGACATACCGATATACAAAAAGATGGTGCTGATTGTCCTGATAGATCTAAAAGAGAATTTAGAAAATTAATTGATCCTAAATATAGAAAAACATGGGAATAAATATAAAAATATGAATTATTTATTACAACATAAAAAACTATTTATAGCGTTATTGTTATTACTAACATTATTATTAATAGCAACAAAAACTAATGCTTTAATTCCATTTATAGCGTGGTCAGTTATTGCAGGAACTGCGGGATATTTTGGCTGGTCGGTAACTAACAAAATATCAAGTAGTTCTGGAGAGTCTTTAGCAGTTGCAGGAGATTTATTTAAAAGATTTTATGAGGGATTAGAAGGATGGTTGCAAAACTTCTATACTGAATTTTTCTAAGCTGCCTATGTGGCAGTTAACTGTGCCGTGAAGCAAGAGCCAGCACCCCTGCTTTTCTAAGCTGCCTATGTGGCAGTTAACTCCAATGCATACATAAGATATGAGCTAATGCTTTTCTAAGCTGCCTATGTGGCAGTTAACGAGTTATATGTGAGTATATTGACCGAGTAAATTTTCTAAGCTGCCTATGTGGCAGTTAACTTTCTTTCGGTATTAGTTTAGGTGCTTCCGTATTTCTAAGCTGCCTATGTGGCAGTTAACTCGTAATTCATCAAAATTGCCACCAGCTTTTATTTCTAAGCTGCCTATGTGGCAGTTAACTAAATCAACTTTAGTTGCTTGGTTTTTAGGTTATGATATTTTAGTGCCAAAAAAACTGGCACTGCTGTAAGCAGGGCTTCGCCCACAGACTAAGCTGCCTATGTGGCAGTTAACCAAGAGTTTCAAATGTCGGCAAATCTGCTCAAGGCGAATTACAACTAATTACACAAGGTCGTAAATACGGAATATCTGTAGCTTATATTATACAGTCATTAGCTGAAGGTTCTAAAACTGCGATAAAAAACATAAACACATATCGGATAGGATTAAGCGATGAATTAGACATTAAGTATTTATCTAATAGATTCGGGAAAGATTTGGGCGAGGCTGTGCGTTCATTAAAAGGTTATGATTATATTATTTTTAACAAATCTGCAAAAGAGTTTAAAATTCAAAGAGTATAATTTGAACTATGGAATATAAAGACTTAACAGATATAAGTAATTCAATAAAAAAAGATGAATACAAACATATTGTAGCTGGGGTTGGTGCATTTGCTGTAGGGCGATTTATTAGTAGTGGTAGCGTAGGGGTTGGTTTTAGTTGCGTTTTAGCTGTTACGATTATAAAAGAAATTTACGATATTAAACGCAAAGGATTAAATACAGAGGACGCATTAAGGGATATTTTAGCAACTGGCGCTGGTGGTTTTTTGGGTTATCTTTCACAAATTTAACAAAAAAATATATTTTTAACACGGGTAATACCCGTTACGGGTTTTTGTTACTAGGTTTTTAGGTTATGATGTGTTGGTTAAAACAATTTCCTCAATCTAAAATGAAAGATAGAAGTGGTGTCACATTAAATATCACAGAATGTTTGTTTAAAGGCACTGCCAAAATTAGAACAAATAACCGTCATAGCTATATGATATTATTACCACAAAGCATCATCGCTCCACAACGCGTAACTGAATTTGATAAAAAAGGTCTGCTAAGACGCTCTTATTATAAAAAAATTAAAATTAACGGTAAAGACGAACATTTAGTGTCATTTTTTATGAAACGCAAAGGACGCTGGATTGGACAATCAACTTATCAAATTAATTCTAAAGCAAAAGAAGTTATAAGAGTTGGAGGTATTGATGCTTATTTGCAAAAAAGAGTTTTTAATTCTACTAAAAGAGAGACAGTTAAGATTATTTATAAGTCTAAGCGTTGATGTGCCAACGCTTAGCTGCTGAATCTCGGTATCATCGTACAGGCACACCTGATCGGATTACAGCATTAGTTACAAATATACCACAAATTTTTTATTTTTACAAAACTTGTCCCTTGTTTTGAATTTTTTAGTTTCAGTTGCTATGTTTTTAGGTTATGATATTTTAGTGCCAAAAAAACTGGCACTGCTGTAAGCAGGGCTTCGCCCACAGACTAAGCTGTCTATGTGGCAGTTAACTAAATCAACTTTAGTTGCTTGGTTTTTAGGTTATGATATTTTAGTGCCAAAAAAACTGGCACTGCTGTAAGCAGGGCTTCGCCCACAGACTAAGCTGCCTATATGGCAGTTAACTTGCCTTTTCTAATGTTTCAATCCAATTTTGTTTTCTAAGCTGCCTATGTGGCAGTTAACCTAAAGGTGAGATGTTAGGTGTTGCAGCTAGTTTTCTAAGCTGCCTATATGGCAGTTAACAAGTCAAAAAGGTTATTGGTTTGGGATATAGATTTCTAAGCTGCCTATGTGGCAGTTAACAAGTTTTGTAACATTAGCCAAAGATAAAAATTTTTCTAAGCTGCCTATGTGGCAGTTAACCAGAAGCTATGCCATTTGCTCTCAGA
>CAZDRI010000021.1:0-30430 GCA_964508055.1 uncultured Thiotrichales bacterium
ATAATCCTAGTTATTTTTGGTATAACCCTAAAGATAAGAAAGTGGAACTAAACAATTAGTTTTATTTCTTATATTTTCACAATCAATATTTTCTTATAATTATGTTTTTAATGATAATATTTTACAAAGTAGAGACTATAAAGCAGATTTAATTGAATGTTCTACATCATATACTAATTGTTATAAAAAACAAGAAAATATAAATAGAAATACCAATAAACAAATTGTATTAAATAATTTAAATTCAGTTAATAAAAATTATATTGTTATATTTAAATTTAATGATAACTCTTTATGGAGATCTTGGTTAGAAGCTTGGGGACAATCAAGTTCACAAACTTTTTATTCAAGTAATTTCCCAAATCATTATATAAATTCTAAATTATCTTACCAAAGAGGCTCTTCTCATGGAGATTCTTATAATCATTTATCAAATAATAAATGTGAATTAAGCAATTTAGAATTTTCAAATAATCAAATAAGTGTTAATTCAAATTTAAGAAATAATGCTTTTCCTTATTTTTCAATAATGAAATCTTTAGTTCCCAAGCAGGAACTTGGGAACGAACGGATATTTCTGTACCAAATTTACAAGATGATGAAAAAATTTTAATTTATTTTGATAAATCTAAGACCATTGCAAAATAGCTTATTGGGGATGGAGTTTGAGGAAGGGGAGATACATTGTTTCTTAATTTATTGATTTTACTCCCCTTCCTTATACAAACAACTTGGATAAAGATGTTGTGAAATGTGTTTTTTACATTTTGCAACACTCTTAATCTGTAATTTCAAATATTAGTGAAATAATTGTTGATAAACATCTTAATAAAATAAACAATGAAATTCAAGTTATTCAATAAACAAAGACTTAAAAAGTAATAAATTGTATTTTGAAAGTATAAAGTTTTTATATCAGAGATTGGCATTACCGCATCCGTATTAATATTTAATACTATCCTTTAATTTTAAATATCTTAATTGGTAAATTATATTTCTTAATAATTAACTCAACCTTTGTAGTTTATCTATCACAATTATTTTTACATATTAAGGTTGTTGCTGGCTTTTTATCTAATCACCATCTTAATATAGTGTAGATTTAAAAAATGATAATTTGCACTTATATTGAACATATAATAATATGTATTGGAGGTTACAATAAGATGCTTACGATAATTTGACTTAAGAAAAATTATCGTTATAATGTCTCAAAATAAATTTGTATTTAATTAATAATAAGAGAATAAGAGGGGAAATTTATGTTAAATATAACATCGTTTAAATCGTTTAAAATAATAATTACTTTAATTATTTCACTACTTCTTCCAATATCTGCTAATGCAAGTGTTGCTGAAGGAAAAAAAATAGCATTTGACCGCAAGAAAGGAAATTGCTTAGCATGCCATATGGCAAGTGATGGTAAACTTCCTGGTAATGTAGGCCCCCCTTTAATTGCCATGAAAGCAAGATTCCCAAATAAAGAAGATTTACTAAAACAGATTTATGATGCTAGAATTGCAAATCCTCATACTATAATGCCGCCATTCGGGGCTCATGAAATTTTAACAAAAGATGAAGTTAGTAAAATTACTGACTTTATATATTCATTGTAAACTTAATTAACCATTATTCTACGGAGATATAAAATTATGGAAAGAAGAAAATTTATAAAAAATGTAGCTACAAGCAGTGTTGCATTAGCTACTATTACCAGCTTAAAAACCAATTTAGTTTTTGCTGATAATCATACCCCTATTGAGAAAAAAGCTAAAGAATTAACTGCTGCAATAAAATCTGCTCAAGCAGGCGCATTTAAAATAAAAGCACCAAATGTTGCAGAAAATGGAGCTGTAGTTCCAGTGACTTTAGATGCAAGTAAAATGGATGGAGTAGAAGAAGTTAGTATATTAGTCCCTGGCAATCCAGGACAGCCATTAGCAGTATCATTCTCTACTATGAATGGCAGTAAAGCTTATATTTCTACTAGAATTAAAATGGGCAAAACCTCTCCTGTAGTATTTTTAGTTAAGGCAAATAATGGTAAATATTACAAAAAAGAAAAAGAGGTTAAAGTTACCATCGGTGGATGTGGTGGTTAATTTTTATATAGCTAATTAATAATAGGAGAATAAAATGTCAATAAAACTCAAAGCAAAAGCAAGTAAAAAAACTGGAATAATTAAAGTAAGAATGCTTGTTAATCATCCAATGCATACTGGTCTTGTTACCAATAAAAAAACAGGTAAAAAAATCCCAGCAAATTATATTTCAGAACTATCTGTAGCAAAAAATGGCTCTACATTTGCAAGCGGAATGGTAACTGGTAGCGTATCTAAAAATCCATATTTTGCCTTTTTAGTAGATGGCAAAAAAGGAGATACAATTTCAGTATCTTATGTTGACCTTAAAGGCAAAAAAGGCTCAGCAACTGTTAAGTCAAAATAAATAAAAAGGGGAAAAGTTATATGAAAAAAACAATAATAACCATACTGATTTTCAGCTTTTATGCATTAACAATTGGTTTTGCTAATGCTGATATGGAAGCCGATAGAAAAGCTTTTACTAATTACTTTTATAATAAGTTCCCAAGCACTCCAAAAGATGACTATATTAATGGTGTTTATTCAATTGATAAAGGATCTCGTGAACAATGGGAAGCAATTGAAGAATTACCTCCATATGAGCAGGGGATTGATAAAGGTGAGGCATTATTTGCTAAACTTGGTTTAGCTAAATGCTCTCAATTTAAAGATTATGAAAATGGAGTAAGACAAAATTACCCTTATTTTTCAGAAAAAGAAAACAAAGTTATTACCTTAGAAAGTGATATTCAAAGTTGTATTAAAAGTTTAGGCAAAAAGAGAATAGGTTGGAATAAAGG
Organism: uncultured Thiotrichales bacterium; assembly: GCA_964508055.1. GTDB lineage: Bacteria > Pseudomonadota > Gammaproteobacteria > PS1 > Pseudothioglobaceae > CAZDRI01. The sequence goes on from CAZDRI010000021.1 coordinate 2,885, forward strand.
TAAAATGGCACACCTTAGTGCATACTTAGGTTATTTATCAAGAGGTCATAAATATAATGTAAAAGTTGATTCTGCAGGTGCTAAAAAAGCTTATGAAGATGGAAAGCGTTTTTATTATGCTAAGCGCGGTCAATTAAACCTTTCGTGTGCTGATTGTCATGTATATAATTCTGGCAACTATGTTCGTGCTGATTTATTATCTCCTGGTTTAGGTCATCCTAGTGGTTTTCCTGTTTATCGCTCAAAGTGGGGTAATATGGGGACATTGCATCGTCGTTTTGGTGGATGTAACAAACAAGTTCGTGCTAAACCTTTTAAACCTCAAGGTAAAGAATACAGTAACTTAGAATTTTTCTTAAGTGCAATGTCTAATGGTTTAGAAATAAATGCACCCTCTGCAAGAAAATAAGGAGATATGGATATGAACAAAATTAGTATTATATTAACTGCTTTTTTATTAAGCTTAACAGTTAACACTGCTGCATATGATAGTAAACATAACTGGAATAATCCTACAAGTAGTGCAATGCCTGCTTCAGCTGCTATTATAAAATCTGCGAAAGCAGAGTATAAAAAAGCACTAAAAGTGAGCTTTGCGTGGAGAGATACTGCTAAGATGATTAAAAAAGCTGAAAAATTAGCAAAAAAAGGAAAAATGTCTGCAGCAATTAAATTAGCAAAAAAAGCTAAAAACCAAGCTATAAATGGTCAAAAGCAAGCTGAAATAGCAAAAACAGCCGGTCCACTTTTTTAATTTTTAAAAATTAATAATTATTAAAAATGCCCCTTAATGGGGCATTTTTTTTTATTTATAATAATGCATATGCATAAATATACTCATCTACATTGTCACTCTGAATATTCAATAAAAAATAGCTTAATTCGTATAGATAGTCTAATTAATAAAACAAAATCTCTTGGTATGGATTCTATTGCTATTACAGATGAAAATAACTTATTTGCTGCAATTAAATTTTATAAAAAAGCAATTCAGGCGAATATAAAGCCTATATTTGGTTCTGAGATAGTAGTTAAAAACAATGAGTTTTATTTTAAAGTTTTATTACTATGCCAAAATCATCAAGGTTATTTAAACTTATGTCAATTAATCTCTAATCAATATCTAAATAGAGATAACAATAATAATGTTTTTATAAGTATTGAAGATTTAAAAAAATTTTCTCAAGGTTTAATTCTAATTAATTGTGCTGTTGATGGTGATATTAATCAATACTTATTAAAAAATAATTTTGAAAAAGCCAAACAAACAACTTTATTCTGGAATGAATGTTTTAATGATAGGTTTTATTTAGCTGTTCAAAGAACAAAAAAACCAAACGATGAAAAACTTCTTAGGTTAACTTTAGAACTTGCACATATAACAAATATCCCAGTGGTAGCAACTAATTGCGTTCTTTTTTTAGAAAAAGAAAATTTTAATGCTCATGAAGTTAGAGTTTGTATAACTCAAGGAGGTTACTTAGATGATGTAAATCGTAAAAAAAAATATAGCGAAGAGCAATATTTAAAATCAACAGAAGAGATGAATGAGCTGTTTTCTGATATACCTAAGGTTCTAATAAACAGTTATGAAATAGCTAAACGCTGCAATCTTAGTTTTAGTTTAAAAAGCAAAAACTTTTTACCAAACTTTCCTATACCTAAAGGTGAGAATTTAGTAGATTATTTTAATAAAGAGGCTTTTTTAGGGTTAGAAAAAATATCAAAAAGCAAAGATATTAATTATGCTGTTTATAAAGAGCGTTTAAAATATGAGATAACAATAATTAATGAAATGGGTTTTTCTGGCTATTTTTTGATAGTATCTGATTTTATTCGTTGGGCAAAATCAAAAAGCATCCCTGTAGGTCCAGGTCGTGGTTCAGGAGCGGGTTCGTTAGCTGCTTATTGCTTAGACATTACAAGTGTTGACCCTATTGAGCATGAATTATTATTTGAAAGATTCTTAAACCCTGGAAGAACATCATCCATGCCTGACTTTGATATTGATTTTTGCACTGTTAGGCGTGAAGAAGTCATTGACTATGTAAGCAATAAATATGGCAGTGAAAAAGTATCGCAGATAATAACTTATGGAACTATGTTGGCTAAAGGTGTAATTCGTGATGTAGGTAGGGTAATGGGGCATGCTTATGGCTTTAGTGATGAGTTAGCAAGACTTATACCAAATGAACTTAAAATGACTTTAGATAAGGCGTTAGAAGATTCCAAAGAATTAAAAGAAAAATATGATAGTAATGAAAGTGTAAAAGACTTAATAGATACAGCAAAAGAGCTAGAGAATTTAGTTAGAAATGTAGGGACTCATGCTGGAGGCATTGTTATTGCACCAAATAAGATAAGTGATTTTTGTCCAATATATAAAGGCGATAGCGAAGATGATAGTATAGTATCTCAATTTGACAAAGATGATATTGAAGATATAGGATTAGTTAAATTTGATTTTTTAGGTCTTAGTAATCTAACTGTAATTAATCAAACATTAGAAATTATTGAGGCAAACTTCAATACAAAAATAGATATAGATAATTTAGCTTTAGATGATAAAAAAACATATGATTTACTGCAAAAATGTTTAACTGTTGGAGTATTCCAATTAGAATCTGAAGGTATTCGCAGTTATTTAAAAAAACTAAAACCCGACTGTTTTGATGATATTGTAGCAATTTTAGCACTTTATCGCCCAGGCCCATTATCATTTGACAAAGGTAGAATGGTTGATGATTATATTAATGTAAAGCATGGCGCCAAAGCTAAATATCCTCATCAAAAATTAGAAAAAATATTAAAGCCTACTAATGGTATATTTTTATACCAAGAGCAAGTAATGCAAAGTGCCCAAATCCTAGCAAACTATAGTTTAGTATCTGCTGATACTTTAAGGCGTGCAATGGGTAAGAAAAAACCTGAAGAGATGGCAGAACAAAGAAGTGTTTTTATAGAAGGCTGTGAAAAAAATAAAATACCTCATAAAAAAGCCAATGAAATATTTAATTTGATTGATACATTTTCAGGATATGGCTTTAATAAATCACACTCTGTAGCCTATGCAATAATATCTTATCAAACAGCTTATTTAAAGGCTAACTACCCTGCTGCTTTTATGGCCGCAGTTTTATCAAATGCTATGGGTGATACTGATAGGATTGCTTTTACTATTAAAGAAAGCAAAAATATGGGTATAAATATACTTAGCCCATCAATTAATAGCTCAAATTATATGTTTTCTGTTATAAATGATAAAAATATAAATTACGGCTTAGGAGCTATTAAAGGAGTAGGTGAAGGACTGATAAAAGAAATTGAAAGAGTAAGAAAAAATAAAAAATTCAAAGATTTATTTGATTTTTGTCTGCGCATAGAAAAAATCTTTTTAAATAAAAGAGCAATTGAATCTTTGATTTTTAGTGGAGCATTTGATGAGTTTGGCATACACCGCAAAAGTTTAATAAAAACTTTAGATTCTGCTATTAAACAAGCAGAGCAATATCAACACAGTAAAAAAATAGGTCAGAACTTCTTATTTAATAATGCAGAAAGTCCTAATGATAAAGTGCATTATAAGTGCATACCATGGGGCAGAGACCAAGAATTAGAAATGGAAAAAAATGTTTTAGGTTTTTATTTTAGTGCTCATCCAACAAATTTTTATGAAAATGATTTAAAACTTATAAATGCTAAATTTATACATCAAATAGTTATGCGCAATAATAGAAATGCAAGCGTTGCTGGATTAATCACTAATATTAATTTCAAACATACTAAAAATGGCAAAATGGCAGCAGTAACTATTGAAGATGGTAAAAAAGATATAGTTGCTGTATTCTTTTCTAAAAATTTAACTATTAGCAATGAAGAAAATTTAATTTTGAATAAAGTTGTTATTGTTAATGGTAGAATAAAAAAAGATTTCAAAAATAAATGGCAAATTGTAGCAAAAGATATTGACTTAATATCTAATGTAAAAATAAGATATGCCAAGTATTTGAAAATTATTTTAACAAAAATAGAAGAAGATAAATTCAATAAATTAGCAAGGCTACTGCATGATAACAAAGGAAAATGTCCCGTTGCAATTGTCTATAAAAATGATGAATCGCAAGGCGCTTTAAAACTAAACTCAAACTGGAATGTTTATCCGACTAATGAATTAAAACATAAAGTTAATAAACTTTTAGGAAATAATAAAGCCAATATTATTTATAATTAAAATTATTTTACAATTTACAATCATTAGCACTCAAACTAATAACAAGATGTAGATATTGTAAAATAAATGTATATTTTTATGTTTAGTAATATTTTTAACTAAAATGGCACTGCTTCCAATTTTAAAATTTCCAGATAAAAGATTAAGAATTAAAGCTAAAAAAATTAAGACCTTTGATTATAATCTTAAAAAGCTTATTGATGATATGTTTGAAACTATGTATCACGCATCAGGCATTGGGCTTGCTGCAACTCAAGTAGATAGGCACATACAATTAATTGTAATGAATGTAGATAAAGATAGAAAGCAGCCAATTTGTCTTATCAACCCTGAAATTATTGAAAAGTCAGGGGAAGAAGAGTCCGAAGAAGGTTGTTTGTCAGTCCCTAATTACTATGCTAATGTAAAAAGAGCTAGTGATATTAAGATAAAAGCCCTAGATAAAAACGCAAAAGAATTTATACTAAATGCTTCTGGGGTATTAGCTATTTGTATTCAACATGAAATAGACCATTTACAAGGGGTGTTATTTGTGGATTATCTTTCTAGGCTAAAGCGTGAGAGACTCAAAAAAAAATTTGCTCTTTAAATGCTTGAAATTGGACCATATAAATTAAATTCAAAAGTCTTGTTAGCTCCAATGGCAGGAATAACAGACAAACCATTTAGAAAATTAGTCAAAAATTTTGGTGCAGCACTAACTTTTTCTGAAATGGCTTTAATAAAAAATAATTTACTTAATTCTAATAAAAGTAAATTTAGATTAAACTTTAAAGATGAAGCTTCTCCTATAGTTGCACAAATAATAGGCACAAGTAGTGCAGAATTTATAAAATCTGCAAAATTTGCTGTTAACTTAGGGGCTGAAATTATTGATATAAATATGGGTTGTCCTCAGAAAAAAGTATGTAATAAATACGCTGGTTCTGCTCTTTTAAAAAATGAAAAATTAGTTAATGAAATATTAACTAAAACAGTAAAAGCAGTAAAAGTTCCCATTACTTTGAAAATGCGCACAGGTTGGGATAATAAAAACAAAAATGCTGTAACCATTGCTAAAATAGCTGAGAATGCAGGTATAAAAATGCTCACAATTCATGGACGAACTAGAGAAGATAAATTTAATGGAAATGCTGAATATAAAACAATTTACAAGGTAGTTAACAGTGTAAAAATACCTGTTATTGCTAATGGAGATATAAACTCTCACACAAAAGCAAAATATGTTTTAGATGAAACTGGCGCTCATGGAGTAATGATTGGGAGAGCTGCAAGAGGTCAGCCTTGGATTATTAAATATATTGATTATTATTTAAAGACTAATAAAGAACCAGATTATTTAACATTAGAACAAAAAATTAAAATAATTTTAGCCCATTTAACAGATATTTATAATTTTTATGGTGATTTTATTGGAACTTATTTAGCAAGAAAGCATATTTTTTGGTATGCTAACAACCTTACAAAAAGAAAATTATTAAAAGAATTTTGGAATTCAATTAATAAAATAAAAAACAGCAAAATACAGTATCAATTAACAGAGGAATTTTTAATAAATTTATGCCACAAATAAATTCTAAGAAATTTGTAGAAAAAAAATTAAAGTCTTATTTTAAGACTTTAAATGGAGAAGAATGTAGTGGTGTTCACAAGATGTTTATGGAAGACATTGAAAAATCACTTTTAGAATTTATCCTCAATCATACTAATAATAACCAAACTAAAGCCGCTAAAATATTAGGGATAAACCGCGCAACTTTAAGAAAAAAAATAAAAATTTATAATATTTGATTATGGCTATATCTCGTGCTTTAATTAGCGTTTCAAATAAAGTTGGCATTGTTGAATTTGCAAAAAAACTCCATAAGCTAAATATTGAAATTATCTCAACTGGTGGTAGTGCTAAATTATTACAAGATAATAAAATCCCTGTTGTAGAAATATCTAACTATACTGGCTTTCAAGAAATGATGGATGGTAGAGTAAAAACCCTACATCCTAAAATTCATGGTGGAATTTTAGCTAGAAGAGGTATTGATGATAAGGTGATGAATGAAAATAATATTCAGCCAATAGACTTAGTTATAGTAAATTTATACCCTTTTCAAGAAACTGTTAGCAAAGTAAACTGCACTTTAGAAAATGCTATTGAAAATATAGATATTGGTGGTCCTACAATGTTAAGAGCTGCTGCAAAAAACTATCAAGATGTTACTGTTGTAATTGATAGTAATGATTATAAAAAAGTTTTAGCTGAAATAGAAAAAAATGGCTCCACTTCAAAAGATACTAGATTTTATTTAGCAAAAAAAGTATTTGAGCATACAGCTAAATATGATGGTGCAATTGCAAATTATTTAGGCAAAAACGAAGATGGGTTTGCAGATACTATAAACTTACAACTTATAAAAAAACAAATTATGCGCTATGGTGAAAACCCTCATCAAAAAGCTGCATTTTATGTTGAGGATAATAAAAGTGTATCTATCGCACATTCAACTATAATCCAAGGCAAAGAATTATCTTTTAATAATATTAACGATGCTGATGCTGCGTTAGAGTGTGTAAGAAGTTTTGAAAAACCAGCCTGTGTAATTGTCAAACATGCTAATCCTTGTGGGGTAGCTGTAGCTGATGATATTTATAATGCATATCTTAACGCTTATGAAACAGACCCTATTTCAGCATTTGGGGGAATTATTGCATTTAATAAAAATCTTGATGCTAAAATTAGCAAAAAAATATTAACTAATCAATTTGTTGAAGTCATTATTGCGCCAAAGATTGATGCTGCTGCAAAAAATATTTTAAAAGATAAAAAAAAAATTAGAGTCTTAGAATGTGGTAAATTAGAATACTCAAATAAAGAATTAGATTATAAAAGAGTTACTTCAGGTCTATTAGTTCAAGATAAAGACTTAAAATTAAGCAATAAAGATACCATACAATGTGTAACTAAAAATAAAGGCAGTAGGACTTTGATTGATGATTTATTATTTGCTTTTATTGTTGTTAAATTTGTAAAATCTAATGCAATTGTCTATGCTAAAAATAATACCACGATTGGAATTGGAGCAGGGCAGATGTCTAGAGTTTATGCAGCTAAAATTGCTCAAATAAAAGCAAAAAATGAAAATCTTATAATAAAAGATTGTGTTATGGCATCTGATGCCTTTTTTCCATTTAGAGATAGTATTGATGAGGCACATAAAGCTGGGGTTAAAGCCATAATCCAACCTGGTGGTTCAATTAATGATAAAGAAATTATTGCTGCTTGTGATGAATATAATATAGCTATGTTTTTTACTAATATTAGGCATTTTAAACATTAATAATAATTTTATGATTTTAGTAATATCTCCATCTAAAACTCAAAACTTTGATAATTCTAATTTTAAAAAATACTCTTTAGCGGATAATTTAGATAAAACTAAAGAGTTATTGAATATTCTTAAAAAATTATCAGCTAATGACATTGCTAAACTTATGAATGTTAGTGATAAACTAGCTTTATTAAATTATGAAAGATACCAAAAATTTACTAAAAATTTTGATTTAAACAATTCTAAACAGGCTTTATTTGCCTTTAAAGGTGATGTTTATAGTGGAATAGATATTGATAGCTATACAGAAGATGATTTTGAATTTGCTCAAAATAATATAAGAATATTATCAGGTTTGTATGGTGTGCTAAGACCTCTTGATTTAATACAAGCCTATCGCTTAGAAATGGGCACTAAACTTAAAAACAAAGTTGGTGATAATCTTTATAAATTCTGGGGGAATAATATCAGTAAAACTATAAATAAGTATGAAACTGATACTTTAATAAACTTAGCATCTGCTGAGTATTTTAAAGCTATAGATAAAGAATCTTTAAATGCCGACATAATAAATATATCTTTTAAAGAAAATAAAAATGGAAAATATAAGACAATTGGCATATACGCTAAAAAAGCTCGTGGGTTGATGGTAGATTTTGTTATTAAAAATAAAATTACTAACTCAGATAAACTTAAAACATTTGCTAATGCTAATTATAAATTTAGCTCTGATATGTCAAATACTAATAATTTAGTATTTATAAGATAAACTATCAAAATGAATATCCTCCATTTATTATCACAAACACATCTTACAGGTTCTGAGGTATTTGCTAATAGTTTGATAGATAAACAAATAGTTGATAATAATTGCTTTATTATTTCAGATACTATAAATATTGAAACTAAAGCAGAATATCATGCTATGCAAATACATAATAGAAGTATATTCAGTCGCATACATAATTTAATAAAACTTTTTATTTTTTGCAAGAAAAAAAATATTGATTTAATCCACACTCACTCAAGAGCTGCAAGTTGGCTGGCATATTTTGTAACTAAATGGCTAAAAATAGCTTATGTATCAACTGTTCATGGTGTGCAAGGCATACATTTTTCATCAAAAAGAAAAAACATATACGGCAAAAATATTACTGTAGTCTGTGAATTTCTTAAAGACCATTTAATAAATGATTTAAATATTAATAGTGAGTACATTAGCGTTATTCGTAATGGGCTAAAAATAGAGGTTAAAAATACTACAAAACCAAAAAATAAAAAAATAGTTTGGATAGGAAGACTAACAGGTCCTAAGGGTGAATTAGCTAAACTTTTAGTTCAAAAAGTATTTAGTTATTTAGAAGATATAGAATTTGATTTAATTGGTGGTCCAAATGAATTATTATCTGAATTTAAAAGTATTGCTCCAAATAATTGTCATTTTTTAGGGCAAATTGATAATGCTGTAGAAAAAATAGCTGGGTATGATATTGTTTTTGGTTCTGGTAGAGTTGCCTTAGAAGCTATGGCTAATAATAAACCTATTTTTGCTATTGGAGAAGCTGAGTCTATTGGTTTTATAAATGAGTTAACAATTTATAAAGCAAAATATTCCAATTTTGGTGATTGTGGCACAAGAAGTTCTAAGGACTTTGATTTTAAGTTAATTTATGCCCAATTAATTAAATATCTAAGCATTAATAATAAAGAACAATTTGATGATTATTTATTAGAATATAATTTAGATACTATAAGTGAAAAAATCATGAATGTTTATAAAAAAGCACAATGCTAAAACAATCATGTTTTTTATGTAATATTGCAAGCTCTGAAATTATATGTGATAAGTGTCAAAAATACTTTATTACTAACTCCAATAGATGTGTATCTTGTGCAAAAATCATACATAATGATTTAAGTTACTGTCCTCAGTGTTTGCAAAAATCTCCAATATTTGCTAATGCTTATGCTATTTATAACTATGAAGGTGTAATATCCCGCCTAATACAAGAATTTAAATACAATGAAAAGCTTTTTTTAGCTAAGTTTTTTGCTGATAAATTAAATGATGCTTTTAATATCATCTATAAAAATAATAAGCCAGATTTAATAATACCTATGCCTATACATAAAAAACGCATAAAAGAAAGAGGTTTTAATCAAGCGGTTGAAATATTAGCAAAAATAAAAAAACACTATTCAAATATTGATATATCTTCATGTATTCGTATAAAGCACACTCCTCCATTAGTTAGAATGGATTTAAAAGAACGCAGGAAAAATATAAAAAATTCTTTTAAAGTAATAAAAACTATAAATGCTAATCATGTATTGTTAGTAGATGATGTAATGACTACAGGAGTTAGTTTTTCAGAGTTAGCAAAAACAATCAAAAAGCATAATAAAAATATCAAAAAAATTGATGTTTTATGTTTGGCAAGAGCTGTTAGTTAAATAAAAGACTTAAGCCCCACACCATAGGAAATAAAATGAGTTGATGTGTTAGATATACAAATAGTGCATGTCTGCCAAAGAATCTTATAAATTTAAGCGAATCATTTACTTTAAATAATTTTTTATAATATGGATAATGACCTAAAAAAATGCCTATGAACATAGCTGCTGCCCATGGGAAAAGCGGATAAAAATCTAAAGTATAGTCAGGTAAATAGTTAGCAAAAATATTATTTAAAAAAGCTAGGCTTAAGTAATTATTTAAGTCTAATAACAAAATTATTACTGCTATTAAAAGTGATAATTTAGGTAGTCTTACAAAAAATATAGCAATTACTGTTAAAACCCAAATAAGATGTAAAATACCAAAATAAATCCAAGCTGTAGGAAATACAATATAAGTCCCAATTGAGACAGTAATAGCCGCTCCAGCTAGATAAAGTAAGCGTTTTAAGAATTTTGCTATTAATATTTGTTTTTGATAGCTAATAACTAAACTTATCCCAACTGCTATTAAAAATAAATTAACAATTAAATAACGCCATATAAGATAAGGTATATCAGAAAATAGTTTTATATCAATTAAAGCAAAGAAGTTTAAATCATAAACAAAATGAAAAACTATCATCATCAAAACAGCTACACCACGAATAATATCTAAGTGTAAATCTCGTTTAGTTTTCATTGCTATTAATTATAAAATAATGCAAGTTATCAATTTAAATACATTTGTTTTTACAAAATGCGATGCTATCCAAGCCACTCTCAAAAATAACATACTTATTACTTTTTAGAATCTTTATTAACTGATGTTGCTCTTTAGCATCTAAATTAGCATGCTCATACTTTATTATTGTTGGTCTTATAATGTCAAAATTTATCATTTTTATAATTTCAGCATCATAACCTTCTGCATCTATTTGCAAAAGATTAATATTAGATATGTTGTATTTTTTTATTAAATCCATTAAGTTAACACACTCAACTTTTTCAGAAATCATGCAACTATCTGATATATTTGATTTTTCATGATGCTTTATATCAAAAGAACCTATGCCTTCTGCATATTCTGGTAGAAGTTTTAGCTTAGTAGGGTCAACATAATACAAGTTTGCCTTTTTCTTATCTTTGTGTATAGCTATTCTTATTGGCTTTATATCAGGATATTTTTGATAATTATCTTTAAGTTTTTTAAAATAAAAACTTATAGGCTCTATAACTATTCCACTACATCTTCTAGAGGTAACAAACTCGTATAAATTATCAAATTTAACACCATCATTAGCTCCAACTTGGACAAAAAAGAAAGACTCACATTTATTATATTCATTAATAAGAAGCTCTTTAAATCTATCTTTTTTTATAATTTTGTAACCTCTAGGTTCCAAAATTTTATTTAATTTTCTTCTTAGTGATGACATTATTACCTATTTAATATTATTTATCTTGAATTTACATTATAAATGAAAAAAAACATTAAATCATTACCAAGAAGTTCTGCCACCGTCAACAGCTATAACAGCACCATTTAGATAAGAGGATGCATCACTTAACATCCATAATAATGCAGTTTGATATTCACCTGCTTTTGCAAGTCGTCCCAAAGGTATTCTATGAGACACTTCTTTTAAAAAGTCCTTTGGTTGTCCGTTTTCTACCCCTCCTGGACATATTGCATTACAACGGACATTTTTATCTGCCCAGTATGTGGCTAAGTAACGAGTAAGACCTATTAAACCTGTTTTTATTACAGAATAAGTTACTGGTTTTACTGCTTGAAATTCCTTTGCCACACCTTCTTTTGCATAAAGTCGTTGGTCTGGAGCAATTAAGCCTAAATCAGATGAAATATTTATAATAGAACCACCTTTAGGGTTTTTAGATAATTGAAATCCATAATACTTTGCACACAAATAAGCACCAGTTAAACCAACAGCTATATCTTGATTCCAAACATCAATTGGAAAATTTTCTAATCTGGAAAAGTTCTTATCATTACTATCTTCAACTTTAGGATTATTAGCTGCATTATTAATAAGTCCATCAATTTTTCCAAATTTATCAACTAATAAATTTGCATTTTGTTTAATCTTAGCCTCATCAGTAATATCTACTACAAAACCTAAAGCTCCTACATCATATTTTTTATTTAATTTTTTAGATAATTTATTTAATTTTTCTTTTTCTAAGTCAAGTAGAATTGGAACTCCACCATAAGCAGCAATAGCTTCAGCATGTTTTTCGCCTAAAAGACCTGTTGCTCCAGTGATAACAATAATTTTATTATCTAAATTAAATAAATTTTTCATCATTAAAATACACTTACAGTTTGTCCACCATCTATTATTAAATTTGCTCCTGTAATAAATTTTGCCTTATCAGAGCATAAAAAAACTGTTGCATTGGCTATTTCTTTAGGTGTGGCAAATCTTTTCATTGGCACAGTTGAATTAATAATTTCTTTAACTTTCTTTTCGTCTTGTTGTGTTTTTTTATCCCAAGAGCCGCCTTTAAAAAAAACATTACCAGGAGATATAACATTTACTCTTATATCAGGAGCTACTTTTCTTGCTATATTTTTTGCAAGGGCGATAACTGCTGCTTTTGCAGTAGAATAATCTGTTGGAGCTCCAAATGCTTCCATACCAGCAATAGATGAAATAAATAATAAACACCCTTTTGATTTTTTTAGCATTGGTAAAAATTCTCTAGCAGTGTATAAAGCAGATTTAAAATTATTATCCCAAGTTCTTTGCCATTGTTTTTCATTTGGTAATGCGTCTGACACACTGCGCCCATCGCCAACATTAGCAATAATAACATCCAAACCTTTGTATTCTTTATCAATAATATTTTTTAGCTCAATAATAGAATTTCTATCTGTGCAATCACATTTATAAGCTGATACTAAATTTTCACCATATTTGCTTTGTAATTCTTTTTCGGTGCTATATAACTTTTTTGAACCCCTAGAAACTATAATAGTTTTTGCTTTTTCTTTAAGAAAAGCTTTTGCAATTGCAGCACCAATACCTTTAGATGCTCCTGTTATTAAGACTTTTTTGTTATCTAATTTTAATTTCATTACTTACTTATTTCCGCACAAACTAAATCAGCTAAACCTTCTTCTTCTAAAAAATTAATCCAATTATTATTTATTTCTTTATTAAATAAATTTATTTTGCCATTACCAGTAGGCTTATTGTCTCTCAACCAAACTATAGTATTGGATAAATCAAAATTATGCCTAAAAGAAGTTTTTATATTTGAAAATCCTGCTTTTTCTGTAATTTTCTTTAAAGTTATCGCATCAAAATACCATAAATGAGCAGTTCTATAAAAAAACTTGTCAAAAGAACTAACACCTAACTTCATTAAAATATCATCTAAATTATCAGTTTCTATATACATTTTTCCACCTTTTTTTAGCATACTAAAAGCATCTTTAAGATATTCACTAGGGTCTTCTACATGCTCTAAAACTCCAAAAGATACAATAGTATCAATCTTGTTTTTATATTCTAATTTTGCCTTTTTGCTACTTGGGAATACTATGTGACATCTGTTTTTTAACGATTTATGATAACCAGCATAAGGTTCAATACCTATAGTTTTATCTGCTAAACCTTTAATTAAATCAAGAAATGCACCACCTCCACAGCCATAATCTAAAACAATTTTATTTCTAAAAGAATTAACACCAATTTTTGCTAATCTAGGTGGCTGTTCATTATCATGCATTTGTATATATTCATTTGCTTTTGTAGTATTATTATAAGAACTTCTATATTCATCAGACTGATAATATTCAATGTTTAAAGGATTTTCTAATAATCTAACTAACCCACAACTGCTACATTTAACTACCTTATGTCTAATTTTAGTTTTAGTGCCAGTAATACCATTACGAATAGCATTATCGTAAATAATTTCATATTCTTTATTGTTACATAAATTACATTTAATCATGTTAGAACCTCTACAATTTCTATTAGAATTCCTTCTGGGTCATAACAATATGCTACTTTAGCTTTATTATCAGGTGATGATATTGGTTTATTAATCACAGAACCTCCTAAGTCACATATTTTTTCACATGCTTTTTCAATATTATCCACTGTAAATGCCATATGTGAACAACCTAACTTATTTACTGGGGAATTATTAAATTTATTATTTTTGGGATGAGAATGATACTTTAATAACTCAATTAAATTACCATCAGGTGCTTTCATCTTTATCCATTCTAATTTTGTATTTTTAAGCCCTGTTACTGTATCAATAAACTCTCCTTCCTCTATAGCATGGTTATTATCCACAAACCCTAAAGAGCAATAAAAACTCGCCATCTTATTTAAATCTTGAACCACAATTCCTGTATGGCGTATATTTTTTATCATATAGAATCCTTAATGCAACTATCTAAAACTTCAATGCCCTCTAATAGTGCTGCTTTAGTTATACTTAAAGGAGGAGCTATCTTAATAGATTCTCTTCCTGTATGAACGACTAATAATCCTCTTTGCATAGCTTTTTCACTGATACTATCACATAAATTATTAAGAGGTTTGCCGTTTTTATCAATAAAAATAAGAGCTGCTAATAACCCCTTACCAAATACATATTTCAAGTGATTTGGATATTTTTCTTTAATTTTATTTAATTTTTGATGCAATGCCTTTCCTAATTTTTCTGATTGTTTAATTAACCCATCATCTATCAATGCTTTTAAATTTGCATGACCTGCAACACATACTAAAGGGTTTGCAGAATGAGTAGAACTCATAGAGCCAACATCAGGCAAATCCATAATTTTTTTAGAACCTAAAACTATTGCTAAAGGTAATCCAGAACTTGCTCCTTTACCGCAGCATAAAATATCAGGTTTAACATCATAATGTTGATAACCAAATAATTTACCAGTCCTACCAAAACCTGCCTGCATTTCATCAAATGTTATTAGTAAATTATGTTTTTTAGCAAAATCAGCTAGTGCTTGCATAAATTTATTATGATAAAAAACAGCACCCCAGCCTTGAAAGGTCTCTAACATAAAGCCACACAAATCTTTATCAGGGTCTAGTTTTTTTTCTTTTAGAAGCTTGGCTATAGTTTTATAGAAAAAATTTTGTGGTTCATTTTTTACTTCATCAATCCAAGGGTAAGGAAAAGGTAAGTGATGGATATTAGGATCTTGATACCCCATCCATTTTTTAGCTTCAATATTGCCGGTCATTTTTTGAGCGCCCATAGTTCTACCATGAAAAGAGCCATCAAAGCAAACAATTCCTACTTTGTTTTTGCCACTATTTTTACCATTTAATCGCATTAGTTTTAAAGCTGTCTCTGTTGCTTCTGTGCCAGCAGATAATAAGAATGCTTTCTCAAATTGCTTAGGAGTATTGCTAATTAAATAATCTAAATAATTAACTCTTTCTTGAGAAGCATAAGTGTAGGTATGTAACAATGGTTTATTTAAACATCCTTTTAATTTTTTAATAATATGTTTATTAGCATGACCTGCATTAGCAACAAATATAGTGCTGGTGAAATCAATCCATACATTGCCCCATCTATCATATACTTGAAAATCCTCTGCTTTATCCCAAATAATTGGCATTTGTCCATGCATTGCTCTAGCTTCTAAAGCATACATTTTTTCTAAAATTGGCACACTATCAGGAACAGGTATAGATGTTTTTATTGTGCGATATTTAGTTTTAATTTTATTAACTTTAATTGGAATATGTGAAAAATGACCACCAGCCATACTTAACCTCTTTGCTTATCTAAATAGTTCAATAAAAATGAGCCATCACTATCTAATTGGTATTGGATGTAATTAAATTCTTCAATAGAATCAACTTCAGTACAAACTGGAGAATTAAAACCAATCATCTTATTACCATGAATTGTATTATTATTCATTACATAGGATTCTTTTACAATATCAATATAACCATCTGGTATATAAACTTGCTCAAATGTTTCTTTTGGTAAATTATAAGCTTCATTTTCAATAAAACCTTTAAAATAACATCCCTTTTTTATAAACCATTTTAACGGTGATTCTGGTGCTTTATGTCCAGAACGAAGAGATGTAGCAGACTTATTCTTAATAATCGTATTAATTGCATTATCAATTATAATATGATTTCTTAATGGAGTTGTAGGGCG
This sequence comes from uncultured Thiotrichales bacterium, assembly GCA_964508055.1. Taxonomy (GTDB): domain Bacteria; phylum Pseudomonadota; class Gammaproteobacteria; order PS1; family Pseudothioglobaceae; genus CAZDRI01. The sequence continues at coordinate 19,070 of CAZDRI010000021.1, forward strand.
TAAGTGCACCCAATATTCATATTTTTTTTGAGTATTCTCATTTATATATTTCATAGCATGAATTAAAAAATCTCTATCAGTTGATTCATCTGTAGAATATTGTTCTGGACGAATAAATGGAACTTCAGCTCCATAATCCATAGCAATATCAGCATATTTTTGAGAATTTGTAGAAACAATTACTCGGTCTATTTGCTTAGATAACTTTGCTGCAGCTATACTATAAGCAAGTAAAGGATGACCTGCTAATAATTTTATATTTTTATCAGCTAGAGATTTTGAACCAGAGCGTGCAGGTATAATTGCTATTATATTAGGCATTTGTTAAAAAAGGTTTAATCCATTCTAATTGTTGTTTAAAAATTTCAATTCCTTCATCATCTCTATAAGCCTGCATAATAAATGGTCCTTTATAATTAAATTCTTTTAGTTTTTTAAAAAATTTAAAAAAATCAGCGTTGCCATTCCCTAAAACAACAGGTCCAGTTCCTAAATCACGGTCTTTGATGTGAATATCAGTAATTCTATTTCCGTAAGTATTTAATTCTTCTACTAAATCATAGCCTAATGCTGCACTATTACCAATATCATAATTTACTGTGATGTTTTTTGAATTAAATTTATCTAATAATCGTGCAAATGGTTTTGGTGCTAAATCTGTTTCTAAAGATAAGTTGATATTTTTATTTTCAATAAACGGGATGACATTTTTAATTTGATTAACAAACCTTTTAATTGCTTTTTGACTAACTAAACTTGATTGGTCAACACAGGGAATTACAATATCAGTTATTTTTAATTTTTCTGCTGTTTCTAACAACTTTTGCAATATTTCTAAACTTTTATTTGCAATTTTTTTATCTAATGAGTGTAATGGTGCTTCCATAAAATAATCAGCACAAATAGTTTTTACAAATATTCCTGTATTATTACTAATTGCTAATATTTCTTTAATTCCTTCATTATTTAATAACGGATTTAATTTTGCATCATTATAATCTAATATAAATTCAATATAATCTAAGCCAATTTGACTTGCTATATTAAATTCATCCTGCCAATAACCTAATGGGTGTGCTTGATACCTACCTTGATATTTTGGTAGTAATCTTCCTTGCATAACTCCTATTTTATTTTTTATGCTCATATCTAAAGTTTATTATTTATAGAAAAATATAAAAAAAATAACTATAAATAAAATAAATAAATAAAATAATTTTTTAATTTTTCTTATAAAACTAAAAAAATTAATAAAAATAGCTAATAGCTTTTTAAAATTTTTATTTTTCTTTGGAATTTCAAAAAATTGTAAATAACGGTATAACCATATTAAACCATATTTTTTATCTCTTACTAAATGGACAATCTTTAGTTTTTTAATACCTCTATTTACAGAATATATACAATGCTGGTCATCTTTTTTTTTATATGAGTTTTCAGCATATTTCATTATTGAGTTAACAGTAATAATTTTATTTTCTAGTTGCTTAAACACAACAGATAATAAATATTCTTCAGTAATAATATTGCTGTATTCTTTAATAAATAATTTTTCAATTGTCTGCCACACTTTAGAAACCTCGTTATTTATTAACTTTAACATTGATTTGTTAAAAATATAACAACCTCCTCCATAATGAGAAGTGTGACCTATAGTACTTTTATCGTGAAGATATGATAAAACTGATAAATAATAAATAATATTTTTTAAATCAAAATTATTATCTTCACTTATCTTCATTGTTGCTATTAGGTTATTTTCCTTTACTTTTCTTATTATTTTATTAAAACGCTCTAAAACTATACAATCCGAATCTAAAAATACAAATGGACTAGCATCTATATTTGTTTTTTCTAAATAGGAAAATACATCTAATAAAAATAAACATCCTGGAAACCAAGGAGGGATAATTTCATTGGTTAAATATTTTATTTCTTGCTTTGGCACAATTATTAACTCTACATTTAATTCGCTTAATTTTGCTAAATATTTATTAGGTAAATATCTATCTAAAAATAAAATCATTTTTTCATTTTGATATAGTCGGCGCAAACTAGAAAAAAAAACAATTTGATTTTTATAGTATATTTGAAATTTTTTATCTGCAACTAATGGTACTGTAGAGCCTTTTTCTGGAGCATGATAAAAAAAATTACAAAAAACTGGTTTGCTTAGCTTTTTAAAAGACATTGTTTTTTACCCTAAATGTTCTCTTAATTTTTTAGCAATATCTTGCTCAGCTTCCAAAGTTCTTTTCTTACCATCTCCCATAGCTAACTCTATTTTTCTTACTGCTCCTACTAGTTGTCTTAAACCTGCTGGTTCAACTGACGCAGCTTGATCAGAACCATACATAGCTCTATCTAAGGTAATATGTCTTTCTAAAGAAGTAATTCCTAAAGCTGCTGCCGCATAAGATACTGCTAAGCCCACTTCGTGACCGCTATAGCCAACATTACAATTATATTTCTCTCTTAGAGTTTTAATCATATTTAGATTAGCATTTTCATCGGCCATAGGATAAGTTGAAACAGTATGCATTAATTCAAAAGAACATTTTGCTGATTTAAAAATATCAATTGCTTTTTGGATATCATCATAAATAGTCATACCTGTTGATATAAAAGTATACTTGCCCTCAGATGCCACTTCTTTTAACAATTCTTCATAAACAATCATTGCTGATGCTATCTTATTATATTTGCAATTAAATTGGCGTAAGAATTTTTGTGAATTCAAATCCCAAGCTGAGGCGAACCACTCAATACCTTTACTTTTACAGTAATTGTCAATTTCATTATATTCCTCTAGCCCAAATTCAAGGCCTTCTTTCTGCTCTCTTTGGGTTGAACCCCATGGGCTTTCTCTTTTAGAGTCTAAAAACTCTTGGGTATAAACTTGATTAATATCTCTTTTTTGAAATTTAACTGCATCAAAGCCTGCATCAACTGCAACATCTATTAACTCTTTACAAATCGCCATATCCCCATTATGATTAATACCAATTTCAGCAATTATAAAAATACTCATAAAGTTTCCCCCTCATCTATTAGTAAACACAAAATATGTCCTATTGTGATATGTATTTCTTGAATCCTTGCAGTATTATATGAAGGAACAATTAAAGAGTTAGGGTGTTTTGCTAATTTGCCGCCATCTTTACCTAAAAGACAAAAAGTATCAATATTTTTATTTTTTGCAATTTCCACTAATTTTACGATATTTTCAGAATTGCCACTGGTAGAAAGCACCACTAAAATATCACCTTTTTTAGCTAAAGCTGTAAATTCTCTAGCAAATATTTCACTAAAATCATAATCATTACTAATACAAGTAGTAGCAGAACTATTAGTACCCAAACAAAGGGCTGCTAAAGGCTTTCTTTCTTTTAAAAACCTACCAGTTAATTCAGCAGTTAAATGTTGAGCGTCTGCAAAACTTCCTCCATTACCAGCAAAAATCACCTTATTGCCAGCACTTAAGGCTTTAATAATAGTCATAGCAGTGCTTGTTATTTTTTTTATGAAATAACTATCATTAATTAATTGGTTTCTAAGCTCTATACCATCTTTAATTTCATTTTTTATTACTTCTATCATTTTCTATCCACTCAGCTAATTCACGAATTACCCCTTTGCCACCTTTTGCTTTTGTTATTTTATTGGCAATTTTTAAAATTTTATAATGTGCATCTTTAGGTGCAACTCTAAATCCAACAACATTCATTACTTCTAAGTCATTAGTATCATTGCCAACATATAATGTTTTATTTATGTCTATGTTATTTTTCTTACAGAAATTCAAAAGAGATTGTTTTTTGTCTTTACTACCTTGTATAACTTCTAATTTAAGCTTTTTCGCCCTAGCTGTTACTACGGGATTCTCTTCAGTACTTAGTATAAGTTGTTTAAAGCCTAAACTCTTTATAATGCCAACTCCTAGCCCATCACCACGATTTACAATAACTGTCTCTGTCCCATCTTCTTGGACTAAAACAGTATTATTTGTCATTACACCATCAAAATCATAAACAATAAGACTAATTTCATTAGTAAACATACAGTTTTCTAAAAAGTTAGATAAATATTAAACATTACAGTTATTAATTCTATGACTTTAATTATATAATTAGCTTTATTAAAAGCTATTTTATATAAGATTACTGCAAAATGTATTAAATTCCATTTCTAATGCGGCTTTGTAAAAGTATCTATATATATTCAGGTATATTTTTAATATTATCTATCTGTGCAATAGCTAATTTCTTAAAAACTTTATAAAAAATATTGTATTTATAATCTAAAGGTTTAAAACAAAATACTTTATTATCTAATAACCAATATGCCAACATAAGAGCTGTGGTTGATGCTTCACCTATAATGATTGTTTTTTTTGCCAATAAAGGAAACATTATTTCAAATGCAAATTCTGGTAGAAAAAAAATATTAGTTAACTTTTTAACATCACTGTAATCGTTGTGGTCATTAGGATGTGTTTTAATACCAATTTTTATATTATATTTATTCAAATGTTGGCATGATTCTAAAATTACTTTATTATTATTTTCTTGTTCACTAAATAAAATAATAACATCCAAATCAGTTAGAGTTTTTTTAGCTAAGTTGTGTTTTTTTAATAATTCAACTGAAAAAATATTTTTTTTTATTAAGTATTTTTTTGATAACCTAAATGTTTCTTTATTCTTTGGATAGTGCGTTAAATTGGGATAGCTAAAATACAGCTTTGTAATCCAAGGATTACTTCCAGTGCCTGGTAATGGTCTCCAATCTTTGAAATAAAGTTTAGGATACAAAAATTTATGAGCTTTTTGTTGGACCAACTTAGAATATATAGAAGGTTTCTTAAAATTTATAGGGACATAATTTAGTAAACCATCTTCTAAGTATATGTTTTCATTATTCTTATTAAGATAAATTGCGTATTGAGAAAATAAAAGTCCATCATTAGAAGTGATAACGGTAGTAATTTGATATTTATTAAAAAGCTGTTTAATTCGTTTTAATGATTCTTTGCGATGTTTTATTTTATGCCAATCATTATTTTTAATATTATGATATCTAGCAGATAAAACAATACATTCAACAAACGGTAATGATTCTTTAAGATTTTTTAATAGTTCAACATAATCTTTAACAAAAAGCATATTACCAATAACAACTAAAATACCTCTTTCATTGTTATCTTCTAACATAGAAATATAATAATTCAAATACCTAGGTGTATTAAGTAAAAAAAGTTTCATAAGTCAAAATAAATTATTAATTTTTTAAAAAAATTATATTTTTTATTTTCTTTTTAGTAATATTAAATTTATCTTTTAATTTATCTAATTTTTTTGCAAATTTATATAAATAACTGCTACTAATTTCAGGAAAATCATTCTCTATTTTTATATCATTATAGCTAAGTTGAACATAATCCCATATTTTAGATAATTTTCCAAAATAAGCTTTTTTAGCTTTTACATCAATGGCAAATGTTTTATTGCTATAAATAAAATTTTCTGTATGAGCATCTCCATGCACTAAATTATGATAATGTAGTTGTTTTATAATTTTAATAATTTCACCATAGTGGTTATAATTTTTTCTACTAAAGGTATTTCCATTAATGTATTTATAAACTACAAATGAATCAAAGACCATGCCAAATTTTCTCAATTCTGCAATTAATATTGGGGTAGGCACATTGATTTTTAATTTTTTAAGTTTATAAAAAGCCATAAAGTTTTTATAAGACTCTCCTTTTCTAAATAGAGTAGTAAATCTTATCCATTTTCTAGTATTTCTATCAATTGGATATTTTATTGTGATGCATTCATTGTTAAAATCACATTTAAGAATCTTTGAATTGTAATTATCTTTTAAAGTTTTATTATTTTTGGTAGATTTTTCTAATATTTTATAAAATAAAGATAAATGGTCTATATCAATATCGCTATTGTATATTAACTTCCATTTTTTTATATCTTTATATTGTAGCATTCACTTTTTTGCTTATTTATTATTTAGTGCTCTAGTCTTATTTTATGCTTTAATTTTTGATATCTTAGATAATAACCACTGCTTTTTTTGAAAAGTGAAAATTTGCTTTCAGTGGGAAAAATAGGGATGCGTTTGATAGCAAATAAATCATTTTTAAAACAACTATCGCCTTGCACAGTAGCAATGCCAAAATTGTAGCCTGAATTTTTAACTGTAATTCTTACTTTATCATCATAATCTCCATAAGGATAAGCAAAGCTAACAATTTCATCAGCTATTATTTTTTCTAAAATTTGTTTTGACTCAATTATTTCTTTATTTAATTCATTATCTGATACTTTAGTTAGATGTTTATGATTTAAACCGTGAGATGCAATTTCAATATAGCCGCTTTTATGGCACTCAATAACTTCATTATCACTCATTAAATTAGCTTTAACCTCGCCTTTTTTACTATCCCATAAATTGTAGGTTAATCCTCTGTTCGCTAATACAAAAATAACCGCTTTGGCATTATATTTATTTAACAAAGGTAATAAATTTTGATAATTATCTTGGTAGCCATCATCAAAAGTTAAAATCAAAGGTTTTTTTACAAATCTTTGTTGTAAATCTTTAAATGTTACTAATTCTCGCCCTCTTTTTAAAAAATACTTAATCTGTTGTTCTAATTTATCTTTTGTTATATAAATATTAAATATAGAGTTTTCTACTGCAGTTTTAACTACTCTATGATAAGTTAATATTGGTATTTCCCTATGAATTAAATTATCTTTATGAATCAAGGTAGTACCTTTTTAAATGGTTTGACTATAACTTTTTTATAAGCTCCACTTTTAAAATAAGGGTCTTCATTTGCCCAAGATTTTGCCTCTTTAAGACTTTCAAATTCTGCAACTATTAAACTGCCACTAAAGCCATATTCTCCCGGATCATCACTATCAATTACTGGATGAGGTCCTGCTAAAACTAATCTTCCTGCATTTTTAAGCCTATTTAATCTAGCAATATGTTCAGTGCGTACTTGTAATCTTTTTACTAAACTATTTTCTACATCTTCTGCAATTACAGCATATAACATAATTAGTTCCTAGTTATAAATCTAATACATCTTGCATAGAATAAATACCATTAGCTTTAGTTTTTATCCATCTTGCTGCACGCATAGCTCCTTTTGCAAAAGTAACTCTTGAAGATGCTTTATGACTAATTTCAATTCTCTCTCCATCCAAAGCAAATAATACAGTATGCTCTCCAACAATATCTCCTGCCCGAATAGTAGAAAAACCAATAGTTTTTTTATCTCTTGCTTTTTCAATACCTTCGCGTCCATAAACTGCACATTTTTTTAAATCTCTAGAGAGAGTGTTTGCTATAGTTTCTCCCATTTTTAAAGCAGTTCCTGAAGGTGCATCAACTTTATAACGATGATGTGCTTCTATGATTTCAATATCAGCAGCATCACCTATAACTTTAGCAGTTAATTCTAATAATTTTAAAGTTAAATTTACCCCTACACTCATATTTGGAGCAAGCACAATTGAAATATAATTAGCAAAATAATTTATTTTTTCTAACTCTTTATCATTAAAGCCAGTAGTGCCAATTATTACTTTTTTGTTAGCTTTTTTACAAATTTTTAAATAATTTAATGTTGCTTCTGGGCGCGTAAAATCAATTAAAACATCAAAATCATTTAGCAATAATTTTAAATCATCACCTTTATTGACTTTACTAATTGACTCTATATTTTTATCTTGATGAGCTATTTCAACTAAGATCTTGCCCATTTTGCCATTAGCTCCTGTTATTGCTACTCTCATAATATCCTTTCTAAAACTTATAATTCATCTTCTAAAAATGTAGTATTTTTTACTACTTTATCTAATTTTTTTAATTCAATCAATAGCTTTTCTATTTTATCAATAGGTATACTATTTGCTCCATCACTTAAAGCTTTTTCTGGATTTGGGTGAGTTTCCATAAATATACCTGCTATACCAACAGCTATAGCACTTCTTGCTAATACTGGCACCATTTTTCTTTCTCCTCCAGATTTATTACCTTGACTTCCTGGTTGTTGCACTGAATGAGTTGCATCAAAAATTATTGGGCATTTTGTTTCTCTCATACTAGCAAGACCGCGCATATCTGATATTAAGGTATTATATCCAAATGATGTTCCTCTATCACAAATCATAATCTTATGATTACCAGTAGCATTTGCTTTTTTTACAACATTTTCCATATCCCAAGGAGCCATGAATTGACCTTTTTTTATGTTTATTGGTTTATTGGTCTTAGCAACATTTTGAATAAAGTTAGTTTGGCGTGATAAAAAAGCTGGGGTTTGCAATACATCAACAACATCACAAACTTCATCTAATGGACTATCTTCATGCACATCTGTTAAAGTTAATACCCCAACATCATCCTTTACTTTTTGTAGTATTTGTAAACCTTTTTCAATACCTAAACCTCTAAAACTATTTATTGAGGTGCGGTTAGCTTTATCAAATGAAGATTTATAAATAAAATTAATAGCTAATCTAGCTGTGATTTCTTTTAAATTTTGTGCTGTTTCCAATGCTAATTTTTCTGACTCAATAACACAAGGTCCAGCAATTAAAAAAAATGGTTTATCAATACCTATTTCAAAATTATATAGTTTCATAATAAATACTCATGTTCAATTGCAGCTTGGACAAAACTTATAAATAAAGGATGCCCATCTCTTGGGGTTGAGGTAAACTCTGGGTGAAATTGACAAGCAATAAACCATGGGTGCTCTTTGATTTCTATCATTTCAACTAAATTATTATCTTCCGATTTACCTGATATTATCAAACCTTTATCCTCTATTGCAGATATTAGCTTATTATTCACTTCATAACGATGTCTGTGTCTTTCCACAATACTTTGCTTATTATATATATCATAAGCTTTGCTAGCTTTTTTTAATACACACTTATAACCTCCAAGACGCATTGTGCCCCCCATATCTGATGTTTTATCTCTAAGTTCTTTTTTACCATCTTTAGTCCACTCAGTAACTAGTGCTATTACTGGATAGGGTGTATTTTCATCAAATTCTGTGCTATTAGCATCTTGCATTTTAGCAATATTACGAGCGTATTCAATAATAGCAACTTGCATACCTAAACATATTCCTAAATACGGAATTTTGTTCTCTCTAGCAAATTTTACAGCTTCAATTTTACCTTCAACACCTCTAGTACCAAAGCCGCCAGGAACTAAAATAGCATCTATATTTTTCAAACATTCAATGCCATTTTCTTCAATATATTCAGAATCAATATATTTTATATTTATTTTACATTGAGCGAATATTCCAGCATGTATTAAAGCTTCTGATAAGGATTTATATGATTCTGTAAGTTCTATATATTTACCAACCATAGCTATATTAATATCATACTTAGTGTTATTTTGTCTTTCAATAACCCACAACCATTCACTTAAATCTGCTTTTTCACAATTTATATTTAGTTTATTAACTATTATTTCATCTAACCCTTGATGGTGCAGAATTTCAGGTATTTTATAAATACTATCTACATCTTCTGCAGTAAATACTGCTTTTTGTTCAACATTAGTAAACAATGCAATTTTTTGTTTTTCTTGTTCGGATAAAGATTGCTCACTTCTACATATTAAAATATCTGGTTGAATGCCAATAGCTCTTAGCTCTTTAACTGAATGTTGGGTAGGTTTGGTTTTTAATTCTCCTGCTACTTTTATATATGGTAGTAATGTTAGATGCACAAATAAAGTGTTAGCTCTGCCTTGTTCTAAGCTCATTTGTCTTATTGCTTCTAAAAATGGCAGCGACTCAATATCACCTGCAGTTCCGCCTATTTCTACTAAAGCTACATCGTAGCCTCTTGCTCCTTCAATTGTGAGTTTTTTTATTTCATCTGTTATATGAGGTATAACTTGAATTGTTGCACCTAAATATCCACCTTGTCTTTCTCTTTGAATGACATTTTCATATACTCTACCAGCAGTAAAATTATTTTTCTTACTTAACTTAATGCGCACAAAACGCTCATAATGTCCTAAATCTAAATCAGTTTCCGCCCCATCTTCGGTTACAAAAACCTCACCATGTTGAAATGGACTCATAGTGCCAGGGTCAACATTTATATAAGGGTCTAGTTTTAATAATGTTACTTTTAAACCTCTAGATTCAAGTAAAGTAGCTAATGATGCTGATGTTATACCTTTACCTAAAGAGGAAACAACTCCACCAGTGATAAAAATGTATTTTGTCATAAAAAACTTAACAAGTTGAAAGGGTAATAATACCAAATTAAGGTTATTGGATAAAACTAAATTATCAAGAAAAAGCAGAATGCCATTTTATATTTCTAAATTATTTTTTGATGAAGGAGTTTATTTCAAAAATCTTATTTATTATAAACAACATCATGTGAACCTATACTTACTGGGATTATTGTTTTTTCTTCTATAATAAATTCAATACTTATTCTGTAGTTTATGTTAATTGATACTGAATAAAGTTCTTTTAATCTTCCTTTTAAACGATGTAATTGTAATGGTTATAGTAGTCTAATTTTTTTGGACACATTTCAAGCCACTTTTTTTCCTCTCAGAAATAAGTGAAAGGTTATAATAATTATTTTTTGACATAACAATAAATAATTATGCCAAAATAGAAATGAATGTAGAATTATGAATATCAATATCCTAAAGCAAAAGCTAAAACAATCAACAACTGAGCAATTGATTAAGGATATTGTTGATATTTATAAAAAGAATAATTTTGTCAAAGATTATTATAATTCAAAATATTCCAAAAAAGATGATATATCTATTTTGAACAAGCACAAAGATATCATTGAAAATGAATTCTTTCCTATTATTGGCTTTGGTAAAGCTAGGTTGTCAGTGGCAAAAAAAGCAATATCTGAATATAAAAAAATCAATAATAAAGAAGATCATATTGCAGAACTTATGATTTTTTATGTAGAAAATGGGGTTCAATACTCTGAGTGTTATGGTGACATTTATGAGCAATTTTATCTAAGTATGGAAAGTATGTATAAAAAAGCAATTAAATTTATTATTGATAACAATTTGCAAAATAAATATAAAAAGAGATGTCTAAGCATTATTAAAAACACAAAAGATATGGGATGGGGCTTTCATGATGAATTATGTAATATTTATTACAGTTATTTTTTTGATAATAATTAGTCCAACCTGAATTAACAGCAAAATATTAAATTTAATTTAGAATATTTTTTGTTTTTAACTAGTCCAACCTGAATAATTCACAACTTATTGATTTAAGTAAATAAAATATCAATT
>CAZDRI010000022.1:0-27448 GCA_964508055.1 uncultured Thiotrichales bacterium
ATTTTGGACTCCTAAATTGTTAAAATTTAGTGTCCAGTTTTTTGGGGGAATGCCAGTCTGTCCTTTAATTCTTTAATTTCAATTTGCCCATTTTTCATCATTTTCCTCCTTTTAAGTTTTCCTATAACTGCAATATTGTAAAACACATAATTTACAGACTCAATTAAAAATCTTCGTCCCAATTAACAATGATTTTATTAGTTTTTAAATCAACTTTCACAATTACATCATCAGTATAAGGTATTAACCTTTCTCTATCTCCTTTTATGACTAATACATCATTGGCAGCTGTGTTTAGTAAATAATCTACTTTACCAAGAATAATATTTTTATTATTTATAACTTTTAATCCTTTTAATTGATACCAGTAATATTCATCTTCTTTTAAATTCGCTAACTGGCTTTTATCTATATAAATATCTGTGCCTATTAGTAATCTTGCAGTATCTGGATTATTTATATCTTTTATTTTAAAAATAATAGTTTTAGCTTGTTTTTTTTTATCTAATACTGATAATTCAGTAAATTTACTATCTTTATTAGTAAAAAACTTTTTATAACTAAGAATATTTTCTATTGGGTCAGAATATGAATATACTTTTACCCAGCCATTAACACCAAAAATACCATTAATTTTAGCGATTAATACTTTATCAGCTAGTGGTTGGGTCACTTTTGTAGGTGGTTTTTAGCTTAAGGTTTTTCTTTTGTTTTTTCTTCGTTAGTCTGTTCAGAAGTTTCTGCAGTCTTTGTTTCCTCTTTTTGTGCTGCTTTAGCCTCTGTTTCTTTTTGTGCTGCTTTAGCCTCTATTTCTTTTTGTGCTGCTTTAGCTTCTGTTTCTTTTTGGGTTTTTGCCTCAGCTTCTGCTTTTTCAGTTTCAGCTAATAATTTTTGTTTTTCTGCTTCTTTCTTTTTCTTAATAGTTTCTGCTTTATTTTGTTGTTTAGCTAATTTTTTTGCATAAATTTCAGGATTTTTATATTCTTTTACTAATTGTTTTACTCTATCACTAAGTATTGCACCTTTTGATTTCCAATAATCTAATCTTTCATCTTCAACCTTTAGCCTTATTTCTCCGCCTCTTGCAGTTGGATTAAAATATCCTAATCTTTCAATATAACCACTATCTCTTGGTTTTCTGCTGTCGGTAGCTACTATTGAATAAAAAGGTTTTTTTTTCGCTCCACCTCGGGCTAATCTAATTTTAACCATGGTTTTTTGCTCCTAAAATATTAAAAAAATAAAGATTGCAAATTATAGCTATTTTTAAATGTCTTTTGCTAGTTTATTAGCATAGCCAATATAATTTTTTGGTTCTAATTGCAATAATTGTTTTTTTGCACTATCAGGTATAGCTAATTTATTGATAAATTCTATAAGAGTTTCTTTATCAATTTTATTGCCTCTTGTTAACTCCTTTAGTTTTTCATAAGGTTTTTCAATACCATATCTACGCATAATTGTTTGAATTGGTTCTGCTAATACTTCCCAATTATTATTTAATTCATTTAATAAGTTTTCTTTATTTGCTTCTAATTTATTTATACCTTTTAATAAAGATTTATAACTAATCATACTATGAGCTATACCTACACCTAAATTTCTAAGGGCTGTGGAATCACTTAAATCTCTTTGCAGACGAGATACTAATAATTTATTGGCTAAGTGGCTCATAATAGCATTAGCAATACCTATATTGCCCTCTGCATTTTCAAAATCTATTGGATTTACCTTATGAGGCATAGTTGAAGAACCAACTTCGCCTTTTATAATCTTTTGTTTAAAATGACCTATAGATACATAAGACCAAATATCTCTACTAAAATCTAGCAAAATATTATTAAACCTAACCAAGCAATCAAAATATTCAGCAATATAATCATGAGGTTCTATTTGAGTAGTGTATTTAGCAAAATTAAGTTTTAAACTTTCAACAAATTTTTTAGTTAGCTGTTGCCAATCAATTTCTGGATATGAGCTCATATGAGCATTAAAATTACCAACAGCACCATTAAATTTGCCCATAATTTTTACTTTTTTAAACTGTTTTAGTTGTCTTTGCAAACGCTGGGTGAAATTAGCCATTTCCTTACCTAAAGTTGTAGGAGATGCTGCTTGACCATGTGTTTTAGCAAGTAATGGAAGACCAGCATAATTTTTAGCTAATAAAGTGATGGCATCAATCACACTTTGCATATTTTGAATTAATATATCTCTTGCATCATATAACATTAACCCATGGGATAGATTATTAATATCCTCTGAAGTTGCTGCAAAATGAATAAACTCATTTACCGCTAAAAGTTCTTTATTATTTTTTATTTCATCTTTTAAAAAATATTCTATGGCTTTAACATCATGATTAGTAATTTTTTCATAATCCTTAATTTTTATTGCAGAATTAATATCAAAATTATTATAAATATCAAATAATTTATCCTTTGCAGATGCACTAAATTTAGTTACTTCTTTAATATCTACATTATCTGTTAGGGTATTAAGCCAAGAGATTTCAACTAATACTCTATATTTCATAAGACCAAATTCACTAAAAATTTCTCTTAAACTCTTAGTTTTATCAAAATAACGACCATCTATTGGGGATATACTGCTAAGATTATTAAATTTCATAAATAAGTTATTTGAATTATTGAAATGTCCAACTTATGTCAAATGTTAAAATTATACTCTTATTAGCAAATATAAAAACAAGCATATACCACTATGAAAAAAGAATATTTAGAACATCTTAATAACAGAAAATCTCAAGGACTGCCTCCGCTACAATTAAATGTTGCACAAACAAAAACTGTTATTAAAGAATTAATTAATAATAATAATAATGATAGTGAGTTTTATTTAGATTTACTTACTCATCAAATTGCACCAGGTGTAGATGCTGCTGCTCTAATAAAAGCAGATTTTCTAACAAAAATTACTAATAAGAAAATAAATTGCATAGCTATAAGCAGAAAAAAAGCTGTATTTTTATTAGGCACAATGCTTGGTGGTTATAACATTAAGTCATTAATAGATTTACTTGATGATGAAGAGTTAGCAAAAGAAAGTGCAGCAGCATTATCGCAGACATTATTAGTATATGATGCATATCAACAAATACTAAAAAAGTCTAAAACTAACCCCTGGGCTAAAAAAGTAATTGAATCATGGGCAAATGCTGATTGGTTTTTAAATAAAAAACCTTTGGCTAATGTTATAAAGCTCATAGTATTTAAAGTTGATGGTGAGACTAATACTGATGATTTATCACCGGCTGGAGATGCATGGTCGCGCCCTGATATACCACTGCATGCAAAATCTATGTTAGTAAAAAAAATGCCTAATGGGCTAGAAAAAATTGCTGAATTAAAAACCAAAGGACTCCCACTTGCATTTGTAGGTGATGTAGTTGGCACTGGTTCTTCTAGAAAATCAGCTGTAAACTCTGTTCTTTGGCATATGGGTGATGATATTAATTATGTGCCTAATAAAAGAAATGGGGGCATAATTCTAGCAAATAAAATCGCACCTATTTTCTTTAATACTTTACAAGATTCTGGGGCATTACCTATTGAATGTGATGTAAGACAGCTAAAAATGGGGCAAGAAATTCATATTCATCCTTTTTTAGGAAAAATAACTGATACTGATGGTAATAAATTAACTGACTTTAGTCTCAAACCTAATACTATTACCGATGAGGTTAGAGCTGGAGGTAGAATAAATTTGATTATTGGCAGAGGGCTTAGCGATAAGGCTAGAAAAGATTTAAACCTTAACTCAAATGATGTTTTTAGACGAGTGGAAAATATTGATAAATCAACCAAAGGCTATACTCTAGCACAAAAAATAGTGGGTAAAGCTTGTGGAGTTAAAGGCATAAGACCAAACAATTATTGTGAGCCAGTAATGACTACTGTAGGCTCTCAAGACACTACAGGGGCTATGACAAGAGATGAATTAAACGAACTTGCCTGTCTTGGTTTTTCTGCTGGCTTAGTTATGCAAAGTTTTTGTCATACTGCTGCTTATCCAAAAGCTATAGATTTAGAATTACAAAAAACCTTACCAAAATTTATGAATAGTCGTGGTGGGGTATCTTTACGACCTGGTGATGGCATTATTCATTCTTGGTTAAATAGAATGCTACTACCTGATACTGTAGGTACTGGCGGTGATTCACATACTAGATTTCCAATAGGTATCAGCTTTCCTGCTGGTTCTGGATTAGTTGCATTTAGTGCATCATTAGGAGTGTTACCACTTGATATGCCAGAATCTGTTTTAGTTAGATTTAGTGGTACTATGCAAAAAGGGATTACTCTTAGAGACCTAGTGAATGCTATACCTTATTATGCTATCAAACAAGGTTTATTAACAGTTGCTAAGGAAAATAAAATAAATATCTTTTCAGGTAGAATATTAGAAATTGAAGGCTTACCTAATTTAAAAGTGGAACAAGCATTTGAATTAGCTGATGCATCTGCTGAACGCTCTGCTAATGGTTGCACTATTAAATTAAATGAAGATAGCGTTTGTGAATATCTCAGCTCTGATATTACTTTATTAAAATCAATGATTAATGCTGGTTATGAAGATAAAAAAACCATAGCTAAAAGAATTAAAGATATGCAAAAATGGTTAGAAAGTCCCAAACTTATGTCCGCAGATGATGATTGTGAATATAGTGCTGTTATCAATATAAACCTTGATGAAATAACTGAGCCAATTCTTGCTTGTCCTAATGACCCTGATGATGTTAAAACATTATCACAACTAGCTAATACTAAAGTTGATGAGGTATTTATTGGCTCTTGTATGACTAATATTGGGCATTTTCGTGCGGCTGCAAAAGTATTAGAAAATAAAGATAAATTAAATACTACTCTTTGGATTGCTCCTCCAACCAAAATGGATGAAGAAAAACTAAAAGATGAAGGTAAATATGAAGTTTTTAAAAGATTAAATGCTAATTTAGAAATACCAGGTTGCTCCTTATGTATGGGTAATCAAGCTAGAGTAAAAGATAATGTAACTGTAGTATCAACTTCTACTAGAAACTTTCCTAATCGCTTAGGTGATGGGGCTAATGTATATCTTGCTTCAGCAGAGTTGGCTGCAATAAGTGCAAAATTAGGTTATATCCCCAAAAAAGAAGAATACTTACAAGAAATGAATACAATTGAGCCTATGGCTAGTGAAATATATCAATACTTAAGCTTTGATAAATTAGCTAAATATACTAAAAAAACTGATAATGTTGAACTTTCTAAGATATTAACAAACTGATACACACATAGATTTTATGTCCTGTTGTTACCTCAATACTTCAGCTTCATATATGCTTCGTTTTAGCCACAAAGAATATAATTAAAAGGTGTTTACTTATGAATAAACTAAAATCGCTACTTGGAACAATGCGGTTACCATTCTTAATGCTTACACCTGTTAGTGTTGCCCTCGGTGTTGGTACTGCTTATAGACAATTACCCGACCTAAATTGGATGAGCGTTTTTCTGGTTCTAATTGGTGCATTATCAGCTCATATTAGCGTTAATGTATTCAACGAATATTTTGATTTCAAAAGCGGTTTAGATACGAAAACATCACGCACACCTTTTAGTGGCGGTAGCGGTACTTTACCTACTAATCCTAAAATTGAAAGAGCTTCTTTTTGGCTGGCATGGATAACATTTGTAATTACTGCTTTTATCGGCTTATACTTCGTATGGCTTAAGGGATGGCAGTTGCTACCAATTGGCATACTTGGGTTGTTACTCCTAGTCACCTACACCACATGGTGGGTTAAAAACCCAATACTATGCCTTTTGGCTCCAGGACTGGGCTTTGGTATTTTAATGGTTATGGGAACACACTTTTCACTAACTGGCACATATAGTTGGACATCTTTTATAGTAGCTCTTGTGCCTACTTTTTTAGTTAGCAATTTATTATTACTCAATCAATTTCCTGATGTTGAACCAGACCAGAGTGTAGGGCGCAGACATTTTCCAATTACCATCGGTCTTAGCGCAAGTATTATGCTATATGGAGTTATTTTAGCTCTAGCTTATCTCTTTATTATTATTGGAGTATTGTTTGCATTATTACCTGTACTCAGTGTAATTGCACTTTTTACCTCCATCCTAGCTTGGTATGTCTATCAAAACGCAACAAAAAACATTGAAAACATACCTGCCTTGATTCCATCAATGAGCATAAATGTAATAATAACTTTATCTACACCAATTTTGCTTGCTATTAGTCTTTTCGTTGGATAAGAATATGACAATACTGCTAAAAAGGCTTTACTACCGCTAGTATAACCACTGCTATTAATATAATTGTAGGCAATTCATTAAA
Source organism: uncultured Thiotrichales bacterium (assembly GCA_964508055.1). Classification (GTDB taxonomy): domain Bacteria; phylum Pseudomonadota; class Gammaproteobacteria; order PS1; family Pseudothioglobaceae; genus CAZDRI01. The sequence goes on from CAZDRI010000022.1 coordinate 6,364, forward strand.
TATGCGATAAAACTTATCATTATGGGTGTTTTTATCATTTTTGAAAACTTTAACAAAATGCCCACAGTAGAAATGATAAATTATCAAAAAAACTACTAATAATAATTTAATATCAAGCCAAAACATAGTTTCAAGATAAAAATAGCTATAGCCAAATAATAACCACAAACCGAAAACTGAGGTAACTATAAAACTAGGCATCATAATATAATAATAAAGTTTATGCTCCATAACTTTAAAGCGCTCTATGCTTGGTTTATCATCCGCTAAAGTGTGGTAAATAAACAATCTTGGCAGATAAAAAAGTGCTGCAAACCAAGTAACAACTCCAATAATATGAAAAGCCTTAAGCCATAACATTTTATTTATCCTCCACTATTTTTGCCTTTAAATAATCATTTATTAAAAATTTTGCTTTTTTAGCATTATCATCATTAACCATAATTGTTATTAAATCATTAACTGGTAATTCTCCTACTCCGCCTTGTAGATTAAGACCATTTATAAATGTTTGAATATCTTCATTTGCTAACATAGCGGTTAACATATTAGCTTCTAATAAATCTCTTGGTTTATATATTATTTGCATTTAATATACTCTTAATTAATTACTTCAACCCAATGTTTTACTTCTATTTTGCTATTTTTTTTAAGGTGCATCAAACAGCCAATATTTGCAGTAACAATAATATCAGGATTATTTTTAGTTAAATATTTTATTTTATTATTCACTAATTTTTTAGCTATATCTTTTTGTAATATTGAATAGGTGCCAGCAGAGCCGCAACATAGGTGCGAATCTTCCACCTTATTTAATTTAGCACCAAGTTTTTCTAATATGTTTTCAACAACCCCTATTATTCTTTGCCCATGTTGTAAAGTGCAAGGGGAATGAAAAGATATATTATTATTTTTTAGTTTGAGTTTAGATAAGTCTTTATCAGTTAAAAATTCAGCAATATCAAAAGTTTTTGCTACCACCTCTTTAGCTTTAAGAGCATAATCTTTATCATCTTTTAGTAAGCTATAATAATCTTTTATCATAGCCCCACAACCACTAGCAGTTGATATTATTGCTTCAACTCCATTTTGGAGTTGATTATGCCAATTATCTATATTTTGTTTTACTTTTTTTAGTGCGGCATCTGGTGCAGATAAATGTTGTTCTATAGCTCCACAACATTCACTTTGCTTAGTTTCAATAATCTCAAGATCTAATTTATTTAAAATTTTTATTACAGCATTATTGATATCTATCCGCAAAGTAGGCTGCACACAGCCTTTTATTAACAGCACTTTATTAGGGTGTTTTTTAGATTTATAACTTTTATTAAATAAAGTTTTATGCACAAGCAAGGTATTAAAAATAGCTGGAGTAGTTAGTAATTTAGCCAAAAAACATCTAATAGACTTTTGATAAAAATTTCTTTTTGGTTCTACTAAATCTCTGCCAATATCTAATAAATATCCATACTTGACTCCTGAAGGACAATTAGCCTCACAAGCACGACAAGTAAGGCATCTATCTAAATGCTTTATTGATTTTTTAGTAATTCCTTCACCTTCTAAAATATTTTTTATTAAATAAATCCTACCGCGAGGTGAATCTGTTTCATTTAATAATAAATTATAAGTAGGACAAACTGGCAGACAAAACCCGCAGTGCACACAAGACCTTAAGATATCATTTGCTTCCCTACCTTGAGGAGTATTTAAAATATCTTTAAGGATTTTTGTTTGCATTTAAGAGAACTCCTAAATAAAAATTCCATAAGGATCAAAAACATTTTTTAATTTTTCTTCAATTATTTTTATATTTTTATCCTTTTTAGTTTTTATTCTTTTAGTAGTTAAGATATATCTTTTTACCCCACACCAATCAACCGCTAAAGTGTTAGTTTCAACCTTTGCAGTGCTAGTTGTTATAGTTTGCTGTAAAAATTCATTAGCATTTAATTTTGGTCGTAATGGGTTTAATATTTGCCAAATAGTAGCATCTGTTTTTATAGCATCTTGTCTTTTATAATCACCATACAAACGATAATAAAACTTATCTTGATAATAAGCGCAAGCTGATAAAGGCAAAGAGCTACTAGCCATCTTATTCATTAATTTAATAGCAGCAGTATTAGATATTTCTAACATATAAGTCTGCTCCTTAACTTTTGGCAGCACTTTAAAACTTATCTCAGTTATTAGAGCAAGCCTACCTCTTGAGCCTACTAACAGCCTTGCAACATCATAGCCCGCAACATTTTTCATCATCTGCCCACCAAAATTAAGTTCATTACCTTTGCCATCAATTATTTTTATCCCAAGCACAAAATCCCTTAAATAGCCTCTAAAATAAGCACCAGGTCCTGATAAAGCTAGTGCGTAACTTCCTCCAATTGAGGAATTATTATAATCAGGTGGTTCAAATGCTAATATTTGATTATTTTGAGCTAGTATTTCTTTTAAGTCAGATAATTTTGTTCCTGCTTTTACAGTTATTACTAATTCTTCAGGGTAATAACTTATAACACCTTGATAATTGCTTATATCAAGCATATCAACATTATCTTTTAATTTAACTTTACTTTGATTAGCTACAATTTGGATTTTTTTATTAGTATTTATAGCCTCAATTATTCTATCTTTAAACACTTAAAACCTCTCTAATTCAGAAAATGGCAAATTATTATTATGCACATGCATTTTTCCAAGCTCTGCACAACGATGTAAAGTAGGGACAGCTTTACCTGGATTTAGCAAATTTTGAGGGTCAAAGGCTTTTTTTATATTATGAAAAACTGTTAATTCTAAATTGTTAAATTGAGCGCACATTGAGTTTAATTTTTCAACACCTACTCCATGCTCTCCAGTTATATTGCCTCCATAATCTACACAAAGATTAAGTATTTTCTCTCCTAACTCTTCAGTCTTTTCCAATTCTCCCGCCTTATTAGCATCGTATAAAATTAAAGGATGTAAATTACCATCACCAGCATGAAAAACATTAGCAACAGATAAATTATATTGCTGAGAAAGTTTTGCTATAGTTTGTAAAATTTGGGCTAATTTGCGTCTAGGGATAGTGCCGTCTATACAATAATAATCAGGAGAAATTCTACCAATTGCTGGAAATGCTGCTTTACGCCCTTGCCATAATTTCAAGCGTTCTTCGTTATTTTCAGCTTTTTTTATTACCTCAGCACCAATATCTTTTAATATTTTGCTAACTACTTTAAGCTCTTTTAGAACTTGAGTTTTATTACCATCTAATTCGCATAATAATAATGCTTTGGCATTAATAGGATAACCTGCTTGGACGAAATCTTCTGCAGCACGAATTGCAAGCTCATCCATCATTTCAAGACCTGCAGGTATTATGCCGTGTTTTATAATTTCTTTAACAGCATTAGCACAATTTTCTACTTTTGAAAACCCTGCAGTAATTAATTTAGCAGTTTCAGGTTTTGGAGTAAGTTTTAGTTCAATCTCGGTAATAATACCTAACAAGCCTTCAGAGCCATTTAAGAGTGCAAGTAAATCAAGACTATCTTGATTTTGTTTTAGCAATATTTCATCACCATTTATAGTTAAAAATTTAATACTTAAAACATTATTAACTGTAAGTCCATATTTTAAACAATGCACTCCTCCAGCATTTTCTGCGACATTACCGCCTATCGTGCAAGCAATTTGAGATGATGGATCAGGTGCATAATAAAGACCATATTCATCAACCTTTTCAGTTACTTGGATATTTATAACTCCAGGCTCTACTATTGCTATTCTTCTATCAATATCAACTGTTAAAATTTTATTAAGTTTTGATAATACTAATAACACTCCATTTTTTAAAGGAAGAGCTCCTCCTGATAAACTTGTGCCTGCTCCTCTTGTTACTATGGGAATGTTATGCTTTTTACAAACTTTTAATATTTGTTTTATTTCACTAACATTATTAGGCAAAGCCACTGCTAATGGTTTTTGTCTATAAGCTGATAGAGCATCGCATTCAAATACAGACAACTCCTCATCTTTAATAAGTAAATTATCGCTTGCTAATATAGTTTGCAGGTCATCTATAATATTCATATTGTTTTACAAAATCTTTAATACTACCTTTTATGTTCTTGTCTATATCTAATTCTATAATTATCAATATATTCTAATTTGTTATTATTATCATTATCATAGCACCAAAATATTTAACCATTACAGCTCTTAGTTTTTCTAATTTTTGCCCCAATTTTATAGCTACTGCTAAAGTTATACCGCTGCCAGCAAAAGGGTATAAAACTAAGTCATTCTCTTTACTACTTGATAAAATGATTCTTTTGAGTAGTTCTTCTGGTTTTTGAGTTGAGTGTGCTTTTTTACCGTAATATTTTTATATCTTATGATTTAACTCTAATTAATTGACATTATAATATGTGTTTTTATTAAGCACATAGAATTATTATGAAAATCTTTAATCCACCTATTAGAACCCTTATGGGACCAGGTCCTTCAGATGTTCATCCAAGAGTTTTACAAGCAATGGCTAAACCTACTATTGGGCATTTAGATCCTAAATTTATAGCAATGATGGATGAGATTAAAAAATCACTTCAATATGCTTTTCAAACTAAAAATAAACTCACTATACCTGTATCAGCTCCTGGTTCTGCTGGTATGGAAACTTGTTTTGTAAACTTAGTAGAGCCAAATGATAAAGTCATAGTTTGTATCAATGGTGTGTTTGGTATGCGTATGAAAGAAAATGTTGAAAGACTTGGCGGAGAATGCATAGTAGTAGAAAATAATTGGGGTGAAGCAGTTGATGCCCAAAAGTTAGAAGACACTTTAAAAAAACACCCTGATACTAAAATTGTAGCTTTTGTGCATGCTGAAACTTCAACTGGTGCTTTATCTGATGCTAAAACTTTATGTGCAATTGCTCATAAATATGACTCAATAACTATTGTTGATGCTGTTACTTCATTAGCAGGTTGTGAGCTAAAAGTTGATGATTGGGATATTGATGCTATATATTCTGGCACTCAAAAATGCTTATCTTGTGCTCCTGGCTTATCACCAATAAGCTTTAATGATAGAGCATTAGCAAAAATAAAAAACAGGAAATCAAAAGTCCAAAGTTGGTTTTTAGATTTAAATTTAGTTATGGATTATTGGGGTGATAATGATAACAAAACTCAAAGAGCTTATCATCATACTGCTCCAGTTAATGCTTTATATGGTTTGCATGAAGCATTAGTAATGCTAAAAGAAGAAGGGTTAGAAAATTCTTGGAAAAGGCATTTTGATAATCATTTAAAATTAAAACAAGGTTTAAATGCTATGGGAATTGAATTTGTAGTTAAAGAAAATGAAAGACTTCCTCAACTAAATAGTGTCTGGATACCAAAGAATATTGATGATGCTAAATTTAGAGCTAAACTTTTAAATGAATATAATTTAGAAATAGGAGCAGGTCTTGGTGCTTTTCAAGCTAAAGTATGGCGAATAGGACTCATGGGTTATGCAGCTAGGGAAGAGAATATTATATTTGCGTTAGCTGCAATAAAAAACTCTATCTAATAATAGTTTAATAACTATAATTAAATTTAGCTTAATTATAATTTATAAAATCTAATAAATGCAATACCGAGAAATTCCTTATAACTATACTTCTTTTTCTGATGAAGAAATTGTAGCTAGATTTTTAGGTGATGATGCTTGGAATATCTTAAACAAACTTCGCTCAGATCGTAAAACTGGAAGGTCTGCTAGAATGCTTTTTGAAGTATTAGGTGATATTTGGGTAATAAACAGAAATCCATATATTCAAGAAGATTTAGTCTCTAATAAAAAAAGAAGGCAATTACTAATTGATGCACTTTATCATAGAATTAATCAAATTAAAAATAGAGCTGATGATAATAAATTAGTAACAAAACTTATCGCTAAAGTTGAAACTTCTATTGTAGCTTTTGAAAAAAACATAAATGGCTTTAATAAATTTAGAGAAAAGGTAAGAAAAAAACTTTTAGCTGTAACTAATAAAAATAATATTCGTTTTGACCCTATGTCTAGAGCTATATCAAGCACTGATGCTACTGATTGGAGAGTAGAAATACCTTTAGTAGTTATATGCCCTGATAATGAATTAGAAGTACAAAAAATTGTCAAAACATTAATAGAATTAAAACTTAGTATTATCCCTAGAGGTGGAGGCACAGGATATACAGGCAGTGCAGTGCCATTATTTGATAAAAGTGCTGTTATAAATTGTGAAAAATTAACATCTATAAGCCCAATAGGATTAGATAAAAAAAATGCTATTAATTTTATTGAAGTTGGTACTGGAGTAGTTACCAAAAAAGTATCAGATATAGCATATAAAAATAAGCTAATTTTTGCAGTAGACCCTACATCTCAAGATGCTTGCACTATAGGCGGTAATATTGCAATGAATGCTGGTGGTAAAAAAGCTGTGCGTTATGGAACTACTATTGATAATTTACTATCTTGGAAAATGGTAAGACCAGATTGTTCATGGTTAGAAGTAGAAAGATTAAATCATAATAAAAATAAAATTTCATTATTAGATGAAATTGAATTTAAACTTAACTATCTAAAAGATGATGCTAAAACTGTTGTAAAAAGTGAAATTATAAAAACAGATGCCAAAAAAATACGTAAATCAGGATTGGGGAAAGATGTAACTAATAAATTTTTACATGGGATACCAGGTATTCAAAAAGAAGGATGTGATGGAATTATAACCTCAGCTAAATTTATTTTGCATAAACCAAATCCTTATATTAGCACAATTTGTTTAGAGTTTTTCAACCCTGATCTTAGAGATGCTGTTACCAGCATAGCAAAAGTAAAAGAGCTGATTGATGATGTTAAATCTGTTGATTTAATGGGAATGGAGCATTTAGATTATCAATATGTTAGGGCGCTAAACTATACAACTAAAGCAAATAGATTAGAACTGCCAAAAATGATATTGATTATTGATATAAGTGCAACAAGTAAAAAAACACTAAATGAATATGCAGAAAATATTGTTCAAATTGCTAATAATTGTCAAGGTGAGGGTTTTATAGCAAAAAATGAAAAGGAACGAGCCCTTTTTTGGAAAGATAGGATAAATACTGCCCAAATTGCTAGCCATACTAATGCTTTTAAAATCAATGAAGATGTTGTTATATCGCTTGACAAGTTAGCAAAATACAGTGATAGAATTGAACATATAAATATTCGCTTAGCTATAGAAAATAGACTAAAAGCTATAATAGATTTAAAAGAATATTTAACTAAAATAGTAAAAACAAACGAATTTTTTGCTTTAAAGTCAGACTATGCTTTTGAAATTATAAGCAAGATTAAAGGTTTTTATGAAAATGTTATAAATAATTTAGACGATGAAAAAACTTTTAGAAAAATTCAAGCTAATTCTGATTTAGTATCTTTTAAGATACTAATATTAAAACCTTTAGATGATTTATTTACTGGGGAATTATTTGCTGAAAATCGTTTAATATTTGAAAAAATCTATAAAAAGCACCTTAAAAAAAGAATATTTATAGCTACTCATATGCATGCTGGTGATGGCAATATTCATACTAATATACCTGTGCATTCACACGATATAGAAATGCTTAAAAAAGCAAACGAGGTTGTTGATGAAATTATGGATTTGGTTAAAAAATTAGATGGTGTTATATCTGGTGAACATGGTATTGGCATAACAAAATATAAATACTTAGATAATAATTATAAAAAAGATTTTATTGATTATAAAAAGCTTATAGACCCAGATAATAACTTTAATAAAGGCAAGTTATTAACAGGTGCAGATTTAAGAAATGCTTATACTCCATCTTTAAGACTAGTAGAACAAGAAGCCATTATTTTAGAAGATAGTGAATTAGGAAATATTAACCAAATGATTAAAAATTGTCTTAGATGTGGCAAATGTAAGCCTATATGCACAACTCATGTTCCTGAGGCTAATCTATTATATTCGCCTCGCGATAAAATTATTGCAACTAATTTAGTTGTTGAGGCTTTTCTCTACGAAGAGCAAACAAGAAGAGGGATATCTTTTAACCATTTTGATGAGTTAAATGAAATATCTGATCATTGCACTATTTGTCATCTATGTTTGCCACCATGTCCTGTAAATATTGATTTTGGTGATGTATCAGTTGCAATACGCAGTATTTTGAATAGGTATAACAAGAAAAAAACTGATGTTTTTAGCTATGCGTCAATGGCATATTTGAATGCTAGCAATCCTTTTAGAATTAAATTAGCTAAAAGATTTATTGATTTGAGCTATAAAAGCCAAAGAATAATAAGAAAACTAGCAAATATTAAAAAAGCTAAAATTCCTGATAAAACTACTAAATCACCTAATATGTCAATTAGAGTGAAAACTCTCTTAGACAAGCCTTTTCCAAAAGATACTACCACTAAACCTTTTCGGGCCTTATTAAAAATAGAATCATCTACAGATGTTTATGTATTGACTAATAAAGATAAAACTAATGAAAAGTCTGCAGCTGTATTTTATTTTCCTGGATGTGGTTCTGAAAGGTTATTTTCTCAAATTGGATTAGCAACCTTAGCTTTAATTTATCACACTGGGGCAAAAATAATTTTACCTCCTGGCTATTTGTGTTGTGGCTATCCTCAAAATGCTGATGGCGATATTAATAAAGCAAAGAAAATCACCACTGATAATAGAGTCTTATTGCATCGTGTTGCTAACACTTTAAATTATTTAGATATTAAAACTGTAATAACATCTTGTGGCACTTGCATTGACCAGTTATACGGCTATGAATTTGATAAGATATTTAAAGGTAGTTCACTTATTGATATCCATGAATATTTATATGAAAAAAATATAAAATTAGCTAAAAATAACGATAATTATTTATATCACCAGCCTTGTCATAACCCTATTAAAAATTATAATGCTAAGAAAATAATAACAGAAATAATCGGCTCAAATCTAATTACTAATGACAGATGCTGCGGTGATTCAGGAATCTTTGCCATATCAAGACCTGATATAGCTAAGCAAGTTAAATTTAAAAAAGAAAAAATAATTAACGAAGATTTAAGAAAACTTAATGAAAATAAAAAACAAAAAACCACTATTCTTACTACCTGTCCTGCATGTCGTCAAGGTTTAGCAAAATATGCTAATACTACTAAAATTGACCCTAAATATCCTATAGAAATACTTGCTGAAAATAAATTAGGTGATAATTGGCAAAGTGATTTTATAGAAAATGTGCAGATAGAAAATGTATTATTATAATGTTCACTAAAGTTTAGCCAAGTTAAGGATATTGCATTGAATAGGGTGGTAATATTTTATAAGTAAAACTAGCTGTACAGTGATTAAGTTTTTATTTTAAAACATTGCTATTAGTTTATCTAAATGGTTTATCCTTGACCCCTTAACTAATATTGTATATTTTTTGTCTTTTGTGCTATCTTTTATATATTTATAAAGAGTTGAAATATCATTAAAATGTTTAATTCCATCATAATATTTAGCATCATCTCCAAAGGTGTATATTTTTTCTATTCCTAAGTATTTTGCATAATGACCAATTTCCCTATGATAATATTTAGAATTATCGCCTAATTCACTCATAGCACCTAATATTATAATTTTTTCATTATCAAAGCTCATCAAGGTATCTAGCGCTTTTTTTGTTGATGTAGGTCCAGCATTGTAGCTATCATCTAATATTGTTAGATTATCAACTTTTAATACATTAAGTCTGCCAGCAGTTGGTGTTACTTTTTCTAAGCCTTTTTTTATATTTTTTAAACTAACACCTAAAGATAGAGCAGAAGCACTTGCAGCTAAAGCATTTTCAGATTGATGTTTGCCTATTAGCTGCAAATTTATTTTTATTTTTTCATTTTTATGATTAATATTAAAACTAATGCCTTTTGTAGTTTCTACAATATCGCTACAATAAATGTCAGTATTGTTACCGTAGAAAGTTATATTGTTAGTTTTTAATAATTTAAGCCATCTTTTTTTATAATCAGAATTATTATCAACGATAGCTAAGTTATCTTTTTTAAGGCTAGTATATAACTCACCTTTGGATTTTATTAAATTTTCTAAAGAGCCAAATTCTCCAATATGAGCATCATTAACATTGGTAATCATCCCGACATCAGGCATTACTGTTTTTGCTAAATATTCAATTTCTCCTCTGTGATTTGCTCCCATTTCTAATACTAAGTATTTATGCTTTTTAGCTATTTGAAATAATGTAAGAGGAACACCTATATTATTATTAAGATTTCCTATAGTTTTAATGCACTTATATTCTAATTTTAAAATTGAATATAACATTTCTTTAGTGGTAGTTTTGCCATTACTACCAGTAATAGCTATGATTTTTATATTATTTTTCTTACGCCACCAGCTTGCTAATTTAGCCATAGCTGAACTACTATCATTAACTTCAATTAGCGGGACATCAATAGCGATTTTTTTTTCACTAATAACTGCTGCTGCACCATTTTTAATAGCAGCATTAATAAAATTATGACCATCAAAATTATTACCTTTTATAGCTATAAATAAATTACCTTTTTTAATAGTGCGGGAGTCAATGCTTACCCCTTTAAACTCTGTCTTAGTTTTAATGTCAGTGTTAAATACTTCTGATAATTTGTTTAATTTAGCGTTAATCATAATAATTTTTCTACAACTTCAGCGTCATTAAATTTAAGAGTTTTATTAGCAATAACTTGCTCTGTCTCATGGCCTTTACCAGCTATCAGAACACAATTATTATCTTTTAGCTTAGTAATAGATTCTTTAATTGCTATCCTTCTATCCATAATAACTGTGATGTTTTTTTTATTTTTAATGCCTGATTTTATGTCATTGATAATTTTAATTGGCTCTTCAAATCTTGGATTATCATTAGTCAAAATAATATTGTCGGCTAAATTAGCAGCAACTTTGCCCATCAATGCTCTTTTAGTCTTATCACGATTACCACCGCATCCAAATACTAAAGTTATTTTATTTTTAGGGAAGTGTAGTTTCAAGGTTTTTAGTGATTGCTCTAAAGCATCAGGAGTGTGAGCATAATCAACCCAAATATTTTTATTATTAATCTTTTGCATCCTCCCTACAATTGGTTTTAATCTTGTTAATAAATTTAACACTTCATCAATAGAAAAACCTAAGACAACTAATTGAGCTAAAGCCGCAAGGATATTTAAAAGATTAAATTCACCTAAAAGATTTATTTCAAATTTATGGTTTTTGTATGAACAAATAAACCCATTACTTGTTTTAGTTATATTATCAAAACTTATAAATTTATCTAATTTAATACTTTTATCTACAGGCTTTAGACCATATCCTATTTTAGTTTTAGCCTTAGAATTTGTAAGTATTGATAGTGCATTATTATCATCAGTGTTTACAATTACGGTAGCTAATGAATCCAATTTAAATAATTTTTGTTTAGCCTTTAAGTAATTAGCCATAGTTTTATGATAATCTAAATGCTCTTTAGTTAGATTAGTAAAAATTGCTGATTTAATATTTAAGCCTTGGATTCTATTTTGTGCCAAAGCATGAGATGATACTTCTAAAATTGCGCTAGTAATTTTTTTACTAGCATAATAATCAAGGGTTTTATATATAGTAAAAATATCAGGGGTAGTGTTTGCTAATTTTATTTTCTTTTCATTGGCTATTACCCCCAATGTTCCTATAACAATATTTTTAATTTTTAATAAAGTTAGAAGTTGTGATAAAAAAATGCTGCTAGAAGTTTTACCATTAGTGCCAGTGATTGCTATTAGATTTATATTATTCGTTTTTTTATAAAATCTACTAGCCAATATTACTAAATAATTAGTTAAATTATCAATGTATACACAAGGTATATTAATTTTTAAGTTTTTATTATCTAAAGCATTACTATCAACTGCAATTGCAACCGCTCCATTATTTATGGCAATGTCTTTATATTTTATACCGTTATCAGTTGAGCCTTTAATAGCAATAAATAAATCACCCTTTGTTACATTATTAGCGTTAATTGCTATACCTTTAATGTCAATATCGCTGCTAACTTTAACTATTGACTTAAAAAGTGCTGAAAGTAGCATTATAATTCAGCAAGGCGGTAGTTATATTTTAAAATATCTTCAATAGTTTGTTTAAATACTGGTGCTGCTACCTTGCCACCTTCATAGCCTCCAGTTTTAGGATTTTCTATAGCTATCGCCATAATATATTTTGCATCTTCTGCTGGAGTAAAACCTACAAAAAAAGCTCGGTGTTTATCAGAATAATATTTTCCATTTTTATAAATTTGCACAGTTCCAGTCTTACCAGCAATTGAAATATTATTAATTTTTGCTAATTTACCAGTACCATTTTCTACAACTGATTTCAATATAGGTATAGTATTTTTTACTATCTCAGGTTTGAAAACTTGAAATGAATTTTTTTTATTTTTATTATCTTTAATAATTGACAAATCAATAACCTTGCCTTTATTAGCAAATATTAAATACGACTTTGCAAGTTGAGCTAAAGTGGCATCTATACCATAACCATAAGCAAGAGACTTTTTATCTGCACTTGTCCAATTAATATAGTGATGCAGCTTACCATTATTTTCACTTCCTGGAAGTATTTTTGTTACTTTTCCAAACCCTAAAGTATCTAAAGTTTGCCACATTTTCTTTTTTTCTATTTTGCCAGCTATTTTTACCATGCCAATATTATGAGATTTTTGTAAAATTTCAGAAACAGATAGTTTTTTATCTTTAGTAGTTTTTAATACTTTTGAACCAATTTTAATTGGTCTTGATACATCTACTATTTCATCAATAGATATTTTATTTTCCTGCATAGCAAGCATTGCAATAAAAGGTTTTATTGTTGAGCCTATATCAAAAATATCAGCTATAGCATAATTACGGTAATATTCAGGTTTATATTTTTTTCTATTATTAGGGTTAATTGTAGGATAGTTAACTAAAGCTAAAATATCACCTTGATTTGAAAGCACAATAGCAGACCCAGAATCAGCATTATGTTTTATTACCGCATTTTTAAGTGCAACATATGAAAAATATTGGATAGAGCTATCAATGGTTAGAGCTAAGTCTTTTCCCTGTATGGCTGGCTTTATTACTTTAATATCTGAAAACGGCTCTTTTCTTTTGCTATCAAATGCAACTTTCTTTTTGCCATTAGAGCCTTTTAAAACATTTTGATAAATTCTTTCAATACCTTCTATTCCATTTAGATTATTATCAGTCAAACCTAATAGTGGGGCAGTTGTCTCTGCTTGAGAATAATAGCGCTTAGAAGAATATTTAAGAGAAACACCTTGAATTCTTTCTTTTTTTACTTTGCCGTTTTTTTCTATTTTGTAGTATTTACTTACTGTTTCTTTTAATTTTTTAATGATAGGAGAGTTTATTTCTAAGTTTTTTTTTATAGCTAAATATTTTTTACTAGGGCTGGTTTTTATTTTTTTCTCTAACTCGTTTTCACTAATGTTAAGAACTTTTGCAACATGACTATAAAATGGTTTTTGTAGTAATGATGGATCAATTATTATATCATTTAGTGGTAATTCTACAGCTAATGGAATAGAGTATTTATCAATTATTTTGCCACGATAGCCACGAAGTATAACTGTGCCAATAGTTTGATCATAGCCTTTTTCTTTTAATGTTTTATCATTATTAGTTTCATTAGTATGAATAAATGTTATTTTGTATACAAGCAAAGCTAATATAGCTATAAGCATTAAGCTAATAATTTTTTTTCTTATACTATCGTGTTTAATCATAATTTATGTATTTTTTTAGGACGAAACATATTAAGAGATTTTTTAGCTTTTGATTCAATATGAATTAGAGATGAGTTTTTAATATATTTAGTAGTTAATACTTTATTTTCAGTTATTAAAATATTTCTTTTAGTATAAAGCTCTTGTAATTCAACAAAATATAAATTCTTAACAAATTTAGCATAGACAGTCACAAGTGACAGTAACACAACCATAAATAGAAGTATGATATTTATAGTTTTAAAACTCATCTCATAATTTTATGAATGATTTCTTAATCTCATATAAGCTGGTATCTCATAGGTATCAGCAGCATTATTTAAACCTTTATTAAATTTTCTTTCAATTTCAATAATTTTTTCAGATTCTGCATCATCTGATTCTGGAGTATTAATTACTTTCTTTTTTTCTTTTTCATTATTATTAGAATCATCAGAATCACTTATAATAATTTGCGGTTGTAACCCTGTTGCTACAATTGTTACTTTAATAGAATCACCCATAGTTTCACAAATAGAAGTTCCAATTTTTACCTCCGAATTATTTGATGCATACATCTCAACTGAGTTACCTATTAATGCAAATTCTGGCACAGTAATTTTGCTTGCAGTTATATTTACTAAAACACCTTTTGCATTTTTTAAATCAATTCCTTCAATTAATGGATTTGATAGTGCTGATTCAACTGCTTTTTCAACACGATTTTCCCCAGAGGCAACACCTGAACTCATCATTGCTTTTCCTGGCACTGACATAACAGTTTTAACATCAGCAAAGTCTAAATTGATGCGACCAGGCTTAGTTATAAGTTCAGTAATAGAGGTTACAGAATTAAATAAAACATCATCAGAACAAGCAAATGCCAGATCTAAATCATTCAATTCTGCTTCTGTTAGTGAATCAAGCAGGTTATCATTAGGTAAGATAATAAGAGAGTCAACTTCATTAATTAAGCGTTGTATGCCTTCGTTAGCAACCGCTATTCTTCTAAGACCTTCAAAGTGGAAAGGCTTAGTAACTATTGCTACAGTTAACATTCCTAATTCTTTAGCAATATTTGCTACAACTGGAGCAGCGCTTGTACCTGTGCCGCCACCCATCCCGGCAGCAATAAAAAGCATATCAGCGTCACTAATTTCTTCTTTTATTGCTTCTTTATCTTCAATTGCAGCTTTTTCTCCAGTTTCAACTTTGAGGCCAGCACCAAGCCCTTTAGTAGTGGATTTATATCCAATACAAATAGTTTTATCAACTTCAAGGCCACTTAAATGCTGTGCGTCAGTATTAGCACAAATAAATTCAACATCACTGTTTTCACTTTTTTTAGCCATATGATTTACAGCATTTCCACCGCCACCACCTAATCCTATTACTTTAATTACAGCTTTTTGAACCTGGTTTTCTTCATTTTTATTATCTTCTATAAATTCCATGATATTTTCCCCTGTTATAATTTTTCACTAACTCTAAGAATTGCACTTCTTGCCCTATTGTTTAACTCTACTTCTTTTTTTGAAGGAGTAAATTTAGATTTTTTTTTCATATTTACTCCTTTTCTTTTAGATTCTATAAGTGGTAACCCTTTTGGTATTTCCTCACCTTTAGAATTATGTTCAATAAATTTTTTAACAATCCTATCTTCTAAGGAATGAAAGCTGATTACAACTAATCTGCCCTTTGGAGCTAATATATCAATAGTTTTTGCTAAGGCTTGTTTTAGCTCGTCTAACTCCTTATTAATAAATATTCTAAAAGCTTGAAAAGTTCTAGTTGCAGGATGTTTCCCTTTGGTATTAGGTATTATTGAAGTTATAATATTAACTAATTGTTTAGTAGTAGTAATGGTGTTGGTTTTTTGATAACTCTTAATTGCTTGGGCAATTTTCCTACTTTTTCTTTCTTCTCCAAATTTATATATTACATCTTGAATTTGTTCTTTAGTTGCTGTTTTTAACCAATCAATTAAATTAAACTTTTGGCTTTGGTCCATTCTCATATCAAGCGGACCATCTTTTTGAAAACTAAATCCCCTTGAGTTATTATCTAACTGTGGTGAAGAAACACCTAAATCCATTAAAACTCCATCAACTTTACCTTTTAAACTTCTTTTATTAATTTCTTTATCTACTTTAGCAAAAGACGAGTGTATTACCTCCAAATTAGGGTAATTAAAGTTATTATAAGCATATTCAATTGCTTCTAAATCTTTATCAAAAGCTATTAATTTTCCTTTTTTTCCTAACATTTTTAATATAGCTAAGCTATGTCCTCCTCTTCCAAATGTTAAATCTAAATAAACACCATTTTTTTTAATATTTAATTGTTTTATCACCTCATCCAGCATTACTGGGTGATGGCAATCACTATCTACAGTGCCAATTTTGCTACCTCCGCAGGGACTTCTTCTGTTGCACTTACTTCACTTAATTTCTTTATATGCTTATGCCACTCATCTTCATCCCAAATTTCAAAATTTTTACCTTGACCGCTTACTATTACTTTTTTATTAAAATTTGCATATTCTCTTAAAGGCAGAGGTAATAGCAAGCGGTTATTAGCATCAACTTCAACATCTATAGCATGTCCAATTAATTTTCTTTTTATTTTTTTAGTATGCACATTTAAAGATGGTAAGGCATTTACTTTTCTTTCTAATTCTTGCCATTCATATAAAGGATAAAGCAACAAACAATTATCATCTGGATGTATGCTTAAAACTAAACTGCCAGCACAGCTGTTTTTTATTTGCTCATGATGGCGCACTGGAATTTTAATTCTTCCTTTAGCATCTATAGTTAAATTGTGGACTCCTCTAAACATATGTTCCATTTTAAACCACTTTTTACCACTTTGAAACACTTTTTTTGTTTTTTTATTAAAAATAATTTTGATATTTTTTTTATAAAGGTTTATATATATTAAAATTTATAGTTTTCACCTACTAATTTATTATGACTGAATTAAAAGATAAGGCTTTGGCATATCACAGTAAAAAGCCTGCAGGAAAGCTAGCAACTGTAACTACTAAAGAGTGTTTAACTCAACAAGATTTAAGTTTAGCTTATACTCCTGGAGTAGCTGAACCGGTGCGAGAAATTGTAAAAAATCCTGATAATGCATATAAATATACTGCAAAAGGAAATTTAGTAGCAGTAATTTCTAATGGCACTGCATCATTAGGTTTAGGCAATACCGGAGCTTTAGCTTCTAAGCCAATTATGGAAGGAAAAGCGGTATTATTTAAGAAATTTGCTAATATTGATGTTTTTGATATTGAAGTTGATACTGAAAATGTTGAAGACTTTATTCAAACTGTAAAAAATATAGCACCTACATTTGGAGGCATAAATTTAGAAGATATTAAGGCACCAGAATGCTTTGAAATTGAAAAAAGGCTTATTGATGAATTAGACATACCAGTATTTCATGATGACCAACATGGAACAGCAATTATTGTGGCTGCTGGGCTTTTAAATGCTTTAGAAGTTCAAAACAAATCTATTGATAGTAGTAAGATTACCTGTCTTGGTGCTGGCTCTGCTGGGATTGCTATTTTAAATTTATTATGTGATTTAGGAGCTAAAAAAGAAAATATATTTTTAGTTGATAAAGAAGGAATTATTAGGACTGACAGCAAAAACTTAACTAAGCAAAAAAAATTATATATGCGAAATACTACTAAAAAAACATTAGCTGATGCATTTCAAAATGCAGATGTTTTTATTGGTGTTGCTGCTGCAAATCTAGTAGATGAAGCTATGATTAAAGCTATGGCTACAAATCCAATAGTTTTTGCTTTATCTAATCCAGACCCTGAAATAAAACCAGAGGTTGCTAATGCTTGTCGCGATGATTTAATTATGGCAACTGGTAGAACTGATTATCCTAATCAAGTAAATAATGTTTTAGGATTTCCTTTTATCTTTCGTGGTGCATTAGATGCAAAAGCTAGAAAAATTACAACTCCAATGAAAATAGCAGCTGTCAATGCCTTAAAAGATTTAGCAAAAGAAGATGTACCTAAAGAAGTATTAGATGCTTATAATTTGGATAAATTAACATTTGGTAAGGACTATATTATCCCTAAACCTTTTGACCCAAGATTAATAGATAGAGTCCCAAAAGCTGTTAAAGATGCAGCTTTTAGTTAGTCCAACCTGAATTAAGTACAAAAATATTAAATTTTATTTAAAATATTTTCTGTTAGATTTATTTCATATTTTATATTACAACTTTTTAATGCATCTGGGCAAGTATAAGAATAAACTTCTTTTGACAAGTTGTTTTCAAAATCTAATTCATTTAAGTTGTAAAAATTTTTTCCAAAAGATAAATTTAAATTAAAATCTTGTGAGTCAGAAACTTTAATTTTGTATTTAAAATCTTTAGCAAAATAAGACAAAATTTCTAATTTTGCTTTTGGTTTTATATTTATATTATCTTGTCCTAAATAAATCCAAATTCTATTATCTTCATAAGTCTTACAATCTCCAAATTTATTTCTTAATTCATCAACTGAACCTAAACAAGAATATTTTTCTTCATTTTCTTCTGGCACATCTTTAATAAACAAATTATAAAATCCATCATTAGATTCAAAAATATTAAAGTTGTTGTAAAAATCATTTACAGAAATATCATTTTTCACATTAAAATTTAAACCTTGATAATGTGAAACACAAACATTATATTCATCAAAATCAAAATCATTTGTTTTTTGTGAGTTGGCAATTTGTCCTCCACTTTTATTTAAACTTCTAAATAAAAATTTTTCAAAATTTATATCACATTCTTGCTTTCTGTAGTTAAAAATTAAATTATTTGAGTTAAAAACTATTGGCATTTTTAAAAGTATTAAAACTCCTAAATCTTCATTTCCTGGTAATTCATAATTTATGCTTTTTCCTTTAAAACTTATAAGTGGGTCCATATCTAAAATCTCTACTTTATTTTTATCAACAATTATTTCACTAATATTTGAAATTGCTGATTTATCAAAATAAACTAAAATTTTTTCATCATCTTGTAAATTTGGCACAGAAATATCTACTTTTGTTTGAGAATTTAGAGAAGAAATATTTTTATAAATTTTTTTGTTTTTGAAAGTATTTTCAATATTTGATATTAATTGTTGTGACTCTTCAAAATTTTTTAATTTTTTTATTTTATGAGAAATTAAAGCAATATCTCTAATTTCAACACTTTCATTTTTTGAAATTCCATTTTGTTTTATAGAGATTTTTGAAGTGATATTTGAAAAAATTAAAGGTCTATTATCAAAATAAAGTCTTTTTCCATTAATTGAAACTCCAATTTTTTTTCCAAAATGTTCTTTGTCTTTTAAAAAACTTTTTTTAATTAAATCATCAGATATCATCTTTCTAATTTTATTTTTACTTGAAAATTCATCACTTGAAAATTCATCAGTTTTACTATTTTTATGACAATAGTCATCATTTGTCTTTATTAAAATCTCATATTTATATTCTCCAAAACCTAAATCATTCATATCAAAATCAAAGTCTTTTGTTAAATTTATTATTGTTTCTTCATTTTTAGATAACTTAATGTTTTTTTCTTCTTCTATTACTGGTTTTTTATAAAAAGAATTTCCTTTTAATTTTTTTTTAAAAACTTTAAAAGAAATAATTGAATTTATTTCTTGATTTTCATTTATTTTTACTTTAAAAATTTCATTATTAATTGGACCATCAAGTATTGGTTCACAAATATTTTTTTTATTATTATTATTATTTTCAATTTTAATAGTATGAGGATTAGTTAAAGGAGTGTTTGATACTATTAGATTATTTTCTTCATTAAATTTACATTTATTATCAACAACATTTGCTATTATTTTTATATGAAAATCTCCAACTCCATAATCTCCATTTGAAATTTTAGAAGTAAAATAATCTTTTTTGTTTTGATTTAAAGTTGTTAAATCATAATTTTCAGGTGAAATATAAATAAGGTTAATTAAAGTATCTTCTGGTGTTGTTTTGGAATTTTTATATAAAGTATAAAGAATATTAATTTTCATATAAAGATTATTTTGTAAAATTAATTTTGCTGTGTTTTGATTTATTTCTGCTGTTTTTGTCCCTTCTGCTATTTTCTTTAAATGATTATATAAATCTAATTCAATAGTGTCATAACTATCACTAACCCCATCTTGTGTATAACCATCTAATTGAAAATTAGCAGTAATGATATTATTGTTAAAATTTAAATTACAACTTGTTGTTGAAAGCCAATTAACATCAAAATTTGTCCCAGAATAATCTAACCAAAAATAAGAATTTTTATAATAATTATGTGAGAAATCACTACTCCCTCCTTGTGCTTTTAAACTTTTACTATCATCATTAATATCATAAAAATAAAATAAATTGTATTGATTTGTACTACCAAATCTTATTAACTTTATATTTGCTTCTTGGATTGCTGAAAAAATATTTGAAATTAAAAATACACTAAAAAAAATTACTATTAATTTTTTGATATGTTTTTTTGACATATAAATATATCAAAAAAAAAAGCATTTATAAAAATTTGTTAAATTATTAAGTGATAACTTAACAAGGTGCTCCTGGACCTGGCACACATTTTGAAATTGCTTTTGTTCCAGCAGAACTACTATAACCTAATTCTTTAATTTTAAATAAATTTCCAATAGCATTTGTTCCTACTGTTAATGCCATTGCTCCAGCAACATAATGACTCAAATGATTTCCAAAGTTTCCTTTTAAATCTGGAAGTTTTGAAATTCCTATTGGATTTGAATATTCAACTCCAACAGTTTGGTTATTCCAATTATGATTATTATCATAAAAATTATGTGTATTTGCTTTAATATTTGGACTTAAAGCCAAAGCCCCAGCAAGTGCTCCAACTTGTGCTGTATTTTTTATTCTTTGTGTTAAACTTTTTTTTACCATTTGTAATTTAATAAAGATTTCTATATTTATAAAGTTTTTGGTTTTTGTTGTTATTGTGAGTAGTTATTTTACATAAACAGACCTATAGGTCAGTGCAATTTATTAATTTATCTTTAAAGTTTTTTATTTTTTATGAATTAAAAAAATGGAAGATAAATTTAGCAATGTTTCAGATAAAGAAACTTTAGATTTTTATAAACAAATCTCTAAAAAAGTAAAATATTTCCACTCGTTCCCAAGCTCCTGCTTGGGAATGCATACTTGCTTGTAAAAGCATAACTA
>CAZDRI010000023.1:0-24726 GCA_964508055.1 uncultured Thiotrichales bacterium
CCAAAAAATAGAATATATTCATCACAATCCTGTTAAACGAGGCTATGTTGACTTAGCAGAGCATTGGAGATATTCTAGTGCTAGAAATTATTTAGGTGGTGAAGTGGTTTTTGATGATATTGATATAATTGCTTACTAGGTATGCGTTCCCAAGCTGGAGCTTGGGAACGAAAACACACATGAAATTAGAACAATTCGTTTTGCCATGATTTGTCAATTCGTTCCCAAGCAGGAGCTTGGGAACGAAAAACAAATTACTATCCTTTTTTTCATTTAAAAAATCATTCTATCCAAATTAAACTTGCCATCCTGCCAGAATTCGCACCTTGACGCCGAAAAGAAAAATATTTATCTTTATCCAAAAATGTGCATTCATCGCCACCAGTTATATTTTTAACAGCTAAACTAGTTAAAATTATTCTAGCTATTTTATAAATATCCAAAAAATATTTTCCTTCTTTTATTACAAATGCTTTACTAAAATCTTTGTTTTTTAAAACAAAATTATCATAAACATCTTTTCCTAACTCTAAGGCTTTTACACTTATAGCTGGACCTAGATGAATTAATAAGTCGTCTGAGTTAATATTGATTTTCTTAATAAAACTTTCAATAACCCCATTTAAAATACCTTGCCAACCCGCATGAGCAACTCCTACAATCCCGCCTTTTATATCTGTTGCAAATATCGGTAAACAATCTGCAGTTAGGACTGCACAAACAATTCCTTGAGTTTGAGTGATACTAGCATCAGCTTCTACAATATCATTTATTTCATCTGCTATTAAACAAGTATCAAGATGGACTTGTTTTAACCATTTGGGCTCACTTGGCAAGTCAAAATGCTTTATTAATAACTGCCGATTTTTTCTAACTGCATCTAAGTCATCGCCAGTATAAGTAGCAAGGTTAAAATTTGCATAATTACCAGTGCTTACTCCTTTATCTAAAAATCGCGGTGTGGTAATAAATTTTATATTTTTAGGAAATTTTGTCATATTTTCTTAATATATTTAATAAATTTTCAATATCAGCACTTAATTTAGCACTGAATGTTACATTTTTATTTTTACTAGGGTGGGTAAATGTTAATTTACTTGCATGTAAAGCTTGTCTTGGGAAGTTTATCAAAATCTTTTTTAATTCGTTAGGACAGTTTTTAGGGAATTTTGCTCTACCTCCATACAATTTATCACCAATTATTGGATAACCTATATGCTGTAAGTGCACTCTTATTTGATGAGTTCTACCAGTTTCTAATATTAATTTAACTAAAGTATGATTTTTAAATCTTTCAACAACACGATAATGGGTTACAGCTTTTTTTCCTGATTGCGATACTTGTTTTTTTATTCTATTTTTGGGATTTCTTCCTATTGGGTTATCTATCACTCCTCCAGAAATTATATGCCCAGATACTACTGCCCAATATTCTCGCAAAACCTTATGACTTTGTAATTGTTTTATTAAAGATAACCTTGTTTTCTCATTTTTAACAACTACTAATAAACCTGATGTATCTTTATCAAGTCTATGGACAATACCTGCTCTAGCTATTTTTTTAAGATTATTATCATAATTTAATAAACCGTTTGCTAAAGTGTTATTCCTATTGCCTGCACCTGGATGTGTTACTAAGCCTTGAGGTTTGTTGATGACAATTACATCATCATCACTATATACAATATCTAATTTAACAGCATCTGCTTGCCAATTATTAGTGGCTGTATGAGAGATAATAATGTCAACCTCTTCATCTCCTAAAACCTTATCTTTTGGTTTGAAAGTTTTATTATTAATAGTTGCGTCGCCTTTTTTAATTGCAGCTGTAATTTGTGAGCGCGAATATTCACTAAGCAAATGAGATAATGCAAAATCAATTCTTTTATCTTTATATATGGCTGGTATTTTGATGTGAACCTGTGGTAAGTTATTAGGCATAAATGCAATTTTTATTTTTAAAGGGTCTTGGCTAGTTAAGGGGTCTTTTTTTAAGTTCATTAAGCAAAATTTTATATATATTTTGTTTTCTATTATTGAACCTAAACTCACATTCTTTTAAATGTATTTTAAACATATTTTTATCCATTCCTCTAAATTTTGCTAACCTTGTTTTAGCATAGCCCCAAAAAGATTCTATGCCATTAATATGTGATTCTCCTTTTGCAAATTCATCATCACTATGATGAACTCTAAAATGTTTTTTATAGCCAAAATTAACATTAGCAATATTTAATTATTTTTAATAAGTCTTGATGATACTAACCTATTAAGGCTAATATTATTTTCATTTGCTTGGATTGCTAAATCTCTATGAACTGTTGGAGGAATTCTTACCATAAATTTACCGCTATATTGCTTAGTAGCTAATGGCTGTGGTGGTGTTTCCCCTGTTTGTTCCATGTCTATTAAAACATCTTTAACTAATTTTTGGATACCTTTAAATGCTTTATTCTGGCTTTTATCCAACCAGCTTAAAGATGGGAATTCAGCACAAAACCCTATATATTCATTACCATCTTTAGAGTAAGTTATTCTATAAGTATATTTATCCATTTATTACACTCCTTTTATTTTCTCAATAGCTAATAAAACTTGTCTTACTTGATAAACCTTTGCTTTGCCATTGGCATTTTGATGTGAACCTGTGGTAAATTATTAGGCATAAATGCAACTTTTATTTTTTAAAATACTGCTTGCTATAGTAATTAAATTTGGCGTCCCCTAGGGGAATCGAACCCCTGTTACCGGGATGAAAACCCGAGGTCCTGGGCCACTAGACGAAGGGGACAAGAACTATTTATTCTTTGCTTTTTGGTGGAGCTAAGCGGGTTCGAACCGCTGACCTCAACACTGCCAGTGTTGCGCTCTCCCAGCTGAGCTATAGCCCCAGTTGGACCGTAAGCAAAAGATTTGAAATTATAATGGAAATATAAATTCGGTCAAGGATATTTTTTTAAATAAAAATATTAACTTTGTTAAAATATTGTGTTTAATTTTCTGTTTAATAAAAATGAAAAAAATATCTTTTGATGAAAAAAAAAATTCAGTTGTAGCAATTACTCGTTTAGGGCCATTAGAGAATACTATTTCTATAATCTTAGACCACAATACTAAAAAAGCCTGTGTTATAGACCCAGCATGTGATGCAGATTTATTTATCAAAACCACAAAGCAAAAAGGCTATACCATTACTGATATTTGGCTAACACATTGGCATACTGACCACACTGATGCAACTGATGAGTTGGCTGAAAAAACAAATGCAAGAATATTAGGAGGTGAAAATGAAGTTAAGTATTTAAATATTAATAGTGATTATAGCACTGTTAAAGATAATGAAATTATAGCTATAGGTGATACTAAAGCTAAGGTTATCAACACTCCCGGGCATACAGCAGGCGGTGTTTGTTATTTATTAGATAAACATCTTATAACTGGAGATACTTTATTTATATATGGTGCTGGACATTGTGCTTTAGCAGGTGCTAGTGCTAAAGAGTTATTTAGCACTATGCAGCGCCTTAAAAAAGAAATACCTGATGATACTTATATTCATTGTGGTCATGATTATGGAGAAGTTTTTACCACCACCATGTTAGAACAAAAAAAAGGTAATCCGTTTTTATTAATTAATGATGTAAAAGATTTTATTCGTTACCGTAATAATATTCATGATATAACTCGTAAATACCCTATGCAGGCTATGACTAAAGAAGAAATAGCTAGCCTTTTATGATTGCTTTTTTTGGAGGCTCTTTTAATCCGGTGCATTATGGGCATTTAAAATGTGCAACTGCAATAAATAAAGAACTAAAATTAAAAAAAACCTATTTAATGCCTTGTGCTATACCTATTCATAAAGAAAGATTCGCAATAAGTGATAAAGATAGATTAAAAATTTTACAATTAAGCATTAATAAATACCCAAATTTAGCCATTGATAACAGAGAAATTAAAAGGCACGGGCTATCATATACAATTGATTCATTAATTGAAATTAATAAACAGTATCCAAACGAAATTATTATATTAATGCTTGGTATGGATAGCTTTATTAGCATAAATACTTGGAAAGATTTTACTAAACTTACAAATTATGCCCACATATTAGTATTTAAAAGACCAAACTATGTTATTGATAAATCCGTATCAAAATATTTTGATATTACTGACAATATAGATGAACTAAGCTCAAATAAAAATGGTTTGGTATATTTTTATAACCAAGCTGCAGTTGATATATCAAGCAGTGATATTCGCAATAAAATTTTAAACCATAAATCTATTGCTAAACTTATGCCTAAAAAAGCTATAGATTTTATTTATCAGAAAAAATTATTTTGTTAAAAAAGTTTATGTTAAACACATACTCTTAATGAATTTGCTTTTATTTATTTTTCTTCTTTCTTCTATAGTATCTTTTCTTATAGCGCCTTTTTTGTTTATATAAATTACAATTAGATAATTGCCAAATATAAAGCATAAAAAAGTAGTAAGTGTTTGTTTCTCTAAATTCTGAAATATTACCAGCTAAATTACCTTCAACATTAGCTATAATCCCATAACCCATATCTTCAAATAAATGTGCAATTCTTGAAAACAAAATAGCGATGATAAATCCTACAATAAACCATCTTAAAGGTATTATGCATCTTAAAATATTATTTTTGAATTTAGTAATAAAAACAGGCAATAAAATAAACCATAAAAACATAATAAAATCTATTAGCTGCTTTAAATATTCAACTATTTGTCTGTCATTATAGTGCTGATTATGAATATTTCTTATTTTTAAATCTGTATTGGCACCTGAAAAAAGTTCATAAAAATGCAGTCCATAATCTATTTCTTCTAAAAAAACAAATGTGAAAAATAAGGCTAATATTGCAAAAACATTTTTTTCAATTTGTTTTCTTTTTTTTATAAAAGTTTTAATAAGTATTACTATAGTAATTAATAAGCAAATATTTTGCACTTGTTCAACTAAGCCAAACTCTCGCCAGTTATTTCCAGATAAAAAAGAAATGCTAGGTGCAATTATTTGTTGCAGACTTTCTATTCCAGAAAAATAAAAACTTATAAATAAAGCATTAGCAATAAGTGGTATATAAATAAAAAAAACTGCTTTATTCTTCATCTTCATTATTTTGACTTTCAATAATTCTAGCTATACTTACTAATTTTTCATTTTTTACAATGTTTATAAGTTTTACTCCCTGAGTGTTTCTACCAATCACTGACACATCAGAGGCATGAGACCTGACTAAAACACCTTTATTTGATATAAGCATCATTTCATCTAAATCGCTAACTTGGATTGCTCCTATTACTTCTCCATTTCTAGCAGAAGTTTTTATTGATATAACGCCTGAACCTCCTCTATTTTGATTACGGTATTCATCTAAGTTAGTGCGTTTACCATAACCTTTGGCAGTAGCAGTTAAAATAGGTTCATTATTATCATTATCAACTACTATTAAGGAAACAACTTCATCATTTTTTTTCATTTTAATGCCTCTTACACCTCTAGCTGTTCTACCAACAGCACGGACATCTTTCTCTCTAAAACGAATTGCTTTTCCTAAGGAGGAAAATAGTAAAACATCACAGCTGCCATCAGTTATTTCTACACCAATTAATTTATCATCAGCCAATAAATCTAGAGCAATAATCCCATTTGCTCTAGGACGGGAAAAATCACTTAATTTTGTTTTTTTACAAGTACCATTGCTGGTAGCCATAAACACAAACTTATCATCACTAAATTCTCTAACTGGCAATATGGCATTTATTGATTCTTCTTTTTCAAGACTTAGTAAATTAACAATAGGTTTTCCTCTAGCTATTCTTGATGCCATAGGTAACTCATAAACTTTAAGCCAATAAACTTTACCAAAATTAGAAAAGCACAAAACAGTATCATGCGAATTAGCTATAAATAACTGATCTATAAAATCTTCATCTTTTACATTAGTGGCACTTTTGCCTTTACCGCCTCTTTTTTGTGCCTTATAATCAGTTAAAGATTGTGCTTTTACATAACCACTATGAGATAGAGTAACTACCCTATCTTCTTCAGCTATTAAATCCTCAAGATTAAGTCTAACTCTTTCTTGCCAAATTTCACTTTTTCTTGCATCAGAAAAATTATCTTTAATTTCTATTAGTTCATCTTTAATGAGCTGCATTAATTTATCATAATCTTTCAAAACACTTAATAAATAATTTATATGCTCTAATAGTTCATTAAACTCTGCAAAAATTTTATCTTTTTCTAATCCAGTTAATCTATGTAATCTTAATTCTAAAATAGCCTGTGCTTGTTTTTCTGATAATTGATAACTACCATCAGCTAAAAGTCCAAATTCAGCAGTTAAATCTTTTGGTTTATATTCGCTAACATCTTGGTCTGTTATTAATTCTTTAATTATTTCACCTTTGAATTTGCGCAGCATTAAGCCCTCTTTTGCTTCTATAGGTGTTTTTGATGCTCTTATTAAAGCAATAATTTCATCTAAATTACTTAAGGCTACAGTTAAACCTTCTAAAATATGTGCTTTTGCTCTATCTTTATTTAGCTCAAAAATACTACGTTTGATTACTACATCACGCCTATGATTAATAAAAGCATCTAATATCTCTTTTAAATTCATAAGACGAGGTTGACCTTTGCCTAAAGCCACCATATTAATGCCAAAACTAGTTTGTAATTCTGTGTGTTTGTATAAGTTATTAATCATTACTTCTGGCACTTCACCTCTACGTAAATCTATTACAACTCTCATACCATCTTTATCAGATTCATCTCTAAGACCAGTAATTCCTTCTATCTTTTTTTCTTTTACTAGTTGGGCAATTTTTTCAATTAATTTTGCTTTATTTACTTGATATGGTAATTCTGTAACTACAATAGATAATTTATCATCACCTTCTATATGATAACGCGAGCGAATAACCACTTTACCTTTTCCTGTTTTATATGCTTGTTTAATGCCTTTGGTGCCATTAATAATTGCAGCAGTAGGAAAATCAGGACCAAGTATATAATTTAATAGCTCATCTATTGTAATATATTCATTATCAATAATAGCTATGCACGCATTAATAACTTCTGCTAAGTTATGAGTAGGAATATTAGTAGCCATACCAACAGCTATTCCAGAAGAGCCATTAATTAATAAATTTGGCACCCTAGTTGGCAGAACTTGAGGTTCTTGTTCTGATTCATCATAATTCGGAATAAAATCTACTGTTTCCTTTTCTAAATCGCGTAATAGCTCATGAGCAAGTTTACTCATCCTAATTTCTGTATAACGCATGGCTGCTGCTGAATCGCCATCTACTGAACCAAAGTTACCTTGTCCATCAACAAGTATATTTCTTAAAGAAAAAGGTTGTGCCATACGGACAATAGTGTCATATACAGAGCTATCACCATGCGGGTGGTATTTACCTATTACATCACCAACTATTCTTGCTGATTTTTTATATGGTTTATTCCAATCATTTGAAAGTTTGTGCATTGCAAATAAAACTCTACGATGGACTGGTTTTAAACCATCTCTAACATCTGGTAATGCCCTGCCTACAATAACACTCATAGCATATCCTAAATAGGATTGCTTCATTTCATTTTCTATTGTAACTATAGTTTGATTGCGGTGTGGATTATTAGTGTTTTCGTCAGCACTCATAAAGGATAAAAAAAAGAGCAAAATAAAGGGGTAATTATACCTCTAAGTCTTTGAGTTAATGCCCTATTTTTAATAATTTCAAGCTAATCATCTTTATCTATATTAAGCATATTAAAATATGATTTTAATCTTTTGCTTTTCTTTAACTTTTAAGTAGTAATTTTATAAAAAATTTTAAAAATTAAGATAATAAAATCTTTAACTATTTCTTGAATTTGTAGCATCAGCAAGGGTGTATAACAATTTTTTGCTATCGTCCCAACCTAAGCATGCATCAGTAATGCTTTTGCCGTATTCTAATTTATCAATGGGAGCAATTTTTTGATTTCCTTCTTTTAGATAACTTTCAATCATTACTCCAAAAATTTTATCTGTGCCATTTTTAATTTGATTTGCAATATTCTCACCAACTTTAATTTGATTTTTAAATTGTTTTTCACTATTACCATGACTTAAATCAACCATTACTTTTGAGGTTAAATTTGCTTTTTTTAATTTTTGAGATATTCTTTTTATTATTTTCTCTTCATAGTTTGGTTTTTTGCCACCTCTTAAAATCAAATGGCATTCTTTATTTCCAGAAGTAAAATAACGCCCTACAACACCTGTTTTATTAGTTGCAAAAAAACTATGTTCATTGCCTGCAGAAATAATTGCATCCATAGCTATTGAAATACTACCATCAGTGCCATTTTTAAAACCAATAGGGCAAGATAAACCAGACACTAATTCTCTATGGAGTTGACTTTCAGTAGTTCTAGCGCCTATTGCTCCCCAAGATAATAAATCAGCCAGATATTGTGGACTTGTTATTAAATCTAAGAATTCAGCTGAAGCCGGCATACCCATTTTTGCTAATTCAAGTAAAAAACTTCTAGAAATATCAAGCCCTTTATCAAGATGAAAACTGTTATCTAAATCTGGGTCGTTAATAAGCCCTTTCCATCCTATTGTAGTGCGTGGTTTTTCAAAATAAGTGCGCATAACTATTAAAAGGCTGTCTTGTAATTCTTTTCTAACTTCATTAAGTTTTGCAGCATATTCTAATGCTGATTTTGGGTCATGAATAGAGCAAGGGCCAATTACCACTAAAAGCCTGTTATCTTTAGCAAGCATAATGTTTTTTATTGCTTTCCTAGCATTAAAAATTGTCTCTGATGTTTTTTCTGATAGAGGATATTTTTCAATTAATTCATTTGGCGAAATTATAGGCTTAAAAGATACTATTCTTATATTGTCAGTTTTATAAAACATTTTTTTTAGCAGTAGCTAGTATATGTAATAATTTCTCAGTATCTTCCCAACTAAGACAGGCATCTGTTATGCTTATCCCATATTCTAATTTTTCAAGCGGAGCAATATTTTGCTTGCCTTCTTTTAAATGACTTTCAATCATTACTCCAAAAATTTTATTAGAGCCATTTTTAATTTGACTAGCTATATCTTTGCCAACATCAATTTGTTTTTTATATTGCTTATCACTATTACCATGGCTTAAATCTATCATAACCTTATCATAGACCCCTGCTTCTTTTAGGTACTCACAAATCTTATCAACATCTTCTTTTTTATAATTTGGCTTTTTACCGCCTCTTAAGATTATATGACAATCTTCATTTCCAGAAGTAGCATATCTTTTTACCCTGCCTTTTTTACTAACTGAAAAAAAACTATGGGGGCTGCTTGCTGAAATAATTGCGTCAACTGCTATTTTAATATTACCATTAGTGCCGTTTTTAAATCCAACAGGGCAAGAAAGTCCAGAAGCTAATTCTCTATGTGATTGACTTTCAGTAGTTCTAGCACCTATTGCACCCCAAGATAATAAATCAGAAACATATTGGGGTGTGATTAAATCTAAATACTCTACCGCTGCAGGAAGCCCCATATTTGCTAAATCTAATAATAAATGTCTTGCTATAGAAAAACCTTTATCAAGATGAAAGCTATTATCCAAATCTGGGTCGTTTATAAGCCCTTTCCAACCTATTGTAGTGCGCGGTTTTTCAAAATAAACACGCATAACAATAAATAATTCTTTTGCTAATTCCTTTCTAATTTTATTGAGTTTATGAGCATATTCTATAGCTGACTTTGGATCATGAATAGAACACGGACCTACTATTACCATAAGTCTTTTATCCTCTCCAGATAATATGTTTTTTATCGTTTGTCTTGCTTTAAATATTATCCCTGATGCTTTATCTGTTACAGGATATTTTTCAATTAACCTTTCTGGGGTAATTATTTTTGCTGATGAAACTATTCTTAAATTATCAGTAGGAAATTTCATTTATTTTTTGATGTGTTTTTCTACTACAGCGTAAGCCGAATGATTATGTATTGACTCAAAGTTTTCAGATTCTACTTGATAATATTCAATATCTTTATTGTTATTTAAAACTAAAGCTATATCTCTTACCATATCCTCAACAAAAGCAGGTTTAGAGTAAGCACTTTCAGTTACAAATTTTTCATCTTCTCTTTTTAATATTGCATATAACTCACTAGATGCATTATTTTCAGCTAATTTAATCATATCTATTACTGATATTTTAGGGTTTACTTTTACTTTAATTGTTACATGAGAGCGTTGATTGTGAGCCCCATATTCTGAAATACTCTTAGAACAAGGGCAAAGACTTTTAACCGGCACTACCACTTGAAGCAAAGTATCTACCTTATTATTTATGACTTTTCCGCTTAACATTACTTGATAATCTAAAAAACTTTTAACGCCTGATATAGGTGCCTTTTTTCTTACAAAGAATTGAAAAGATACTTTAATATGAGCTTCATTTGATTTTAATTTAGCAGCGGCTTTTTTTAATAAATCGGAAAATGTATGAATATCAAAACTAGTATCTTCTGCATTTAACACTTCAATAAAACGAGACATATGAGTGCCTTTAACATCAGCTGCTAACTTGGTAGTCATAGTGAAATTAGCAACTACATTTTGTTTTAAACCTTTGTCAATAAATTCAATAGGATGTTTTATATCCTTAATACCTACTTTATCAATAATAATTTTTCTATCATCAACTTTATTTTGAGTATCTGGTAATTGTTTAGACATATTAAAAATAACAACTTTATTTTATTTTAAAAAACTTGAGCATTATACAGCTATAAGAGTGTTACAGAATATAATAATGCTGTTATAACCTCACTAATTAAAGCCATTACATTAGAATAAAGACCATTGCAAAATAGCTTATTGGGGATGGAGTTTGAGGAAGGGGAGATATATTGTTTCTTAAATTATTGATTTTACTCCCCTTCCTCATACAAACAACTTGGGTAAAGATGTTGTGAAATGTGCTTTTTACATTTTGCAACACTCTTGAATAATATTAGGATTGAGGTTGAAAAAAATGGAAAAGTATATAGTGGCTATAAGTTATTAGTGTAGCTAAAATAACTGCTTACTGAATTATGTTTTTTGCACTTATACAGCAGTCTTTAATGTAGTTTTATTGAAAATCCCGCTTTTTTAATAAAATCATCACCTCTAACATTAAAATCCTCATACATATCAAAACTTGCACATGCAGGAGATAGTAATATCGCATAATTTGCTTTTGCATTTTTAATTGCTTGAGTTATTGCATCTTCCATTGTTAAGGCATAATAGGTATTAAAATCTTTTAGTCTTACACCAATATTATGGGCTGTTTCACCAATTAAAATCACTGCTTTTGTGTATTTTTTAATATTATCAGCTAATTGTTTATAATCTTCTCCTTTATCTCTACCGCCTGCAATTAAGATTATATTATTAGTTTTTTGACTAACAGCTTTTAAAGCTGTAATAGTTGATATAACAGTAGTTGACTTTGAGTCATTATAAAAATCTATATCATTTTTTTTACCTAAATATTGCAATCTATGCTTTAACCCTTTGAAGTTTTGTAATGTTTTAAGCATTTTATCCATATCAAATTTAAGTGCTGAGCCAATACATAATGCTGCTAAGGCATTTTTTATATTATGTTCACCAATTATTTTAAGTTTTGAAACTTCCATTAAAGGCTTATCACCTTTTATCAAATAGCGCATATTATGACAAACAACAGTCCCAAAATCTTTGCTGTTATTAGCTATAGAAAATCCAAAATAATAATTATCCTTATTGATATTTTTAACCAATGGCTCATCTAAATTTATAACTGCTTTGTTACAATTTTTATAAATACTTAATTTACTTTTTATATAAGTTTGATAATCTGGGTATCTATCCATATGATCTGGGCTAATATTAAGCACAACTGCTAATTCAAGTTTTAAATTTTTAGCAGTATCTAATTGATAACTTGAAAGCTCTAATATATAAATATCAGCTTCACCTTTAAGCAATTCAAGACAAGGAGTGCCTATATTACCTCCTACCTTTGTTTTTAAACCTTGACCTTTTGCAATATCAGCTACTAATGCAGTAACAGTTGATTTACCATTTGTACCTGTGATGCCAATAACAGGTTTTTTGACATATTTAAAAAAAAGTCCAACATCACCAATTATTGGTATGTTTTTTTGTCTTGCTAATATTACTATGCTTTCATTATGACTAATGCCGGGGCTTATAATTATTAAATCTATATTGTCTAAGATAGTTTTTTTCCAAGAGCCTAAGAAATATTTATTACTTGCAAATTTTTGTTTAAAGTCTTTTAGAAAAGGCGGATTGTGTCTGCTATCAGCAACAATAAATTTTTTATTTTTATTGTGTAAGAATTTAGCAACACTTAAACCAGTTTTACCCATCCCTAAAATTAATATCACTTTTGACCTTGAAATTTAACAAAAAAATAGTTATTCTACCCCGTTATTAATTTTTTTAAAGGATATAAATCATGAGCGTTTTACAATCAAGAACTACAACTAATGCTTTAGCTACTAATAAAGTATTAAGATCAACTTATCAATTATTGTCGCTTACATTACTTTTTAGTGGTTTAATGGCTTTTGTTTCAATGTATTTGCAATTACCACATTTTGGTTGGTTTACTTTAATTGGCTATTTTGCATTACTTTTCTTAACTGCAAAATTAAAAAACTCAGCTTGGGGCTTATTAAGCGTTTTTGCCTTAACTGGATTTATGGGGCTTACCTTAGGTCCTGTTATTAATGCGTATCTTACCCATTTTGCTAATGGTGCTGAGTTAGTAATGTTAGCTATGACTGGGACCGGCGTTATATTTTTAACCTTATCTTTTTATGCAAGAGTTAGTCAAAAAGATTTTAGTTTTTTAAGTGGCTTTTTAACTGCTGGTATTTTAGTGGCATTTATAGCGGCTATTGCTAATATATTCTTAGCTATTCCAGTGTTGTCGTTAGTAGTATCAAGTGCTTTTATTATTCTTATGTGCGGTTTAATATTATTTGAAACAAGTAATATTATCCACGGTGGTGAAACTAATTATATTATGGCAACTATTACTTTATATGTATCTATTTATAATTTATTTTTAAGTTTATTACATCTATTAGGTGTGTTTGGAGGCGAAGAATAATTAAATGATAGATGCTGATGGATATAGACAAAATGTCGGTATTGTAATAATTAATTCAGCCAATAATATTTTATTGGCTAAAAGGTGTAAACAACAAATGTGGCAATTACCACAAGGT
Source organism: uncultured Thiotrichales bacterium (assembly GCA_964508055.1). Lineage (GTDB taxonomy): Bacteria > Pseudomonadota > Gammaproteobacteria > PS1 > Pseudothioglobaceae > CAZDRI01. Next base: position 13,332 of record CAZDRI010000023.1, read on the forward strand.
GGTATTAACGAAAATGAGAAAACTAAAGAGGCACTATTTAGAGAATTGTATGAAGAAGTTGGTCTAAAAAATGAAGATGTCAAGTTAATTGCTAAAACCCCAAAATGGTTGAAATATGATATACCTGAGCAATATTTAAGAAAATATCAAAGACCTCTATGCGTAGGTCAAAAACAAGTATGGTATTTATTAAAATTAGTAGCAGATGATAATAAAATTCGCTTTAATACTCATCCAAACCAAGAATTTGATGCTTGTAAATGGGTTGATTATTGGGAACCAATTAAAGAGGTTATTGATTTTAAACGCAATATCTATGAAGATATGCTAAAGATTTTAGCACCAGTAGTATTTGGTGATAATGTTACAGTTCCTAAATCTTTTACTAGACCAGTAAAAAATCAACCAATATTATTTTAAAAGAGTGTTGCAAAATGTAAAAAGCACATTTCACAACATCTTTACCCAAGTTGTTTGTATGAGGAAGGGGAGTAAAATCAATAAATTAAGAAACAGCGTATAGTTTTAGCTTTTGATATTATAATGCCCTGATTTTTTAAGAAACTTACAAGTTTAGCTATTGAGTTTTTTGCAACTTTAATAAATACCATATTAGTATTAAGCATATCAGAGGCAATACTTTCTAATTTATTAATAGTTGTGTCCTCGTTAAAAACATCATCGCCAACATCAGCATTTAGCATTGCTTTTCTCATTTTTATAGATGGTTTTGTAACTGTATCACTTCTCAAATCAATCAATTTCATATTTTTCTTATTGTTAAAATAGCCCATATGCCTAAAGCTATAAAAGTATTAAAAACCAAGTATTATACTAAATTAGGGTTGGATTTTAGAAAAGGGAAAAGATACAAGTAGTCTTTATTAAGGTATAATTTTTATCTTTTTTTATATTAAATTTTCAAAAATGAATATAGGTATTTTAGGATTAGGAACTGTAGGTTCTGGCGTTATAAATGTTATTGCTAAAAATAAAGACGAGATTAATAAACGCACAGGAACTGATATAAAAGTAATTATAGCTGCAGTAAGTGATTTAAATAAAAATAGATTATGTGATACTGATGGTATAAAAATTACAAATGACCCTTATGAAGTTATAAATAATCCTGATATTGAAGTTGTAATAGAGTTAATAGGGGGAAATAAATTAGCAAGAGATTTAGTTGAAAAGGCATTAGATAATAAAAAACATGTAATAACTGCTAATAAAGCACTAATTGCAACTTTTGGTGATGAACTTGTATTAAAAGCAAGAAAAAACAATGTGAATTTATTATTTGAAGGAACAGTAGCTGGAGGTGTTCCTATAATCAAGGTCTTAAAAGAAAGCCTTACAGCTAATAAAATAACAAAACTTGTAGGCATTATTAATGGCACTGCTAATTTTATAATAACAAAGATGCAGCAAGAAAATTCTGATTTTGCTGAGGTATTAAAAGAAGCTCAAGATTTAGGATATGCTGAGGCAGACCCAACTTTTGATATTGAAGGAATTGATGCTGCTCATAAATTAACAATTCTTGCAGCAATAGCATTTGGCACTAATTTTGAGTTTGACAAAATATACATTGAAGGCATAACTAAAATTGAAGCTGAAGATATTAAATTTGCTCATGAATTAGGCTATATTGTAAAACACTTAGGTATTGCAAAAATTGTTGATAATGATGTTGAGCTTAGAGTTCACCCTACTTTAATACCAAAATCAAAATTATTAGCAAATGTAAATGGAGTTATGAATGCTGTAGTAGTAAAAGGTAATGCATTAGGTAATACTTTATATTATGGCGCTGGTGCTGGTTCTGAAGCTACTGCCTCAGCTGTTATCGCTGATTTGATTGATATTATTAAATGCAAAAATGTTAATAATATAAAAGGCTGGAATAGCCAAAATGATTTCATGGTAAAACCAATTGAAAGTATTACCAGTATTTATTATTTGCGTATTTTGGCTACTGATAAGCCTGGAGTATTATCAGATATAACTAAAACTTTAGCTGATAAAAACATTAGTATTGAATTGGTTATTCAAAAACAACACGATGAAAATAATAATTCTCATATTGCAATTATCACCAATGAAGTTAAAGAAAGAATTATAACTATGGCAGTAAGAGAAATAGAAGAATACGGCTTTGTGCACGGAGGTATTAAAATTCTAAGGGTTGAAAATTTAGATTAAATATTATGAGATATACAGGATTAATTGAAAAATATAGAGACCGATTAGCGATTGATAATGACACTAAAATAATTTCCTTAGGAGAAGGTAATACGCCTTTGATACAACTTAAAAATATTCCTAAAATCATAAAAAAAGAGGTTGATATATATATTAAGTTTGAAGGTTTGAATCCTACAGGGTCTTTTAAAGATAGAGGTATGACTATGGCTGTAACTAAAGCTTATGAATCAGGCTCTAAAGCTATAATATGTGCTTCTACTGGTAACACTTCTGCATCTGCTGCAGCTTATGCTGCTAGAGCTGGTATAAAATCTTTTGTATTAATACCTGAAGGTAAAATTGCAATGGGTAAATTAGCTCAAGCTATGATTCATGGCTCTGTTATTATTCAAATAAAAGGTAATTTTGATGATGGAATGCGCCTTGTTAAAGAAGTTGCAAATGAAGCTCCAGTATCAATAGTAAATTCAATAAACCCTTTTAGATTACAAGGTCAAAAAACTCAAGCATTTGAAATTATTGAAGAATTAAAAGATGCACCTGATTATCACTCGCTACCAGTTGGTAACGCCGGTAATATCACTGCACTTTGGATGGGTTATAATGAATATAAAAATGACTTATTAGCTAATAAACTACCGATAATGCTTGGTTATCAAGCGGAAGGCTCTGCACCTATTGTTAAAAAAAGAATAATTGAAAATCCTAAAACAATTGCTAGTGCAATATTAATTGGTAACCCACAAAGCTGGGAAAAAGCCATAAAAGTTGAAAAAGAATCAAAAGGCTGGTTTGCAGCTTTTAGTGATACAGAGATTTTAAAAACTCAAAAAATGTTAGCTTCAAAAGAAGGCATATTTTGTGAACCATCATCAGCAGTATCAGTAGCAGGTGTTTTAAATGACATTCAATCTGGGCAAATTAAAGAAGGTTCTAAAATTGTATGTACTTTAACAGGGCATGGTCTTAAGGACCCTGATACTGCAATTAACCAATGTCAAGATGAAATGATTAGTATTGAGCCAACATTAGCTAATGTAAAACAAGCAATATTAAATAATATTAAATAGTGGCACAAAAATATCTAACTATAGAAAATACTATTGGCAACACCCCATTAGTAAAATTACAAAAACTAAATAAAAATAGCACTAACACTGTTTTGCTGAAGCTTGAATGCGATAATCCTACTAGCTCAGTAAAGATAAGAGCAGCTTACAATATGATTAGTCAAGCTGAATTAAATGGTGAAATAAAACCAGGCACTACTCTTATTGAAGCAACAAGTGGGAATACAGGCATTGCCTTAGCTATGGTTGCAGCAATTAAAGATTATAAAATGGTATTGATAATGCCTGATAATTTAAGCCAAGAAAGAAGAGATGCTATGTGTGCTTATGGTGCTAAACTCATTTTAGTAACTGCAAAACAAGGCATGGAAGGAGCAAGAGACTTAGCTTTAGCTATGCAAAAAAATGGCAAAGGCAAGGTATTAAATCAATTTGCAAATATTAATAATCCTATGGCTCATTATAATTCTACTGCCCCAGAAATATATAAAGATACTAAGGGAGAAATAACTCATTTTGTAAGTGCTATGGGGACAACTGGCACAATTATGGGAGTTTCAAAATACCTAAAACAAAAAAATAATAATATAAAAATTATTGGTGTTCAGCCTGATAATAAATCACAAATTGCAGGAATAAGACGCTGGCCTAAAGAATATTTACCTGAAATATATGATAGAAAAGTGTTAGATAGGATTATTGATATTTCTGCAACAGAAGCCGAAAATATGGCTAGACAGCTAGCACAAAAAGAAGGAATTTTTGCAGGAGTATCATCTGGTGGCGCTGTTGCGGCAGCTTTAAAATTATCAAAAGAGCTAACTAATGCAGTTATAGTCACTGTTATCTGCGATAGAGGTGATAGGTATTTATCAACTGGAGTTTTTTCTAAATGAACATATTAGACAAAATTGTTTTAAGAAAAAAACAAGAAATATCCGTAGCAAAAAGAAAAAATAGTGTTGATAAATTAAAAGCAAGCATTAAAAAAGATATTATTACAAAGCGTGACTTTATTGATTCATTAAAAAACAGTATTTCTAAAAATAGAGCTGCAGTAATCGCAGAGATAAAAAAAGCATCACCAAGCAAAGGGGTATTAACTGCTGATTTTAATGTTGAAAAAATAGCAAAAAGCTATGAAAAGCATAATGCTACTTGCTTATCAATTTTAACTGATGAATATTTTTTTCAAGGCAGTTATAAATATTTAATAAATGCTAAAAATGTAACTAACCTACCTGTTATCCGTAAAGATTTCATAATTGATGAATATCAAATTTATGAATCTAAAGTTATGGGCGCAGATTGTATTTTATTAATTATTGCAATTTTAACTAAAGCAGAAATTATAAATTTTACAAGGCTTGCAAATGATTTAAATATGGATGTTTTAGTTGAGGTTCATAATGAAAAAGAATTAAATATTGCCTTGAAATGTAATTTAAAAATGATTGGTATTAATAATAGAGATTTAAAAACTTTTAATGTTGATTTACATACCACGCTTAAATTAAAGGAAAAAGTCCCACAAGATATATTGATTGTTACTGAAAGTGGAATTTTAAAAAAAGCAGATGTTAAGCTAATGCAAGATAATAATATAAATTGTTTTTTAGTTGGTGAAGCTTTTATGCGAACTAAAAACCCAGGGAAAGCTCTTAAAGAGATGTTTTTTTAAATTAAAAGAAGAAGGAATTATGGTATGCAAACAAAAGTTAAATGGATAGATGGGGCAATGATGATTGGAGAATCTCAAAGCGGGCATGCTGTTGTTATGGATGGACCAGAGGCATTTGGCGGTAGAAATATAGGTATTAGACCTATGGAAATGTTATTAATAGGTTTAGGTGGTTGCACTACTTTTGATGTTGTAAGCATATTAAAAAAAACTAAACAGGATTTAATTTCTTGTGGGGTAGAAATTAAGGCGAAAAGAGCAGATACACATCCCAAAATATTTACTGATATTCATATTCATTTTATTATAAAGGGTAATAATATAGAGGAAAAAAAAGTAACAAAAGCTATTGACCTGTCAGCTAATAAATACTGTTCAGCATCACAAATGTTAGCTAGTGCTGCCAATATAACTCATGATTTTGAAATAATTAAATGATAAGATGGGTTGGCACTATTGCTGGAATATGTGGAGGTGTTTTAATTGCTCTTAATATAGCTATATCAAAATATGCATTTTTAATTTTTTTAGTATCATCAATTTCATGGCTAATTCAAGGCTATAAAAACAAAGATAATGCCTTAGTTTTATTAAATATTGTTTTTATTGTTATTGATTTAATTGGCGTTTATAGATGGTTAATATAAAAAAATCTAATTGATTCTTAAAACAAAGCTAAATTTAAGATAAGTGTTAAAGAAATAGATAAGGCTAACTTAAATTATAAATTAAATTCTAAACAGTTTATAATATAAAACCTTGCACTAAATTGAATTAAGTAAAGGCTACTGAATTGTATTTTTGCACTTATTCAATAGTCTTAATATGCGTTTTGGAGAGATGGCCGAGTTGGCTGAAGGCGCTCCCCTGCTAAGGGAGTATGGGCTTTATCTCCCATCGAGGGTTCGAATCCCTCTCTCTCCGCCATTAATTCTACTCATCCCCACCACACTTACTTACACGGCGATACAGCCCACACTGTGCGGGGTTTGTGGCATTCAATTCGTTCACAAGTTCCTGCTTGGGAATGCATCTTCCAAATAACATCAGGGACTGTACCTGTCACTAAACTCTACTAAAACAAGCTAAAATCAATTCGTTCCCAAGCAGGAACTTGGGAACGAAAAAAAATATAGGGTTTTAGGGTGTTTTTACCGTCTATCATCCACTACCCACTTTTCAAAGTCGGAGGTTTGTAGTATTACTTATAGGTAGATTTCCTGTGTGCTATCTTAACTACAAATACCGTTAATAGTCTTTTTTGCACACTATATAAAATGCGATATTTTCCTACCCTTAATCTATATTTATCTTGAGCTGATAATTTAATTGAGTTATAAGGAAAAGGATTATCTGCTAACCTAGCTATCTCTTCTATGATTTTTGTTAGATATTGTTTGGGAATTTTTCTCAGTTCTTTTTCAGCAGAAACTTTAACCTCTATTCTATATTTTGCCATCTGCCTTTAAACCAGAAACCACAGACTCAAAAGATAAATTCCCCTCTATTCTTCTATCTTTAAATGCTTGCAAATCCTCGGCATCCTCTCTTAGCTCATGCATAAGTGCCTCATTAACAATGTCAGATACTGAACGTGATGTTTCTAGTGATTTAAGTTTTAAAGCTTTATGTATATCTGGGTTGAAATATATAGTTGAGCGCTTTGTTAATAAAGACATGTGTAATTTGACTTATAAAAAAAATAATAGACATTATAACATAATAACGTTGTAATGTTTAATATGAAAACTGTAAACACATAATTTATCTAGGGAAAATGGATATTAGATGACAAAACAATTTCAAATTCGTATCCCTAGAGTTCCGCCATTAATTCTACTCATCCCCACCATACTCAACTAAATAGGCAATATAGCCCACACGGTGCGGGGTTTGTCGCATGTGTAAAATTTGGATGAGATTTAAAATATGATATTTTGAGTTGTTTTTAACATCTATCATCCACTACCCACCTTTCAAAGTCGGAGGTTGGGATTAATAATTTTTATATGCATTTTTTCTATGCTTCAAATCTACGATAACAACAATCACTTTTTCTTTATCAACGAGGTAAAATAATCTATAGCTTCCCAAACGAAACCTATAATATTGAGAAAATTCTCCCTTTAGTTTCTTTATGTTAGAGCCGAAAAATGGATTTTTTCTTAACTGCGGGTAAACAATATCTATAATTTTTTGATATAACTTTTGATTTATTTTTTCTTTAACTTTGTTGAAGGTTTTTGTTTCTGCAATTTTAAAATTAGACAACTTCCCAATCTCCATTTTTGGCGTCCTTTAAACCATTTCTTAAATTTGAGACCAAGTCTTCATCACTCATAATGCTTTTCATTTCAGTATTATCAACATAACTTGATGAATATAAATATTGCATCGTTGCAAATTCAATAAAATTTGAAATATTTCGTTTTTGCCCTTCTGCTGCTAACTTAATATTTTTATAAGTATCATCATCTATCCTCATTGTTACTGTTTTCATAGCCTAACCTCAATAAATAAAATTAAATTGTATTCTATTTTATTCTAAAGATGTAAAAAATATTCAGTATTTTTGTCTGATAGCTAATATTATTTATAAATAAATTTTATAACTAACTATAAAGACTAGCATTTGCACAGCTTTCAACAAATACAAGATAGTAATTCACTATAAATTTTTAATTTTTCGCTGTTTTTATCAGAAATAACAAGGAATTTTGAGATAGGTTTTCGTATATGCGATACTACACCGCCATAATTAAAAACCAATCTCAAGATGTTTTTTTGTTATGTGAGATATGAGGATGAGAACCCTAGATAGGGTTTGGGTGTTGCTTTTCACACAATGTTGTAACTTCGTTATAACAGCCCTTCAGGGTGAGCAAATTTATTTGCGAATATTTCCCTCTTTGTCATTATTGTTTTTTCCCTATTAAATCAATAAACTATATAGTCCAACCTAAATAATTCACAACTTATTGATTTAAGTAAATAAAATAGCAGTTATTTGCAATATAAATTGCAACTTTATTGTAATAATATGGCATAATTTCTTGCAAATATTTATCTAAAAATGAAACCTAAAAAAAGCCCAATACCTCAAAATGACTTATTTAAAATGCGCCTTGAAAATATCATAGATTTAGACCACGAATTAGTTAAATTATCTAAAAATATTGACTGGGATTCTTTTGATTGTGAATGGGGCAAATTATTTAAAAGTAACAAAGGAGCCCCAGCAATAGCAACTAGATTAATAGCAGGGTTGCATTATCTTAAACATCTTTATAATTTATCAGACGAACAAGTTGTAGCTAGGTGGGTAGACAGAGGATTTTTACTTCTCTTTTGGAGCTATCAGGGAAGTAAATAAAGTTACGAATAATATCACGCAAACGAGCTTTATCAAAAATCCCTTGAATCAATGTAAAAAGCGAGTCAATACCATCTTTTTCTAATTTTTCATCACCTGTGATTTTTCGCCAAGCGTAAAAAAATTAATAAGGGGCAAAAAATGAACCTATCTTGTTATTTACACCATCACTAATAATATAAAAAGCATTATATTTAAATAACTCTGGAATATCTCGCTTGTATCTAGTGGTTAGCTGTACATAAGCATCATAAATTGTTGCTTCTTCTCGAATGGCAGATTTAAATTCAAACACTACCAAAGGCAAGCCATTGATATATAAAATGCTATCGGGTATGCGCTTTTCAAACTGGGCGATTTCCATTTGATTAACGATTTTATAAAGGTTTTGATCATCAGCAGAATAATCAATCAGTTGAACAAATAAATATTTTTGATTACGGTCTTCACGCTTTAACAAAAAACCATCTGATACCATCTTCATAATGGCTTTATTACTTTCGTATAAATCAAAGGTAGATTTGCCCTCTAGCTGACAAATAATGCTATCAATCTCTGATGGCGTGATATTATCCTTTGCATACCGCGACTGCAAAAAATCTCGCAAATCATCTTTAATCAAAACATCGATTAAATTACGGTTTAATCCTCCACCTGGCACATGGAAAATACCTTGTTTTAAAAGCAGTTCAATAATTGCTTGTTCTAAGGCAGATTCAGTGAATTTCATTGGATACACTTAAAGAATAAAAAGTAAAAAATAATGACAGCAAACAATAAATTTGCAACCACATTCATATATTTATAAGAATTTAATAAGCATGCAAATTTGTCAATCTTATCATTGACTTGCTTTTTTATTTTTTTAAAATCTTTTGTGTCAAGACCTGAACTATCTTTTATCGATTTTATATTATGATTAAAATTAGTTTTAATTTCACCCACATTCTCAATCATCAAAGATATGTCTTTAAAAGTGTAAAGGGATAAAATAAAGATTAAAATTAATAAAATTGACAAAATAAAATCTACATCTGAAAAGCGATAAATTAAAAACAAGTAAACACCCAATTGAATAGGCAAATTGCTTGTTTTACTTAAGAATTCTGATAAATATAATTGATAATTCTTGAGATATTCATCTTTAGCATGTTCCAAGCCTTTACTAAATTCTTCAAATGAAAATTTATTCTGATATAAGTTGTAATTTCTATTAGCATTATCATAAATAATATTGATATTTTTCACCGCATAAGAAAAGCGTTCTTCTTGGGGTTGATTGGCACAAACATCAATAAAAGCATTTTTAAAAAAACTAATAAAATCTCCATTATTTTCTATAGTATTTTTAATTTTAGTAAAAGTGTTTTCTTCAAACACGCCCTGAGAAAAATATTCAAGCGGTTTGGCCCTGAAACCGATTTCCATTTTTCCTTTGTCAATAGATAGTAAAATAAATTCTTGGTCTACATTATTGATGTAATCCACGAACTCAATAGTTGTATCAGTTAATAGCGTTTTGTATTTATGCCAAAGATTAATATTCTCTATAAACTGGTCTTTATTTCCCCCTTGATGCTCCCATACTTTCTTATCTTCTATTATTAAAATATCTTTGTCAAAAGATGTTTCTGTTAAATACATTATAACATCTTGTTTCGTTTTATAAATCTTAAACCCTGCTTGCGCATCAAGTTTAATATTGATTCCTTCTTGATGTTCATCGAACGACAAATTAAGTTCTTCTAATTGTTGTTCTTTTTCCTTTAAATAATTAGAAGTAATTTCTAATCGATTACTATTAGAATCATCATCAACGCTAAGAATTTCAAGAATTTCGGTGTAATTACTCATTTATTTGTGCATTAATTTCTTTAATTAATTGTTCAGATTCAATAATCAGTTTACTGTCTTGAATACTTATTGAATCGTTAATTTTATCTCTACTAAAAGAGATATTAATACCATCAGTTTTAGCAACAACGTTAAAAAACTTTTTAATATTTGTTTTGCTAATTTTGAATTCGTTATCTATATCAATGTTGTTGCTACTACAATATTGCGCCAAATAATCATCGCTTCCAAATATTGATAAACTTAATGCTATTAAATCAACTATATTATCAGTAGCGTTATTAGCAAATTCACCTATCTTTCTTTTTAAGGTTTCTCTATTGCCAATTCCATCGGGAAGATCAATATTATTGGCAATTTGCATTAATGAGCTTGCATCTACAGTTTCTGCTCGCGTATCATTAATACCAATCCAATGATTAAAATATTTTGATACATCTGTATTACCTCTAATTAAAGAAACATACCTTTGCTTATTTTCTTCTGATTCTGAATTATTAAAAATATCTAAATTAATTCTCATACCCATAGCCAGTTTATTTATTTCTAAGTGAGTCACTGTATCTAGAACATAGTCATTGTTATCATTCTTTGTAATAAAACCCTGAGTATCCCTTAAAATAAATACCGCTAAAAACTCATTTTGTACCTTATACCTCACAAACAAAAAATACCCACCTTTTGCTTGATGTAGATTCGTTAACTGCTCTTTAAGATTCTTAATTAAAGTTTTTGACTTATCTAAAAAATAAATAGATGTAATAAAATCTCGAAAGTGAGAGTCAACCTCCAGTTTTGCCCTTTTGGGTATCTTGTTTTTAAAAATATCATCTAATTTATTCATTAATGGATTAATGTTTTGATTTTTATTGTCCAGTTCATGATCGCTTAAGACAATACTAGGTAGAGAATTTTCTTCTTTTATAATTTCATGTATAACAATATTTTCTACTTCTAAACTCATACTAAATTCTCCTGTTGTTTTTCAATAACCACGCGCATAAGCACAGGGCAAATATCTTTTATTTTAGCCTTTAACTGTTCGTTAATTTGCTTGCGTTTTTCTAACACATGATAAATTTTAACAATCGCTTGTTGTTTTTCTATGCTGGGAATCGGTAATTTTACCTCACACATATCCGACCAATCAAATATTTGTGTGCGTCCAATACATATTGCACTTTTTATAATAATTATTTTCATTCATTT
>CAZDRI010000024.1:0-24592 GCA_964508055.1 uncultured Thiotrichales bacterium
AAATATTCTAAATTAAATTTAGTATTTTGCTGTTAATTCAGGTTGGACTAATTAAAATCAATGATACTTTTAGAGTCCTATAAAGGCTTTATTACCAATATCTCTACGGTAATATTTATTATCCCAAATGACTTTATTTGCTAAATTATAGGCTTTACTTTGAGCATCTTTAATATCCTCTCCTAATGCAGTAGCACAAAGAACTCTTCCACCATTAGATAATAGCTTGTTATTTTTATATATAGTTCCAGCATGAAATATTTTTAAATTTTCATTATCTTTAGGTAGTTTGATTATGTCTCCTTTGCTATATTTATCTGGATAGCCTCTAGCAGCTAATACTACTCCAAGAGCAATTTTTTCACTCCACTCAATTTTTGCCTTATCTAATTTTTTATCTACTGCCATAAGACATAATGAAGTTAAATCAGACTTTAAACGCATCATAATAGGTTGGGTTTCTGGGTCACCAAATCTACAATTAAACTCTAGAACTTTAATATTAGAGTTTTCATCTATCATAAGCCCAGCGTATAAAAATCCAGTATAAGGATTGCCTTCCTCAGCCATAGCCTTAACAGTTGGTTTTATTATCTCATCCATAGTTTTTTTAAAGACCATATCATCAACTATTGGTGCAGGAGAGTATGCTCCCATACCTCCAGTATTAGGGCCTTTATCACCATCATCTCTTGCTTTATGATCTTGAGATGATGCCATTGCTAAAATATTCTTACCATCAACCATAACTATAAAACTTGCTTCTTCACCAGTTAAAAATTCTTCAATAACTACTTTTGAGCCAGCTTTACCAAATTTATTATTAGCTAAAATATCTTCAACAGTGTTATATGCTATTGTTTGATTTTCAGCAATAATAACACCTTTACCAGCAGCTAAGCCGTCTGCTTTTATTACAATTGGACAACCTTTTTCTTTAATATAATTTTTAGCTTTATCAATATCACTAAAAACACCATAATTAGCAGTAGGGATATTATGTCTTAATAAGAAATCTTTAGAAAATGCCTTTGAGCCCTCTAATTGAGAAGCGTTTTTAGTAGGTCCAAATATTTTTAACCCAGCTTTTTGAAATTCATCAACTATTCCTAAAACTAATGGTGCTTCAGGTCCAACTATAGTAAGGGATATGCTGTTATTTTTAGCAAAATTAATTAATGAATTTATATCAGTTTCTGAAATGTTTATGTTTTCTACTTTTGCCTCTGTTAGAGTTCCAGCATTACCAGGGGCAACATATACTTTATCTACATTTTCTGATTTTGCACATTGCCAACTAAGTGCATGCTCTCTCCCGCCTTGACCAATTATTAATATATTCATAATTTAACTTTAAAATAAACCTATTTTAGACAAACAAGCGTTTAGGAGCAATATGGTTCGCATCTTTTATACTCCCTATAGCAATAAACTTTTTGTCATTATTAAAAAGTCTTACATTATCAGAAATATTATTGTTATTTTTTATTTCTATAGTTTGTCCAAACATAATCTTCTGTGAGTTTTCTTTATCTAAATAAAAGCTATCTAAATTTGGAAGCATATCTTCTAATGGTATAAGAATATCTAAAAGATGATTATTATTTTTTATTGCTTGTAATTTATCAAAGCTATAAGAATTATTTATTTTAAATTGAGCAATTTGTGTGCGTCTTAAATTTTTAACATAAGCATAACAACCAAGCTCTTCCCCTATATCATTAACTAAACTTCTGATATAAGTACCTTTAGAACATAGAACATCTAATTTTAAAATACCATTATTTAAGTTTAAAAAATTTATTGCATAAATTTTAATATTTCTCGGTTTTCTAGCTACTTTTATACCTTTTCTTGCTAATTTATAAAGCGGTTGTCCTTTGTTTTTTAATGCTGAAAACATAGGAGGAATTTGTTTTATCTCACCTATATATTTTTTAATAACTGTTAAAACATCTTTATTTGTAATATTATTAAAGCCAGCTGTTTGAGTTATTTCTCCATCTATATCAAAAGTATTAGTGCTGGCACCTAATTGTGCTGTTAGGACATAGCGTTTATCAGCATCAAGTAAAAATTGTGCTAATTTAGTAGCTTGTCCAAAACATATTGGCAATAACCCAGTAGCATTTGGGTCAAGAGAGCCGGTATGTCCAGCTTTTTTTGCTAAAAATAATCTTTTAACTTCTTGTAAGGCTTTGTTTGATGATTTATTTATATCCTTGTCTAATAAAATTACCCCATTTATATTAAATTTTTCATTATTTTTTAACAATTGAACTATGGGAGAATTTTTAAAAGTAGTTTTTTCAAAATTTCAATATGTTCAGTAAAAAACCCTTGAAATAGCATACCTATAGAAGTTGTTAACACTATTATTACTGCAAGCATAATCCCAAACATACCTGTTTTTTTACTTGCTAGCTTTTCTCTTTCAAGCAATTCAATTATTGCCGACATATTTTTTATTTTGATATTTTTAAGGCTTTAGAGTGCAATTCTTCACTGCTTAGACTTTGATATTTACTTTTATGAACTACTTGAATAACACCTAAACTATTTGTATTAACTTTACTAGTGGTAAATGGATTTTTTTCTTCTTTTTTATTAGTATAAGAATTTGTATTAATAATTTCAGTTACCTCTGGGTCAAAGCTAACTTCTTTGTAACCAATTTTTTCTTTTAGATATGATTCTATAAATGACATACAACTTGTAAACTTTAATCGCATTGGTTGCAATTATACATTAGCATTTTTTATAAAATATTTTTTTTAGTCATTTAGATTTAATAACAACTCATCAATTCTTATTGCAGTTTTGGCGCTAGAGTCGTATATAAAATTTAGTTTTGGAGTATTTCTAAGATTTATACTGCTTGCAAGTGCTGAGCGCAAAAATCCTTGAGACTTATTATTTAAAAGTTTAACTATTTCTTTTGTATTATTTTCTTTTGTATGAAAAAAAACTTTAGCACTAGATAAATCACTGCTAGTAATTACTGTAGAAATAGTTATATTTTTAAGGCGCGGGTCTTTAATTTTATTTTTTAGTATTAAAGTTAATTCTCTTAAAATTACTTCATTAATTTTTCCAACTCTAATTGATTTATTAGCTTGCATTTATATTTCTATATACTTCGTTTTATTTCAGCTCTTTCAAAAACCTCTATTTGATCTCCTACCTGCACATTATTATAATTTTTAACTCCAATACCACATTCAGTCCCAGCTCTAACTTCATTAACACTCTCTTTAAAACGGCGTAATGACTCTAATTCACCCTCAAATATCACTACATTATCTCTTAGAACTCTAATAGGGTTATTTCTTTTAACTACACCTTCAGTTACCATACATCCAGCTATATCTCCAATTTTTGGAGCCTTAAAAACATCTCTTACTTCTGCAAGACCTATAAATTTTTCAGTTAGCTCTGGAGATAATAATCCAGACATTGCTAATTTAATATCATCAATTAATTGATAAATTATGCTGTAGTAACGAACATCAATCTTTTCTCTTTCTATTAGTTTTCTAGCTACAGAATCAGCTCGGACATTAAAACCGACCATAATAGCATTAGATGCTATAGCTAATGTCACATCTGATTCATTTATACCGCCTACTCCAGAATGTATTATTTTTATCTTTACTTCATCGGTTGATAATTGTTCTAAGGCATCTACTAAAGCTTGTGCTGAGCCTTTTACATCTGCTTTTATTAATATACTTAACACACTTACATCGCCTTGCTCCATTTTAGACATAAAGTTTTCTAATTTTTGAGCTTGCTGTTTTTGTAATTTTGCTTCTCTATCTTTAGTTTGTCTAAATTCTGCTATTTCTCTAGCTTTTTTGTCATTATCTAATACTATAACTTCATCACCTGCATTTGGTATTCCTGATAAACCTAAAACTTCAACAGGTGTTGAAGGCGTTGCAGTTCTTATTTGTTTGCCTAAATCATTAGTTAGCGTTCTTATCCTACCATATTCCAATCCTGCTAAGATAACATCACCTTTTTCAAGAGTCCCTTCTTTAACTAATATAGTTGCAACTTTACCTCTGCCTTTATCAAGTTTAGCTTCTAAAACAACTCCTTTAGCTTGAGATTTCACTGGTGCTTTAAGCTCTAATATTTCAGCTTGTAATAAAATATCATTTAAAAGTTCATCAATTCCAAGACCAGTATGAGCAGATACTCCTACCATCATAACATCGCCACCCCAATCATCAGGTATAACTTCATTGTTTGCAAGTTCTTGTTTTATTTTTTCAACTTGTGCCCCTTCTTTATCCATTTTGTTTATAGCAACAATAATAGGTACATTTGCAGCTTTAGCATGTTTGATTGATTCAATAGTCTGAGGCATCACTCCATCATCTTGTGCTACTACTAAAATTACAATATCAGTTACATTTGCACCTCTTGAACGCATTTTAGAAAAAGCAGCGTGACCAGGAGTATCAATAAATGTTATTTTTTGCTGATTGACATTTACTTGATAGGCACCAATATGTTGAGTTATGCCGCCGTGTTCACCTTGAGTAACCTTAGTTTTACGGATATAGTCAAGTATAGATGTTTTACCGTGATCCACATGACCCATAATAGTAACTATTGGAGCTCTAGGTTCTAATTCAGCTTGAGTGTTTTCTATTTCTGTTAGTAACTCCTCTTCTACCGTACCCACCTCGCTAACTACAGCTTTATGTCCTAATTCTTCCACAACTAATATTGCTGTTTCTTGGTCAATAACATCATTTATAGTAGCCATTACTCCCATACCCATCATTGCTTTTAAAACTTCTCCAGCTTTAATTGTCATTTTTAGAGCTAGGTCTGAAACTTTTATATTTTCAGGTATTACGACCTCATGTATTACTGGGTTTACTGGTTTTACAAATGCATGTTTTGCTTTGGCTTTTTCAGCTATAAGTTGTTGAGCTAGTCTAGTTTTATCTTTTTTCTTTAATCTTCTTCTTGATGATATGCTTGTATCTATATGTAATTGTTCTTTACTTGATTTTGATAGCTTATCTGGTTTTTCAAACTTTTCTTCATTGATTTGTTTTTCTTTTGGAGTTTTTACTTTTTCCTTAACTTCTATTACTGGTTTTTTTTCTTCAACTTCTTTTGCTTTTTTCTCTTCTTTGGTTTTTATAATATTTTTTTCTTGTTCTTCTCTTTGTTTTCTTATTACTTCTAAGCGTTTTTTATCTTGCTCCTGTTGTTTTGCATCAGCAATTTTTGCTTGTTCTAAAGCCTTTTTATGACTTTTTAACACTTCTTTATTGTCAACAATTCCTTGTGTTTTATTAGTAACTCTTTTTTTCTTTACTTGTATTAAAACACCTTTTTGTTCATTTGCTTTTTTTATCTTGCTTGTTGTTCTATTGATAGTTATTTTTGCTTTGCTCTGCCCTCTTTTTTCTTTTAAGTGTTGTAAAAGAGCTGATTTCTCTGACAAATGTACTATAGAATCAATCTTTTTATTTTTTATACCAGCATCTTCTAACTGCCCTAATAGTTTTTCTGGTGCTATTCTAAGCACTTTAGATAATTCTTCTACAGTAGTATCAGCCATAATAAATCCTTTTAAGTTTTATTTAAACCATGGAGCTCTTGCTTCCATAATAATAGCTTCAGCTCGGTCTCTATCAATTTCATGAATATCTATTAATTCATCAGTTGATAATTCTGCTAAAGCTTCTTGGTCTTTAATACCTTCTTGTACCAAAGCAGCTGCAAGCTCATCGTCTATACCTTTAATTTCAATCAATGTGTTTGAAGACTCATCGTCATCTAAAGCTTGTGCTAACAAGGCATCTTGACCTCTATCTTTAAGTTCTTCAACGAAATTCTCATCAAACTCTTCTATTTGAGTTAATTCTTCTGCACTTGCATCAACTATTTCATCAACAGAAGTATAGCCTTCATCTACTAATATAGCTGCTACATCTTCATCAACACCTAGATTATCAGATAGTTTTTGTTCAATTACTTTATTTTCTTCTTCTTGTTTTTCATACGCTTGAGATTGTGACATAACATTTAAACGCCATCCAGTTAATTGACTTGCTAATTTTATATTTTGTCCATTTTTACCAATAGCTTGTGCAAGTTGTTCGTCTTCAACTGCTACATCCATTGAATGTTTATCTTCATCAACAACAATTGATGTAACTTTAACTGGAGCCATTGCATTTATAACAAATTGAGCAGGATTTTCATCCCACAAAATAACATCAATTCGCTCACCATTTAACTCATTAGATACAGCTTGAACTCTTGAACCACGCATACCTATACATGAACCTATAGGGTCTAATCTTCTATCTTTTGCTTTAACTGCAAGTTTAGACCTAAGGCCTGGATCTCTTGCTCCTGCTTTTATTTCTATTACTCCTTCTGAGATTTCAGGAACTTCAATTTTAAATAATTCAATCATCATATCCACATCAGTGCGACTAAGTATAATCTGCACACCATAATTTGATTTAACTTCTTTTATATAGGCTTTAATGCGGTCATTTTTTCTGACGGATTCATTTTCAATCATATCTTTTTTACTAATAATTCCGTCTACTCCTTCTAAATCTAAATAAACATTACCTCTATCAATTCTTTTAACTGTACCCGCTACTATTTCACCAACTTTTTTAGAATAATCTTTTGCAATGACAGATTTTTCTGCTTCTCTAACTTTTTGCATAACTACCTGTTTTACAACTTGAGCAGCTATGCGACCAAACTCCATTGGTTCAATTTTTACTTCTTTATAATCACCTACTTGTAAATTATCAATATTTGATTTGTATATATGTAAATCTTCATTAAAGACCTCTTCACTATCTTCTATTATTTGGGTGCCATCTGCTACCACTAACCATCTTCTATAAGTTTCAAACTCTCCTGTATTACGATTAACTTCAACTCTAGCATCAATATGCTGATGCTTCTTAATAGTAACGCTAAGAGCCTCTTCTAATGCTAAAAATATATCTTCACTACTTATATTCTTTTCATTTGAAATAGCTTCAATTGTCAAAAATAAATCTTTATTTTGCACCTATATCTCCTAAAAATTAGCTATTAAATTAGCCTTATCAATATCTACAAAGTTAAACTTTATAATTTTTTCATATACTTGTAAATAAAAACAATTATTCATATTATCCACTTCTACTATTAACCCTTTAAAATTCCTTTGACCGTCAACAGGAATTTTAGTTTTCAACTTTATTTCATTATTTAAACATTTTTCATAATGCTCTATTTTAAAAAGCTTTCTTTCAATTCCAGGTGATGATACTTCTAAAGTATAAGCATTATTTATAGGGCTATTTACATCTAAAATAGCACTTATAAGTTTACTTACTTTTTCACAATCATCTAAATTAATGCCTAAATCTGAATCAATATAAACTCTAAGCAAGTTTTTCTTGCCTAAAACTAAATACTCAACTCCATATAACTCATAGCTCATATGCTCTAAATTAGAAGTGATTAATTTAGTTATATCTTCTTCAATCTTAGACATTTTAAAACCTATTAAAAACCCCCTAAAAAGGGGGTTAAATAAATATCTTTTTGCTCTTATCAATTTAATGATACTGGTAGCGGGGGTTGGATTTGAACCAACGACCTTCGGGTTATGAGCCCGACGAGCTACCTGTCTGCTCCACCCCGCAGCAAAGAAAAAGAATATTACTCTTTTTTAATGTAGAATTCAACCTTTTATATAAAATTTAATAGCATGAGAGAATTAAAAGTTGCAATATTAATGGATAGTATTGAGAAATTAAACTCTAAAAAAGATACTACTTTTGCCATGATGTTAGAAGCAAAAAGAAGAGGATACAAAATATTTGTATTTAATACTTATGATATGTATATTGAAAATGAAATAGTTTTTGCTAATACTAAAGAGGTAGATGTCTTTGATGATACTAATAATTGGTATCAGTATAAAAGTGATAAAAAATCTCATAAAGCAAATTACTTTGATGTCATCATAATGCGCAAAGACCCTCCTTTTAATATAAATTATATTTATGCAACATATCTTTTAGAATTAGCTCAAAATCAAGGAGTTTTAGTAGTAAATAACCCTAAATCCCTTAGAGATGCTAATGAAAAAATATTCACTCTGCAGTTTTCGCAATGCATCATTGATACTATAGTGTCAGCTAATATTAGTAGCTTAAAAACTTTTGCTACAAAACATAAAAATACAGTAGCAAAACCATTAGGAGCTATGGGAGGAGTGGATGTTTTTAAAGTAGATAATAATGATAAAAATATATCTGTTATTTTAGAAAACTTAACAAAGCTTGAAACCACTCCAATAATTATGCAAAGATTTATCCCAGAAATTGAATTTACTGGAGATAAAAGAATATTGTTGATTAATGGTGAACCAATACCTTATGCTTATTCTAGAAAGGCTAAGAAAGGTGAATTCAGAGCTAATTTAGCTACTGGTGCTATAGGTGAAGGAGTAGAGCTTACTAAAAGAGATTTTTGGCTTTGTGAACAAATAGCACCAAAGTTAATTGAAATGGAACTTTTATTTGTGGGTATAGATGTTATTGGAGATTATATTACTGAAATTAATGTAACTAGTCCAACTTGTGTTAGAGAATTAGACAAAATATATAACTTAAATATTGCTGCTATTTTTTTTGAAGTTATTTTAGAAAAAATAACTAAGACTTGTAAGTAATTTTGTATAAATACTAGAGGGGCTTTCTTATTGTATAAACTAAGAAATGGGTGCTACTTTTGTCTGGCTGGAAAAGTTATTAATTTAGTTATATCCTCAGATAAACAATTTAGCTAAAGATGTTGTAAAATTGCTTATTAATATATTTTTTTAACTCTGTTATTATGTCAGGAAACACATTAGGAAAACTTTTTACTCTTACAACCGCAGGTGAAAGTCATGGCGATGCTTTAATTGGTATTATTGATGGTTGTCCGCCAAATCTTGAGATTTCTGAAAAAGATATGCAAACTGACTTAGATTTGAGAAAGCCAGGAACTTCTAGACACACAACTCAACGCAGAGAAGATGACAAAGTAAAAATCCTCTCTGGAGTTTTTGAAGGAAAAACTACTGGAACTCCAATAGCTCTTATAATTAGCAATAAAGATCAAAGAAGTAGAGATTATGATGATATAAAAAATATTTTTCGTCCCGGACATGCTGATTATAGTTATTTCAAAAAATATGGTTTTAGAGATTATCGTGGTGGTGGGCGCTCTTCGGCACGAGAAACTGCTATTAGAGTAGCAGCTGGTGCTATAGCAAAAAAATACTTGCTTGAAAAATATAACATAACTATAAAAGGATATATGGCTCAATTAGGTGATATTAAATATAATAAATTTGATATAAATGAAATTAACAATAATCATTTTTTCTTTCCAGACAAAGATAAAATTAAAAAACTAGAAGATTATATGGATAGCTTAAGAAAATCAGGAGATTCAATCGGTGCTAGAATAAATGTTATAGCAAAAAATGTCCCTGCTGGGTTAGGCGAGCCTATATTTGACAGGTTAGATGCGGAAATAGCCCATGCAATGATGAGTATAAATGCTGCAAAAGCTGTAGAGATAGGCGCTGGATTTAATTCTATAACCCAAAAAGGTAGTGAACATAGAGATGCCATTACCAAAAATGGTTTTCTATCTAATAATGCTGGAGGTATATTAGGAGGGATAAGTAGTGGGCAAGATATTGAAGTTAGCATTGCTTTTAAGCCTACATCAAGTTTAAGACTAGCTGTAAAAAGCATAGACATTAATAATAATGAAGTTGAGGCTATAACAAAAGGCAGGCACGACCCTTGTGTAGGCATAAGAGCTACCCCAATAGTTGAAGCTATGTTAGCCTTAATTTTAATGGACCATACCCTAAGAAATATAGCTCAAAATAGTAAAAATTAAACACAAAAACTTGAAAAATTAATATTTATATATATATTAATTTTTGATTGTAGGATAAATTTAATTTTTAATTATAGGAGAAATAATATGCGTAAAACTTATTTATTTTTTGGTTTATTATTAAGCCTTATGTTAACAACAAATATATTTGCTGGTGAAGTTGAAATAAGACCTAATAATCAACAATACAAACAACAACCTCACAATAATTTTTTCAATGATCCTTTTTTCAATTTAAATAGTCCATTTTGGCAAGACTTTAGAGATTACTCAAGAGATTTACGCCAAAAATTTCATTCTTTTAGAGAAAATAATAACTATTTTTCTACTAGAAGTTGGCAAAGATATGATGCAAAAAATAAACTGTATATTATTGAAATTAGTCTAAATAATCTTGAAAAAGATGACATAGATATATCTTTACACGATAATAGTATAGTTGTAAAAACTGAAGCTAATATTCAAAAAGAAACAAAAAATAAAAATAGCTATCAAAGAAGCTATAGTTCAAATTCTTTTTATCAATCTTTTTCATTACCTAAAGATGCTGATAGTGAAAATATCAAGGCAGAATATGAAGATAATGTTTTGACTATATCAATCCCAAGGGATGAAAAACTTAATAAATCTAAGAAAATAAAAATTCTTTAAAAATAAAGCTAAATTGTAGGGGCTGACACTTTTTCCTACCTTTTATAAAAGTGTCTGTCCTAATGCTTGGAGGTAGATAAGATTGGACGGCAAATGATGTACCAAAAGATAGATAATTTTATCCAACTGACCACTATGGAATTATCATGGTTAAAATAGATAATCTTAATCTATAGATATTTAACTCTGATTTTAGACCAACTAAGAACATCACTAAATCAGATAATAAATGATTGAAAATATTGAAAGGAAAAAACTATAAGCTGTTTTTGTTTAATTCATAATCACACAAACTTTTATAAAAATCTTCAGTTATTAAATTTATCCTCAGGATATTTTTTAGCTAATTTCTCTGGAATCTCTCCTCTGCCAGAATTAAACATTGCACCAGAAATTACGACAAAAGCAATTAAAATTACAATAAATGTTGGAGCTATAGCTATTCTTAAAAAAACTGTGTTTATAATATCTGCCATATTTGTATCACTATTTAAACTTATTAATTGTCCTATTAAAACAATTGAAATACTAACTCCATAAGCTATCAATACTGGCTTATACCAATTTAGTGACCATCTCCAATGAATATATAAATAATAACTATTTTTAGTAGCAAATACTTTATTAGTCTTATAGTAAGTATAAAAAATTATTGCAAGTGATATCAAAATTGGTATAGCTAAAGCATACTGACTATCGCCAAATTTCATTATTGCCACTGGTATAAAAAGATGAACTACAATAGCATTAAAAGTAAATACCTCATGAGCTATTCTGGCTTTTTTCTTTTCTTGATTTGTAGCATTTGTTTTTAGCATTTGTTTATTTATTGTTTAATTATGTTAATGCTAATATTATGCTTGATTATTAATATTACATTATGTATAAATCATATTTTTTACAAAATGATTAAGTAATGAAAGTATTAGTTGGGGTAAAAAGGGTTATTGACTTTAATGTAAAAATAAGAGTTAAAGCTGATAATAGTGGGGTAGAGACTAATAATGTAAGAACATCAATAAATCCTTTTGATGAAATTGCTGTTGAAGAAGCAATAAGAATGAAAGAAAAAGGTATAGTTGATGAGGTTATAGCAGTATCTGTTGGTGATATAAAATCAAAAGAAACTATATTGCATTCATTAGCTTTAGGCGCTGATAGAGGCTTACTAATTGAGACAGATGAAAATATAAGACCTCTTGGTATTGCAAAAATACTAAAACAAGTAGTAGAAAAAGAACAAGTTGAAATAGTTTTATTAGGTAAACAAGCTATTGATGATGATTCTAATCAAACTGGACAAATGCTGGCAGCTCTTCTTAATTGGTCACAAGGCACATTTGCTTCAAAAATTGAAATTGATGGTAATACCATAACTTTAGACCGTGAAGTTGATAGTGGTAAAGAAACAATTAAAATAGAACTACCTACTGTAATTACCACTGATTTAAGGCTAAATGAACCAAGATTTGCTAAATTGCCTAATATTATTAAATCAAAGAAAAAACCATTAGATACAATTAAAGTAGCAGAACTAGATATTGATGTTTCATCTAAGCTAAAAACTATAAAAATAACTCCTCCTAGTGAAAGAAATCCAGGAATTATTGTGTCTGGGGTAGATGAATTAATTGATAAACTAAAAAACGAAGTGAAGATAATATAATAAGACTATTGCAAAAAAGCTTATTGGGGATGGAGTTTGAGGAAGGTGAGGAACATTGTTGCAATAACTTATTGGTTTTGCTCCCCTTCCTCATACAAATAACTTGGGTAAAGATGTTGTAAAATGTGCTTTTTACATTTTGCAACACTCTTATAATGAATATTTTAGTAATTGCAGAGCATAATAATAATGAATTAAACTCAGCAACTCTTAACACCTTAGCAGCAGCTAAACAATTAAATGGAAATATTGATACTTTAATTGCTGGACATAATTGTCAAAGTATTGCTGATAGCGTTAGCAAAATTAAAGAAATTAATAAGGTTATAGTAGTTGATGATGAGATTTATGCTCATCATATGGCTGAAAATACAACTAATTTAGTAATAAAACTTGCTGAAGGGTATGACTACATACTTACTAACGCTTCAACATTTGGTAAAAACTTTATGCCTAGAGTGGCTGCTTTATTAAATGTGGCTCAAATATCAGATGTTATCACTATTAAAAGTCCTGATACATTCATAAGACCAATATATGCAGGTAATGCCTTAGAGACTGTCCAAAGCTCTGATAGCATAAAATTATTAACAATTAGAAGTACCTCTTTTAAACCTTTAACAATTACAGATGCAAATGTAGAAAAAATAACTTTTGAAAAAGCTGATAATTTTAGCAAAAGTAGTTATGTAAGAGAAAAAAGCACTAAATCAGAATTGCCAGAATTAACAAGAGCAAAAATAATTGTATCAGGTGGTAGAGGTCTAGCTAGTAAAGAGAATTTTTCTATAATTAAAAGTCTTGCTAAAAAACTAAATGCTGCAGTAGGAGCATCTCGTACTGCTGTTGATGCCGGCTTTGCACCAAATGATTTCCAAATAGGTCAAACTGGAAAAATTGTTGCCCCCGATTTATATATTGCTGTTGGTATATCAGGTGCTATTCAGCATTTAGCTGGTATGAAAGAAAGTAAAACTATTGTTGCTATAAATAATGATGAAGATGCCCCTATATTTAATGTTGCGGATTATGGAATAGTGGATGATTTATTTAGTGTAGTTCCAGAATTAGAGGCAAAACTTTAAATTATTTTATAAATACAGTAAATAAAAACCTCTGTGTTAGATAAAATAATGTTAAGCATTAATATTTTAGTTAAAATGCTGATTAATTTTTATAACTTATTTTGTTTATTATGAAGAGCGAAAAAAAAATACTTTGGAACTTATTTCACCCTGCTATTGAATCATCAATTGGAAGTAAAGTTTTATTAGATGAAGTAATATCTCTTGAAAATGTTATGTTAGTTAATCATTACGAAGAATATCCTGATATGAATATATATATTAAAGGAGAGCAATCAAGATTAATTGATTATGATTTAATAGTATTTCAATTTCCTCTTTGCTGGTATTCTGTTCCTGCTCTTATGAAAAAATGGATGGATGAAGTTTTAGAAAGAGGGTTTGCATACCCACCAAAAGAAGGTAGAGCTCTACATGGTAAAAGTTGGCTATCAGTGCTTACTACTGCTGGACCTGAATGGTCATACCAATCTGGTAGTTATAATAATTTCTCAATTTCTGAGTTATTAAAACCATTACAACAAACTGCTTATATGTGTGGTATGAAATGGGTAAAACCATTTGTAGTATATAATGTGCTTCCTAAAGAAAATATTTCTGCCATAAAAGATATTGAACTAAAAAATAAAGCATTAGAATTGAGAAATTTCATTGAAAATTATAATTTGAAAACAAGCATTAAGACTTTAGGTCCTACTATATCTCCATATTTTTTAGATGTAGATTAAGTTAATTTTAACTAATATAGTTTTTCTAATTTATAAGCATTTATAAAATCTTTAATAAAAACTGGGTTTTTACCTGGTAGCTGTACTTGAATTAACTTTATAATTCCTTTTTTGGTTGCAATATCAACTCCATTTTTATCTTGGCTCAAAATTGTTCCTGGTTTTTCATTGCTATCTTTATTTATAACTTTAGATTTTATGATTTTTAATATTACTTTTTTAATCTTAGTTGTATCAGCATAAGTTTGTGCTATGGGATATGGATTAAAAGACCTTATCATACAATCTATATCAACAGCAGATTTATGCCAATCAACCCATGATTCTTGTTTTGATATTTTATTAGCATAGCTTAATCCTTTTTCTGCTTGAGCTCTTGGGGTTATATTATCAATGTTATTAACAACTTCTATTATAGCCTTAGCACTAGGTTTAACTAATTTTTTACTTAAAGTATAACTTGTGTCATCACTACTGATTTTTATTTCTTTTTCATACAATATAGCTCCACTATCTAAACCTTCTTCCATTTGTAAAATTGAAACTGCTGTTTTTTTATCATTATTTAAAATTGCTCGTTGAATTGGAGCTGCACCTCTCCAACGAGGTAAAATTGATGGATGGATATTTAAAGCACCATATTTATATATTGATAAAATTTCTTTTTTTAAAATCTGGCCATAGGCTATAAGCACAATGGCATCAGCATTAATTTTTTTTAATTTATTAATGTTTTCAGGATTATTAACATTTATAGGGTCTAATATTTTTAACCCTCTACTTAGAGCATATTCCTTAGTGGCACAAGGAGTTAGTTTTCTGCCTCTACCTTTTTTACTATCAGGATGACAACATAATGCTAATACATTGAGTTTATTAATTAATATTTCAAGTATATCTCTTGCAAGCTCAGTACTCCCAAAAAAAACTATATTCATTATACTGGCAGCAATAGCCCTGAAGCTATATTAACAACAATATCTCTAAAACTTCTACCAGTAGAATCTCTTAAAACTTTAGCCATTATGTCTTGTTGAGAGATTAGCTTACCAAATAAGCGTTCAAAACTTAAATTAATGCCTTTTTCTTCATCAGTTGAGTTACTTAATAAAAACAATTTTCCATTTTGTGCTTTATTATTATTGAGTTTCCAATTAATAATCTCAAAATTTCTTGCTGAATTATAAAATTTTTGCGGATGCAAAACATCAGTAATAATAAAAGATGTCTTATTATTATAAACATCTAAAAGCATGCTTACCATACCATAAATAAGAGCAAAGACTCTATCACCTTTATACTCATCTTTAAAAGCAAGATAAATACTATCTAAACTCCTAGTGTTGTTCGTAAGGGCATTATTTTTTAGATTTTTTGGGTCAGTAAAAATAATACTACTAATTGTTTTTAAGTCATGAATATTTTTTTTAAGCTCATTTGGATTTCTTAAATAAAGTTTATGCATTAAGTTTTTTATTTGAGTTAGACTTTGTTGTTGGTGCACTTCAGTTACATCATCAATACTATTTTTTAGAAAATAGCTACTTTCATTTTTGTTATAGCCACAAGCATATAAAAATATAGGTAGCAATAAAACTGCTACTATTTTCATAATTTTTTTTCAGCTCTTTTTATTGCTTTTAAAACTTCTGTAAATGCTGTGCCTCCTATATGATTTCTTGCATTTATAGAATCTTTAATGGTGATACATTTAAACACATCAGCAGCAAATACATTACTAAAATTATTTAGCTCTTTTAAACTTAATTGCTCTAAATTTTTATTATTTTTTATTGCATAACTAACTACTTTACCCACAATCTCATGAGCATCTCTAAAGGGCATTGATTTTTTAACTAAATAATCAGCTAGGTCAGTTGCAGTTGTATAGCCTTTTTCAGTGCTGTTATACATATTCTCACGGTTTATAGTAATTGTTGGCAGCATATCTGCAAAAATTATAATACAGTTTTTCAAAGTATTTACAGTGTCAAAAATAGGCTCTTTATCTTCTTGATTATCCTTGTTATAAGCTAAAGGCTGGGCTTTCATCAATGTTAGTAATGCCATTAGATTACCATAAGTTCTTGCTGTTTTACCTCTAACTAATTCAGGGACATCAGGATTTTTCTTTTGTGGCATAATTGAAGAACCAGTGCAATAACTATCAGCTATTTCAATAAAATTAAATTGTGCTGATGACCATAATATTAATTCTTCAGAAAATCTAGATAAATGCATCATTATCATTGATGCTGTTGATAAAAATTCTATAGCAAAATCTCTATCACTTACAGCATCTATAGAGTTCTCACTAACTGCATCAAATCCTAAAATTTGAGCAACATATTCTCTATCAATTGGATATGTAGTACCTGCAAGAGCTGCCGAACCTAAAGGTAAAATATTTATGCGTTTTTTGCAATCAATCAATCTTGTTTTATCACGATAAAACATCTCAAAATATGCCAATAAATGATGCGCAAAACTGATGGGCTGCGCTGCTTGTAAATGAGTAAAACCTGGCATTATAGTTTCTACTTCTTGTTTTGCAATTTTAAGTAGATTTCTTTGCAATCTTATAATTTCATTAATAATAAATTCTATTTCATCAAGTAAATAAAGTCTTATATCTGTTGCAACTTGATCATTTCTTGACCTTGCAGTGTGTAGTTTTTTACCAACATCACCACATATTTCAATAAGTCTTGCTTCAATATTCATATGCACATCTTCTAAATCTACAGACCATGAAAATTTGTTATTCTCAATTTCTTTACTTATAGTTTCTAAACCAGCTATGATTTTTTTTGCTTCATCATCTTTAATAATTTTCGTTTTATTAAGCATTTTAGCGTGTGCTATAGAGCCTTTAATATCGTAAGGAGCTAAAATCTTATCAAACTCTACTGATTGATTAAAGTGCTTTACAACTTCAGCGTTAGATTGAGTAAAACGCCCACCCCAAGATTTATTTACCATAATTTACTAATCTCGCATTAAACCTTCTACTTCCTATTTCTACTAGCCTATCTAATTCATACCAATAATATTCTTCATTAGCAATACCTACTATCTTATGTGCTAAACGCCTTCCATCAGTGTCCACTAATACAATTGTTGGATAGAAATTTATATTATATCTTTCAGCTATTGCATCAGTAGTAATATTTCTATTGTCAAAGAAATTTATGACCTTATTACTACTGTTGTTAATATTTCTTATAATAACTTTGTCTTTATAAATGCCTATATTTACTGCTGGTTCTAAAAAATCTTTTTTTATTTTTTCACAATAAGGACAATCATCAACAGAAAACATTATTAAAATAGGGAGATTATTATCTTTTGCATCTTGATATAAATCGTTAGCTAGTGGTATAGCACTAGCGTATGCTTTGAAGGCAAAAGTAATCAATAATAAAAAGCGTAACATAGATATAAATTTTAAACTAAAAACTTATGAAAACTTTAAAGATTGCAACAAGAAAAAGCCCCCTAGCCCTTTATCAAGCAGAATTTGTAGCTAAAGAATTAAAAAAACACCATAAAAATTTAACTATTAAGTTAGTCAAAATGACTACCAAAGGCGATAAAATTTTAGATGTAGCTCTTAATAAGATTGGAGGCAAGAATCTATTTATTAAGGAGTTAGAAATAGGTATTAATAATGGTAGAGCTGATATAGCTGTACATTCAATGAAAGATATGCCTTTTGAATTGCCCGATAATTTTGAAATAGGAGCAATTCTAAAAAGAGAAAGCCCATATGATGCTTTTGTAGCTAATAATTATAATTCAATTAGTGAGTTAGCAGCAAATGCCGTAATTGGAACCTCAAGTTTAAGAAGATTTATCCAAATAAAAAAAATCAAGCCAAATATAACTATCAAAGATTTAAGGGGTAATGTTAACACTAGACTTAAAAAACTAGATGCTGGTGAATTTGATGCCATTATATTAGCTTGTGCTGGGTTAAAACGCCTTGAATTACAAGATAGAATTAAAGAAAAATTATCTCCTGACTTTATGCTACCTGCAGTGGGGCAAGGAGCTATAGGGATAGAGATAAAAAAAAATGATTATGTAATAAAAAAATTAATATCACCGTTAATTGACAAAGACACTACTTTAGAAGTAATGGCTGAAAGAGCTATGAATAAGAAACTACAAGGTAGTTGTCAAGTGCCAATCGCTGGATTTGCCTCAATTAATAAAAATGAAATAAACATTAAAGCTATGGTCGGTAATATTGATAAATTAAAAATGATAACTGCTGAAATTACTGGCGATAAAGAAGATGCTGAAATTTTAGGCACAAAATTAGCTGATAAACTAATAGCTAAAAATGCCTTGGAATTATTGAAAAAATAAAAAATCATAAAGCTATCAACAATTAGTTACTATAGAAGTTTTTTTACTTTTTTTTACTAGATAAGACCATTGCAAAATAGCTTATTGGGGATGGAGTTTGAGGAAGGGGAGATACATTGTTTCTTAACTTATTGATTTTACTCCCCTTCCTCATACAAACAACTTGGGTAAAGATGTTGTGAAATGTGCTTTTTACATTTTGCAACACTCTTTAGGTAATAGTCTTAGCTATCTACATTAATTTGCAGCCACAGCTCTAATAAAGCCAAATGCCATAATCTTGAACCTTGTAAGGCAGTCATATAATTATCAGGATGAGCTATTATTTTATTGATGAATTTTCTATTAAACACTCCTCTATTAACACATGCATTTGAATTTAAAATATCTACCATAAATTCTAAATATTCTCCTTGAATATATTTTAAAGCAGGCATTGGAAAATAACCTTTTTTTCTATCAATCACATCTTTAGGAAGTAATTTTCTGGCGATATGTTTTAATGGATATTTACCATTTTCTTTTAATTTTAGTTTTGGTGGAATAGCTAATGACCACTCTATAAGCTCAGTATCCATAAAAGGCACTCTTGCCTCTAAGCCCCATGCCATAGTCATATTATCAACTCTTTTTACTGGATCATCTACAATTAGTCTTGTGATATCCATTAAAAAAACTTTATCTAAAAACTCATCAGCATAAGGTTTTTGAAATTGTTTTTTTAACCATTTTTTTGTATGGTTTTTAGCTTGAAAATCTTTATTTATAGTTTGTAGATATTCATTATATGACCTATCAATATAATGTTTACTAAATTTATCTATCTCTAAGCCTTGCTCTTTATCCATTTTTGGATACCAAAAATATCCTCCAAAAGCCTCATCAGCACCTTGTCCTGATAGCACCACTTTAACATCTTGACTGACTTCTTTAGCAAGTAGATAGAAAGCAACTGCATCTTGTGCCACCATAGGCTCAGCCATTTGTGATACTGCATCAGTTAAATGTGGCAACACTTTTGAATTAGCAATAATATATTTTTTATGCTTAGTTTTAAATTTATCTACTACTTGGTCTGAGTATTGAAATTCACTGCCTGTTTCGTCTTTAATATCTTCAAAACCTATAGAAAAAGTTCTAATATCTTTATGATTAGCCTCAGCCAATAATGCTACTATTAGAGATGAATCTAAACCTCCAGATAATAAAACTCCTATTGGCACATCACTAGCGTCTATTCTTTTAGTAACTGCTTTTATTAATAAATCATGGGTTGTAGTTATATATTCTGCATCAGTTATATTTTTTAATCTTCTTGCCTGTGGCTGCCAATATGTTTTTTCAATTATTTCGCCTTTTTGATTAATAGTTAGGGTAGTTGCTGGTTTAACTTTTTTTATTGTACTTAAGATAGTATCAGGTGCAGGAATAACAGCATGTAGTGACAATTGCAGCTGCAGGGCTTTTTTATTTATAGTTTTATCAATATTGTTAAGTGCTAATAATGCTTGAGTATTTGAAGCAAAACTAAAATAATTATTATTTTTAGTGAAATAAAGTGGTTTAATACCCATCCTATCTCTTGCTAAAAACAGAGTTTTATTTTTATGATGATAAATACAAAATGCAAACATACCATCTAAATTTTGCACACAATCTTCACCCCATAGATGATAGGCTTTAATAATTATTTCTGTATCTGAACGAGAAAAAAAGTTATAGCCTTTAGCTATTAGCTCTTGGCGTAATTTTTTATAATTATAAATTGTGCCATTAAATACAATAGTCAAACCAAGCTCTTTATCAACCATAGGCTGATTTGCAAAAGTAGATAAATCAATAATTGCTAACCTACTATGACCAAAAGCAATATTATCTAAAAAAAATGTATCACTAAAATCTGGGCCTCTATTAGCTAACTTAGCAAGCATTTTTTTTATATCAATAACTTTTGGTTTAGCTGTATTAAAACTAATTTGCCCACAAATTCCACACATATTTTTATAATAATCTAAAATTATTTATTTTAAACAATCACAAACTCATAATATGGCTAAAACATTATTTGATAAACTTTGGGATGCACATTTAATAAGAGAAGATGAAAACGGCTGTTGTCTTATCTATATTGATAGACAACTTATCCATGAAGTAACATCACCTCAGGCATTTGAAGGTTTAAAAATTGCTAAGCGTAAGCCATGGAGGGCAGCTGCAAATTTAGCTGTGCCAGATCATAATGTGCCTACTACTGCTAGAGATAAAGATATAGAAGATAAAATATCAAAATTACAAGTAGATACTTTAGATAAGAATTGCACTGATTTTGGTATTAATGAGATTACTATGAACGATATAAAGCAAGGTATTGTGCATGTTATTGGTCCTGAACAGGGTTTTATTCAACCTGGGACAAGCATTGTTTGCGGAGACTCTCATACCTCTACCCACGGTGCATTAGGTGCATTAGCTTTTGGTATCGGCACTTCTGAAGTTGAACATGTGTTAGCTACTCAATGCTTATGGCAGAAAAAACCTAAAAATATGAAAGTAGAGGTAACTAACAAGCTAAAACCTAATGTAACTGCAAAAGATATTATTTTATATATTATTGGTCAAATAGGAACTTCTGCAGGAACACATTATGCAATAGAGTTTTGTGGCGAGGCAATTGAGAATTTATCTATTGAAGCTAGGATGACACTTTGTAATATGGCAATTGAGGCTGGGTCAAAAGTTGGATTGGTTGCAGTAGATGATAAAACCATAGCATATGTTAAAAACCGCCCTTTAACGCCGCAAGGTGATAATTGGGATAAAGCAGTAAAATATTGGAATACTCTACATTCTGATGAAAATTCTCACTTTGATAAAGTTTATGCCTTTGATGCTAATGATATTAAACCTCAAGTAACTTGGGGAACTTCTCCTGAGTTAGTAATAGATATTGATGGTTTGATACCAAGCCCTGATGATGAAAAAGACTCTCAAAAAGCACAAAGCATACAAAATGCCCTAAATTATATGGGTTTAAAAGCTAATACTAAAATACAAGATGTAAAAATTGATAAAGTTTTTATCGGCTCTTGCACTAATTCTAGAATAGAAGATATTAGAGTTGCTGCTCAAGTTTTAAAAGGCAAAAAGATTGCTAGTAATATAAAACTTGCCTTAATGGTGCCGGGCTCTGGTTTAATTAAAAAACAAGCAGAAGATGAGAGTTTAGATAAAATATTTATTGACTCAGGATTTCAGTGGCGCGAACCTGGTTGCTCAATGTGCCTTGCAATGAACGCTGATAAATTAGAGCCTTATGAGCGATGTGCCTCAACTTCAAATCGTAATTTTGAAGGTCGGCAAGGACATAACTCCCGAACTCATTTAGTAAGCCCTATTACAGCAGCCTATAGTGCTATAAAAGGTCATTTTGCAAACTCTTAAAAACTAGTATTTTTTATTAATTTACCCTGATTTTTTTGTTAGTGATTGGTTGTTTAAAAAAAAAACGCTTGTTAGGCAACGCTTACATGTCTAACAAGTGGATTTTAATCTGTAGCCCATTAGACAACGCCTAGCTCACCGGCGAGCTTCAGCGAGTCCAGCCCGCAGGGCGATTTTGCCTTGTTATGCGTGAACGGTATGCACATACCCGAACCACTATTCGTAACCACGTTTTTTTAACTCTTTTGCGACTTCTTTAGCTGCAATAGGTCCAAGTTCTTGCCCCCATTTTTGGGCAATAGGCATCATGTCGTTCATCATAGGCTGTAGGACGGCATTGTATTTTCTTCCGGTAGGGGAGTCGAAAAACTTTATAAGGTCTCGTATTTCTGCATGAGTGTAATATTTATCATAAAGAGGCTCGACCAAGCGAAACAAGTCAGGGGCTTTCTCAATTACAACATTACGAATTACCGAAGAGATAATTCCTTCTACCTCTTTTGACATATTAGGGTTACGCTTTCTTTCTTGAAGAATTGATTGAGTAACCATCATATCTGCCATTTGTTCAGGCATCGATGAAACGTCTAGTAACCCCATGAGAGTTTTTAGAACTTCTCTTTTTTCCGGAGTCATTGCATTACAAGATAATGCTATAGATAAAAGCATTACACTCGCCATAAATTTGCGTAAATTTTTCATCGTTACTCCTTTATTCGCATAATGCTCAGCTAAGGGGCGCGACTTTGCGGCGTCCCTGACTTGAGCGTATTGTTAGATTGCGCCTTGTTTTCTGGTAGTTTTAAAGGACCAATACGATCCTTTTTAATGGTTAAGTTCTTAAATGATTTTATTTCTCTAACTGTTATTTTACCAAAGGTTTCTTTTTTATTTATGTCATATTTCGACAGTATTAAATTATTTGTTGTTATCTTTAATACAGCTACGTTTGGCTTACCGCTCGTTCCCAAGCTCCTGCTTGGGAATGCATACTTGCTTGTAAAAGTATAACTAAACAACACGCTCCTAAGCAGGAGCTTGGGAGCGAGAGCAAATGTACTTATATTAGTATTAATATTTAAATATACTTACTTAATACACATATGATTAAGTGTATTTAAATGTTATTTTCTTTATCTGAACAACACTCATCACCTTGGGTCCATTTACAGCTAGGGTAGGCAAGAGCCGCTCCTAAAATCGGTGCAGTTAGATAAATCCAAAGTGCCTCTAAATTATTTGATACAAGTGCTGGTGCTAAAGACCTCGCAGGATTCATTGATGCACCAGTAATAGGTCCAGCTACTAAAGCCTCAAAAGCTATTACTCCACCTACTGCTACTCCTGCCATAATGCCTTTTTCCATATGTCCTGTTGATACATTTAAAATAACAAACATAAGAATAAATGTAAGTATTACCTCCATAATAAAAGCCTTAAAAATATTGATATTTGGAAGTGTAGAACCTAAAGTTTTAGATTCTGGAAAAAGAAAAGCTAATGTATAAGCTGCTAGAATAGCTCCTATTATCTGACTTATAATATATATTAATGCTGATTTTTTATCTAAGCGACCAGCAAATAAAAACCCAAGTGTAACTGCAGGATTAAGATGAGCTCCAGATATATTGCCAACCGCATAAATCATAGCCATAACAACTAAACCAAAAGCAGCTGAAATGCCTATGTGACCAATAGATCCTACAAAGATTTCATTTACAACAATAGCACCACATCCAATAAACACTAAGATAAATGTGGCTATAGCTTCTGCAATATATCTATTAGCTCCCATAATGATAATTAACTAAAAATAAAATATTATATCCTTTATAACAAAGACACTATTTGAAAAAAATAAAATTGGTAAAATCATCTTTTTTATTTCTGTAATAGGGTTTTAATAAATAATATGATTTGGGATTTAGCAACAAGAATATTTCACTGGCTGTTTGCTATTAGTATTATTACATCAATAGTATCTGGATTAAGAGAAGATATAGACATTCATACTGTTGTAGTTAAAATTGTATTTGTATTATTAATTTTTAGAGTTATTTGGGGAATTGTTGGTTATAAAACTGCTAGATTTTCTTTTTTTATAAAATCACCTCAACACATTATTAAATATTTAAAAGGTAATTATGCTTATATTGGTCATAATCCCTTAGGCGCATTAAGTGTATTAGCTATGCTTGCTATTGTGGGTTTGCAATTGACTTCTGGGTTATTTATTACTGATGAAATTTTATTTGAAGCTCCTTTTTATAATTTTGTTTCCAAAAACACTCAAAATATTTTTTTATTGATTCATAATAATAATTTCTACCTTATTATCTTATTAATAGTATTACATTTATCTGCTATTTTTTATTATATGATAAAAGGTGAAAATCTTATAAAACAAATGATTACAGGTAAAAGCGAAAAAGAGATAACAATAGAAAATATTAAAAATCCATTGCTGAAATTTATTATCTCACTTGCTATTTCTTTTTTAACAGTAGAGATAATCTTTTCTTTTTCTTAGCACATTATGTTTGTTCAAACCTAATCAAGGTATTTAAAGCGAAAAAGAGTAGCAGACTGCTCATTAGGTCAAAAATTTTGACTACACTTTAATTTTAATAATGGGTCTTGACTAGTTGAGCAATTTCAAACTGCTTAAAATACTAGTTATGACAATA
>CAZDRI010000025.1:0-24207 GCA_964508055.1 uncultured Thiotrichales bacterium
TTCATTTGACATTCTACTGAATAAGTATAGTATATATTATTAATCTTTTTATATCTAGCTTTACCTAAATTATTAACTTATATTGCTAAAAATGAAACTTTTATTGATGGTTTAGTAATAAAAAACATTGATATTGACTATCCTATAATTAACTCTGTAAGTATAAAAAATATAGACTTAACTTTTGATAATAATAAAATCAATGTTGATAAGCTGACTATAAATTATAAGCTTAGTCTTTTTGATATCAGTGATTTAATAGTTAATATAAACGAACTAAAAATAATAACAAAATCTGATAGTAAAACTAAAGAGTTAGATTTTTCAATATTAGATAAAAATATATATTTGTTTTTTAACAAGCTAAGTATAAACAAATTATTAATAATAGATGCTAATGATTTTTATGAAACGGATGATATATTATTATCTAACAATAATACTTATATAGATTTATCTGCTAAGATAATAAAACCTTTTAAAATCAACACCTATCTTAGTTTGGATAATAATAACATTATTAATGCTAAGATAAATCTACAACATAATATTAATAAATTCAAACTAAATCTTAAAAGCAATATTAAGATTAAAAAAAATAAAGATATATTAATTTTATATAGTGAAAATAATATAAATAATGAATTAAGTTTTAAAACTGATATTTATTATGATAGCCTCATTAAACATACTAAATTATTTATAACTGAGCTAAATACTAATTTAGATTTTTTACAAGATAATTTTAAAGATTACATTGATACCCCTATTAAATTAAATAAAGCTTTAATATCTTTAGATGCAACTACAAGTTTTGATAATAATATATCCTTACCAATTAGCATAAAGTCTTTTAAAAATAGTTATATAAAACTTAGTATTAATAATCTTAATGTAGCTTATCAAGATTTAACTCTAAATAATTTAAATAGCTTACTTAATATAAATTTAGTTGATAATCTTATAGTTGCTACAGGGGAGCTAAATTCGGCAAGTAATTTGAAAACTAATTTTAAATTAAACTATAAATTAGATAATAATCTAAGCATAAAATTCCAAAATATAAAAGCTAATACTGCTTTTTTAAATAGCTTATTAAAACAAGTCATAAATAATAATATAAATATAAACACTGGTACATTAAATGCTAAGGCAGATATTAACTTTAATAAGAATCTCAAAGAAAAACTTAATATTGAATTCAAGTCAGCAATTGATGAACTTGATTTAGATTATAAAAATCATAAAATTAAAAATATAAATGCTGACTTTGATGGGAAGTATAAAAACAACTTACTTAAAGTAGATTTTGACTTAACAATAGATAATTTAAAAACAATTATTAATATTAACAAAATAAAATCTAAATTTAGCATTAATTCTAATTTTAATGATAGTTTTTTAAAAATTAATAATTTAAATTTAAATAACTCTGATGGCTTAATTAGTATTAAAAACTTTGAATTTGATAGTAAAACAAACTCATCTAATACAACCAAAATCCTTATTAATGATATTAATTTAACAAAACTTTTTAAGGACTTTAATTTAGACGAAGATGTTTATGTATCAGGTAATGTAGATGGTTTGTTTATTGTTGATATAAAAGACTCTAATCTTAGTATTAAATCTGGAAGTTATATTAAAACCAATAATATTGGTAAAATAAAATATAAAGCAAATATAGAGCAATTAGATTTTTTATATGATTTTTCATATGATAGTATCTATGCAGAAATAATTTATATGCTTGATTTATTAAAATTAAAACTTAAAATTAAAGGCAAAAGTATAAATAAATCTACAAATTATGATGGCAATTTAAATATTAACTACCAAATACCAAATAATTTGGATAAAGTTTTTAAATATTGGAAATAAGGATTAAGAATGAAAACTCTAATGAAAATTATATTGCTAACAATTATGCTTATTATTAACACCTCATGTTTAATAGACCAAAATAAACCAATTAAATTTGATATAACATTAAATATTAAACATGAAATTTTAGTGAAAGTGAATGAAAGTCTAAAAAAAGACTTATTTGAAAATAGCGATTTATTTTAGGAGATGGATATGTTAAAAAAATTATTATTAATATTATTATTTACAGTCTCATTATCTACCCAAGCATTAGATTTAAAAACTGCTAAAACAGAAGGTCTTGTTGCTGAGACTTTAAAAGGATATTTAGCCATTGTAAAAAACAACACAACTAACAAAAATATAGATGCAGTAAAGAAATTGGTTGAAAGGATAAATTCAAAAAGAAATAAAATATATAAAAAACTTGCTCAAGAAAATAACATAAAAATAAGCGATGTGGAAAAGCTTTCGGCTAAAAAAGCAATTGAAAAAACTACAGCAGGTAATTATATTGAAAATGCTAAAGGCGAATTTATAGTAAAAAACTAAGTGAAATTTTTATTCATCTATTAAAGAGCGAGCCATTAATTCTTTTACTGCTTGATTAGGTGTTATCTCTTCTTTTATCACCTCATGAACTTTAATACATATTGGCATTTCAATATTTTTTTCTCTTGCCAAATCTAATACAAATTTACAACTTTCGTATCCTTCAACTGTAGCTCCAACTGCTTTTAATGCGGCAGTTGTTTTTTTATTTTTAACTAAATTCTGACCAAATTGTCTGTTACGGGATAAATTATCAGATGCAGTTAACACTAAATCTCCAAGACCAGTTAAGCCCATAAAAGTATTTAAATTAGCACCAAAAGCTAACCCTAATCTAGTCATTTCAGCTAAACCGCGTGTTATTAATGCTGCTTGAGTGTTAGCGCCATAGCCTAATCCATTAGCTATACCAGCAGCAATAGCTAAGACATTTTTAGTAGCAGCACCTATTTCAGCACCAATAATATCTTTATTGCCATATGATCTTAATGAATTAGTATGAATGACATCTAACCAATACTTACGAACAATGTCATCTTTAGAACTTACAGCTACTAAAGTTGGCTTATTGCGTGCAACTTCGTATGCAAAACTCGGTCCAGAAATAAAACAAGGTTTTTTATTTTTAAGAACCTTAGCAAAACTTATATGTAAAAAAGTTTTATTTTTAGTATCAAAACCTTTAGTAACCCAAGCTATATTTTGCTTGTGAATATATGGCTTAATATTTAATAATGCTTCATAAAAAGCACTGCTAGGCACAGCTATTAAAACATCATCACAATTATTAGCTTTTTTTATGTCATAGCATATAAAAGTATTTTTCTTAAATTTAACATCTAATTTAGGATGCTTATGATATTTTTCTAACTCAAATTCTTTTTTATTACTATAAAGATATATTGATTTATATTTACAAGATAGCCCTATTGAAAGAGCGCTACCCCAAGCCCCAGCACCAATAATAATAAGGTTTTTCTTCATTAGTGAATTGTTTTTTCTAATTTATAGTCATTTATACTAGTTGTGAATTTGCTAGATTTTAAGTAAGGTTTTTCTAATTCAAAAGTTTTATTTAACATTGTTTATAATCTCTTGTAACTTGCCTTTAATATCCAATTCAACTAAATCATCATATCCACCAACAAGAACATTATTTATAATGATATGAGGCACTGTATTTCTATTAGCTTTATAAATATCATCCCAAAGTTTTGGGTTTTTATCTACATCAAGTCTTTCTACTTTAATATTTTTCTTAATAAGTAATTTATCAGCCATTTGACAATATGGACAAGCTTGAGAATAGTAAAATAAATTTTTCATAACTTTTAAGTAGCTTTAATTGGTAAATTTGATTTTTGCCAAAGGTTAAATCCTCCTTTTAAATTGTAAACCTTTTCAAAACCAGCTTTAGTGAATAATTTACATGCGTAGCTAGAACGACTACCGTTACGGCAATATAATAGGATATTTTTATCTTTATCAAAAGTATTAATTTTTGATTTTAATTGCGACATAGGAATGTTTACATCATTTGCTATATGCCCTGCTTTTCTTTCTTTTTGCTCCCTTGTATCTATTAACACTAAATTTTTTGTATCATCTATAATGGATATAGCTTCATTTATATCTACATCTTTGTGTTTTTTAAATTTTTCAGAGATAACATTTACAATAAGCATAATTAAAAGCCCAAAAAAAGCCCCTGCTAATATTGCTTGTTCTGATATGAACTCAATTATTTCCTGCATTTTTTATTTTCTCCTTAAAAAGTTTTCTAATATTTTATGCCCACATTCTGTTAATATTGATTCCGGGTGGAATTGAACTCCTTCAATATTATACTCTTTATGTCTAATGCCCATAATTTCATCTAAATTAGCATTATCATCTTCAGTCCATGAAGTAATATCAAAACAATTTGGCAGGCTTTTTTTATCTGCTACTAAAGAATGATATCTAGTTGCATCTAAAGGGTTTTTTAAACCTT
Organism: uncultured Thiotrichales bacterium; assembly: GCA_964508055.1. Lineage (GTDB taxonomy): Bacteria > Pseudomonadota > Gammaproteobacteria > PS1 > Pseudothioglobaceae > CAZDRI01. The sequence continues at coordinate 4,412 of CAZDRI010000025.1, forward strand.
TAAAAACACCTTTATCATTATGAAACATTTTAGAAATTTTGCCATGCATAATAATATTAGCTTGAATAATCTTACCGCCAAAAGCCTGAGCTATACATTGGTGCCCAAGACACACTCCTAAAATTGGTAGCTTATCTTTAAAATACTTAACTGCTTCAACTGATATACCTGCTTCATTTGGTGTACATGGACCTGGTGAAATTACTAAATATTTAGGATTTAATTTTTCAATCTCAGTTAAATTTATTTTATCATTGCGATAAACTTTAACTTCTTGACCTAACTCACCAAAATACTGCACTAAGTTATAAGTAAAAGAGTCATAATTATCTATCATTAACAACATATTTAATTCTAATACTACAAAACTGGGTTATTTTACAGCTAAAATAGATGTAAAGTTAATACACTGATACCATCTAATAATTTGACTAAAACCAACTCTCTTTAATCTTTGGATATGAGTAGCTTCGGTATCAGTTATTAAAATATTATCTAATACTGTCCTTTTTTGTGCTATTTCTAAATCAGAATAGCCGTTAGCTTTTTTAAACAAAGTATATAAATCATTAATTTTTGTATCTGTTGCTTGATTTTCAAAATGTATTTTTTCACTAATAATCAATACTCCCCCTTTATTTAAACCTTGATAAATTTTATCTATAATTGCAAGTCTTTTGTTTGGCTTAATAAATTGTAAAGTTAAATTAAGTACTACTATAGATGCATTATTTATTGCTATATCTTCAATATCTGCACAAATAACAACAAGGCTTGGGATTTTATCTTTAAGATTTTTACTACATTGAATAGTCATTTCCTTAGAATTATCAATAGCAAATGTTTTAATGTTTTTGTGTTTACATGCTATGTTAAGCGCTAATGATACGGCTCCTAAAGATGCACCTAAGTCATAAAAATTAGTGTTATCTTTGCCATAAATCTTAGGTATTAATGAAATCATTTTTAACATAAGCTCATAGCCAGGCACTGAACGCCTTACCATATCATTAAAAACATCAACTACTTCTTTATTAAATTTAAAATCTACTAAATCTATTTTTTTATCAAAAACTTTATCTCGCATTATTTAAGGCTCCTGTATTAGCTAAAATTAGCAAATAAGTTTAGACAAATAATATTGAATTGAGTTTTTTGCACTTATAAGATACAAGCAGCCTTTATTTACTATCAAATAAATCATCTAAAAAAAACTCACTAACTAATATATTAGTATTATTAACTTTAAATATAGACCTTCTACCCCAAATGTCTTCGCTGTTATGACAAAGTTCAATACTAGTTCTTATAATATCTTTAGTATCAAATAAAATCTCACCTAATGGCTTTGAACCAATATTATTAAACCTTTTAGTATCTTTTGTCTTAGGTATTATTGAGCGAGCAAATACTACAGCTTTAGAATTTCCAAATAATAATACTTTTCTTATTATTACATTAGTATTATCACTAATATTTAGTAAAGGTATTTCATTATCATAAGGCGTTTTTTCTACTTCATTAACTACTTTAACCCTAAAATCAGGGTATTTTTGTTTTAGTTTATAAGTCAGTGAACTATCTTCTAATAGCCATTTATTTAGCTTTTTAGGTATTTGCTTAGCTTCATCTATATCAAACCAAATTAGATTTTTAGTATCAATCAATTTTATTATTAAACTGTTTTTAGTTTAAATCATCTATTTGTTTTTGGATTTTTCTTTTTTTAGCTTCAAGTTCTTTTAGCTTTTTCTCTCTTTTAGCTTGTCTTAGTTTTTCTTCATTAATTCTTCTTTCTTCATCTATTTCTCTTTGTGGTTTTTGTTTTAAATATTCAAAAAGTTTAACTACTTTGTTTACTCCCATAGTTTGACTTGCTTTTTTTGCAGCCATATTTGCTTCTCTTTTAGTTACAGAGCCTAACAAATAAACCACTTGATTTTCAGTAACGACTTTAACATGAGTTGGATTAAAAACTTCTTGATTTTGAAAACTAAGAACAATTGCTGAAGTGATTGCACTATCTTTAGATATGCTATATAAAGATGCATTTTTAGACACTCTAAGTTCATTAAATATATTAATAATTTGAGGATATTTTTTTCTTAGAATATTCTCAGCATAAGGAATTAAATCTTTAGATATAACCTCTCCTGTAAGTAATAAAGAGCCTTTAAAAGCATTAATATTTATATGTGATTCTTTAAGTTTCTCATTTTCTTCAAAAAACCATTCGGCAGCATAAGCAAGGTTTTTATCATCAATTATTGTGCCAGTAGTGCGACGGTCTTTAGTAAAATTTGTGCTAGTTACAATCGCTCCTCCAGCTACAATAGGCACAGCACAAGATATTAAAAATTGACTTATATATACTAAAATTAAAATAGTTAGAATTTTTCTCATAAATACCTCTTAAACTTGAAACGCATCAATTATCCAATCAACATTATTATATTTTAAATTATAATTTATGTTAATAACATCAAAACGACAAATAAAATTTTTATATTTGCTATTGTTTTGTAAAAAATGTTGTGCAGTTTTAATAATCCTATCTTGTTTTGCTTTATTTATAGTTTCAAAGGCAAAACCAAAATTATTACTTTTCTTAAATCTAACTTCTATGAACACAAGAGTGTCTTTATCAGTCATAATAATATCTATTTCACCTAATTTTGTTAGATAATTACGCTTTATTAACTTTAATTTTTTCGCTAATAAATAATTTAATGCCAAATCTTCTGCACTATTGCCAATTTTTCTTTTAAAACTATACATTTATGTCCGCTATTCTTTATATTGTTGCAACACCTATCGGTAATTTAGATGATATTAGCTTTAGAGCTTTAAATACTCTAAAAAATGTAGACTTTATTTTAGCTGAAGATAGCAGGGTTACAAAAAAACTTATCTCAAAATATGGCATAAAAACTAAAGTAAAGATTTTTAATGAACATATTGAAAACAAAAATACAGATAAGATTATTACTGATTTAAATAATAATATATGCTATGCTTTGGTTAGTGATGCAGGCACCCCTGTTATAAGTGACCCTGGATATCTATTAGTATCAAAAGCAAAAAAACAAAACATAAAAGTAGTACCAATACCTGGAGCAAATGCTGCTATTAGTGCATTATCAGCATCTGGTTTAGTTAGTAATAATTTTAGTTTTATTGGCTTTCTTCCTAACAAATCAAATCAAAGACTAAAAGCTATAAAAGATTTTAAAGACTCAAAAACCACTCTTATATTTTATGAATCACCTAAAAGAGTATTAAGTTCAGTTAAGGATATGGCTTATATTTTTGGTAATGATAGAAAAGCATGCCTTGCAAAAGAATTAACAAAAAAATTTGAAACTATAATTACTAGCACATTAGGTGAAATTATTTTATGGTTAGAACAAGACATTAAAAGACAAAAAGGTGAGTTTGTTATTTTAATATCCCCTAATAAAGACAAAACATATCATAATTATGATATTAACACAGTCTTAAAAATTTTATTAACAGAACTTTCCCCTGCAAAAGCTGCAAAAGCAGCTGCAAAAATTTGCAATGCAGATAAAAATATATGTTATAAAATGGCAGTAAATTTAAAAAATAATTTAATTTAGGAAAAGATGATGAAAAATGTATTTTTATATATTTTTCAACAATCTTAGCTTTTTATACAACATAGCTACATCATCTTTTAAGTGCTTTATATCTTTGTTATTATTTATCAAAAAACTAGGCATTTTTTTTAATAAATCAAATCTTTGAGAGTTGTTAGCTTGTTGAGATAAAATTTTTTCAGCTGCTTTTTTTGTTACATTATCTCTTCTTATAAGTCTTGCAATTTGTGTATCTAAATCGCATAAAACTACTATAACCTTATCAAATAAATAGCTTAGATTTTTCTCTATTAAAAGTGGCACTACTACTATAACTAATTCTTTTTTTAGTTGTTTAATTTTTGAATTCATTGCAGATATTATTCTGGGATGAATAATTTTTTCAATCTTATTTTTTGCATCTTTATTATTAAATAAAATACTCTTTAGCTTATCACGCTTAAGATTTCCATCTTTTGCTAAAATATCTTTACCAAATTCTAAAACTAACTCTTTTAAAGCCCTGCTATTAGGTTTGACAACCTCTTTTGCAAGAATATCCATATCAATAATATCTATTCCTAAATCAGCTAATATTTTGCTCACTTCAGTCTTGCCCGAAGCTATTCCTCCTGTTAATGCTATTTTAATTATTGACATATATATATATTAAACTAGTAAAATGTATCATTTAAATTTTAATATGGTAACTATGAAATCTAAACTAAATTTAACTTTAATTTTCACAATATTAGCAATTATAACTGCTTGTGGTAAAACAGGTGATTTACAACGCAAACAAGATGTAAAAACTATTAATACATCAACAAACAAAGAGCAAGCTTATAAAAGTGATAGTTTTAATAAAACTAATACTACAAAAACTGCAACTATTAGTAAAACTAAACCAACAGTTAAAACTGTTTACACCCCTGAAGCAGATATTCAGTCTCAGAAAAATAAATAATTGGAAACTTTTTATTATAAGAAAAACGAACTATTTGCTGAGTCTTGTAATTTAAATGACTTAGCAAAAAAATATACAACTCCTTTATTTGTATATTCAAAAAATTGTATATTAAAAAATTATCAAAAATTTACATCAGCTTTTAATGATAATGATAAACATCTTGTTTGTTATGCTGTAAAAGCTAATTCAAACTTATCAATTTTAAATTTATTAGCAAAAGAAGGTGCTGCTTTTGATGTAGTATCCATAGGAGAATTAGAAAGAGTATTAATCGCTGGAGGTAATGCTAATATGTGTATATTCTCTGGCGTTGGTAAGACTAAAACAGAAATTATAAAAGCTATAGAACTTGGAGTATTTTGTTTTAACATAGAGTCTGAAGCAGAACTTATAAGAATAAATAATATTGCTAAGCATAAAAATAAAATAGTAAATATATCTATAAGAATTAATCCAAATATTGATGCTAAAACCCACCCTTATATTTCTACTGGACTTAAGGAAAATAAATTTGGTATAAATTATGATAAAGCAATTGAAGTATATGATAAGGCAAAAGATTTTTCTCATATAAACATTAAAGGTATAGCTACCCACATAGGTTCGCAAATTACTGAGTCCAAACCATTTTTAGATACATTAGATAAATTATTAGAGCTTGCAGCCATTTTAAAAAATAAAGGTATTAATATTGAGCACCTTGACTTAGGAGGAGGATTTGGCATTAAATATGATAATGAACAGACAATAAATATTAAAAACCATATAAAAGCTATTGCAAAAAAAAATAATAATAAATATCAAATTATTATTGAACCTGGTCGTGCAATTGTTGGTAATTGCGGAGTATTACTAACCAAAGTTGAATATTTAAAAAACACAAAAGAAAAATCATTTGCAATTGTAGATGCTGCTATGAATGATTTAATAAGACCAGCACTTTATCAATCGTATCATAAAGTTATGCCTTTAGTGAAAAATAGCAAAGGTATATATAAGCATTGGGACATAGTAGGTCCAATATGTGAGACAGCAGATTTCTTAGCGCATAATAGAAGACTTAGTCTTAATCAAGGCGACTATTTAGCTATAATGTCAGCAGGTGCTTATAGCTTTGTTATGAGTTCAAATTATAATTCTAGAACTAAGCCCGCAGAAGTATTAATAGATAATGATAATCATTATTTAATAAGAAAACGCGAAATAATAAAAGACTTGGTTGCAAATGAAAAAGAGCTATTAAAATGAATAAAATGATAGGTTTAGAAGTAACCAATTATGAATAAAATATTCTTAAAAAATTCACAAGATATGCAAGAGATTGATAACAATTCAATTAACTTAATTATTACATCTCCTCCATATTTTAATATCAAAAATTATGCTAAAAATGGCCATCAAGATGAAATACATTCAAAAAAGCACACAAGCCAAATAGGAGATATAAAAGACTACAAAACCTTTATCAAGGAATTACAAAAAGTATGGGTGGAATGTGAAAGAGTTCTGAAATCAAATGGCAAATTAATCATAAATACACCTTTAATACCAATAAAAAAAAAAGAGCTAACCACACATTATAATAGACATATTTTTGATTTAAATTCAGACATACAAACCTCTATTATTTACAGAAAAAAAACAAAGATGTTTTTGTTTGATACTTATATTTGGAATAGAACTAATACTTCAAAAAGTTTAATGTTTGGCAGTTATCCATACCCTAGAAATTTTTATGCTCAAAATACCAGTGAATTTATTACTGTGTATGTTAAAGATGGTATACCAAAAAATGGATTACCAAGTGAGATAAAAGAAAAAAGCAAGCTATCTCAAAAAGAGTGGGTGGAGTATACTAAACAAATTTGGAACATACCCATACCTAATAAAAATGATCTGGCATTTGGGAAACATGCAGCGATTATGCCAGAGGAAATAGTAAAAAGGTGCGTTAAACTTTTTTCGTTTGTGGGGGATACTGTGCTTGACCCTTTCGCTGGAAGTGGTACTACACTAAAAGTTGCTAAACAATTAAAAAGAAATTATATTGGTTATGAAATAATGGAAAATTATAAGCAAATTATAGAGAAAAAAATAAATAGTATTTAATTATGCAAAATGATATTTTTTATACTTATAAACCTAGAAATAATCTGATTATTGAGACTAAAAAGAATAAAATTTATAATTTAGATGTATTTGATTTTTTGCATAATAAAGTATCTGACAATTCTATTGATTTGGCAGTAATAGACCCGCCTTATAACATGAAAAAAGCTAACTGGGATACTTTTAAAAATCAAGATGATTTTTTAAGTTTTACTTTTGCTTGGATAGAAGCGTTATTACCAAAATTAAAACAGAATAGCAGTTTATATATTTTTAATACTCCTTTTAATTCTGCTTATATTTTGCAATTTTTAGTAGAGAAAGGGTTAGATTTTAAAAATTGGATTGTGTGGAATAAACAAGATGGCATAGGTGCCCCTAAAAATAAATTTGTTAATGGTAGCGAAACTATTTTGTTTTTTACTAAAGGACAGCCAGTATTTAATTATAATGATGTTAGAGAGCCATACAAAAGCACAAGCAGAATGAAGCACGCTACAAAAAAAGGCATACTAAAAAATGGTAAAAGATGGTTTCCAAATCCTAATGGGCGTTTATGTCCTGAAGTTTGGGAATTTAGCAGTGAAAGACATAAAAATAAAATAAATGGTAAAGTTCAAAAAATGCCACATTTAACCCCAAAACCAAAAGACATGATAGAAAGAATTATTAGGGCAAGTTCAAATGAGGGCGATTTAGTTTTAGATTGTTTTTTAGGTAGTGGCACGACTGCTATTGTAAGTAAAAAAACAGGTAGGAACTTTATAGGAACAGAATTAAATAAAAATTATTATAATTTGTGTGTTAAAGAATTAAAAGAAATATGATAGATAATAGTTTGCAAAAAATGTTAGACATAGATAATAGTAATAACTTTTTAAACTACATAGTTGATAGACTACAAAAAGTTGATTATAGAGGTATCCACATATCACAACATAATAGATATAATTTGGATTTTGTAATCAGTGTTTTGAGTGCAATAAAAGAGATAGTTAATAATGATTTGTTTGAGATACCAAGAGGAGATTACAGCGAAAGAGAAAATGTTAAAAAATATAACATTGATGATTATCAAAAATTCAAAATAATAACAGATAAAGTTAAATTATCATCTGGTAGAACCACATACAACTCAATTAAAAAGAATTTTTTTGTTGATTTTCATAGAATGGGATTGATTACAAGATATGATAAAAATAAAATTCCATCCAACCCTTATAAACGAACAACAATACACTATGTGTCTTTAACAAATGAAGCAAACAAATTGTTAGATGCTGATAGTGTAATTAAAAAGCATAGAATATTTACTGATATTCTAGATAAAAATCTTTTTAATTCTTATTTAAGTAATTTAGTAGATTTAATTTTTAACAGCCCATACAAAAATGATGTACTAAGCATACACGAATTTATGTTTATATTTACTGATACAAAATTAAATAACCCAATTAAATTGCTAAATAAATATAGAGAATTAAAACAATTCCAAAAAGATAGGTTGTTAGAATTGATAAAAATATATGCTAACCCAGATAACTTTGACAGAAACAAAACACAAAAAAGAGATTTTCATAACTGGATAAATGAAACACAACAAATGTTTATACTGTTAAAACAAACTAGTTATTTTCAAATTGATAAAAAAAGTCAAAATATCCAATTAAATATTGGAAATTATGGCATTTTCAGTATTGATAATATAAAAAGAAGTGGTAAGCCAAAACAAGAATATTTCAAACTTCACAAACAGCAGAAAATAAAAAATTTTGAATTACATCATATAATTGCTGTTTCCAAAGCGAGAAATGAAAAAGAGGTTGATATGCTTGACAACACCTATAATTTGATTTATTTACATAAAAACAAACATTTAGAAATTACAAGAAACAAAAATGCCCATGTTTATTTATCAATAAATGAAACAAATGTAAATTTTTGTAACTTTAATGAAAATAGAATACAGGCAAAGAATAAGCATGAAGCCTTTTATTCAACAGAAAAAGATATTCTAAGTAAATTAGACGAATATAACAAAAAAACAATAAAGGTAGTATATGAATTTGATGAAGTTGTTAATTGCAAATGAGTTACATTGTCTCAAAATGCAAATTTAGCTGTTAAGTATTTACATATTTTGGAAAAATAATGAAACTTAACAACAATCAAAAGAAATTTTTAAGAAAAATAGCACATGATATAAGACCTATGGTAACTATTGGACAAAAAGGTTTGTCATTAAGTGTATTAGCAGAATTAGACAGCACTTTAAAGCATCATGAATTAATAAAAGTAAAAATTTATAGTGATGCCAAAGATGAAAAACAACAAATAATTAATAAAATTTTAGAGTCATCAGGAAGTGAACTTATTCAAGCTATTGGAGGGATATTAACAATTTATAAAAAATCTAACGATAACCCTAAAATAATATTACCAAAATAGTATGAAAACAATTGCTATTAGTGCTGCAGAAGCCTCAGGAGACTTATTAGCAAGCACAATAATTGAAGAATTAAAAAAAAAATCTAATATAAAAATTAAAGGTCTAGCTGGTGATGTTATGGAGAAAGCTGGATGTGAAGTATTGTGGCATACTAAAAAAGTATCTGTTATGGGTTTTAGTGAAGTATTGAAAAAACTTCCAAGTATTCTAAAACTACAAAAAGAAGTGATTAATTATTTCACCAATAATCCTCCAGATATTTTTATTGGTGTTGATGCTCCTGATTTTAATTTTAAAATAGAGAAAGCTCTAAAAGCTAAAGCTATAAAAACTATCCATTTTGTAAGCCCGTCAATATGGGCATGGCGGCAAGGTAGAGTAAAAAAAATAGCAAAATCAACAGACTTAATATTATGCTTGTTTCCTTTTGAAGCAGAATTTTATAAAAAATATAAAATAAGTGCTGAGTTTGTGGGTCATCCATTAACTCAAAAACTTAAGCCTAGGGTAAATTACAAAAAAACTAATAATATTTTATTAATGCCAGGTTCTAGATATTCTGAGATAAAAAGATTACTCCCTCCTCTTTTAGAATCAGCTAAATTAATGAAGACTAATAATAAAGAGTTGAAATTTAATATAGCTCTTGTTAATGACGAGCAATTAAATTTTGTTAAATCACTTGCAAATGATAACTTTAATATTGTTATTAATAAAACTCATGATATTATGAAGAAATCTGATTTAGTGATTTTAGCATCAGGCACAGCATCATTAGAAGCTGCGTTAATTGGCGTTCCTATGATAGTAATTTATAAATTGTCATACTTTAGTTATATTATTGCTAAACAATTAATAAAAATTCCTTATGTATCATTACCAAATGTTATTGCAGGAAAAAAGATAGTGCCTGAGCTTATACAAGATGATGCTAATGTAGATAATATTTATAAAAATGCTTCTAAGCTTTTAAATAAAGACAATTCCATGCTTATTACCGAGTTTAAAAAAATCCATAACCAACTTAATAAAAATACTACCTCAAAAGTTGCTACTAAAATTTTAAACTTAATAAAATGAATAAAATAATTGTTGATACAGTAAAAAGGGCTTTACAAGAAGATATAGGTTCTAAAGATGTATCTGCTGATTTGATAGATAATGACAAAATTATGACAGCTGAGTTAATATGTAGAGACAAAGCTGTGATTTGTGCTAAAGATTATTTCAATGAAACTTTTTCTCAAATAGATAAAAATATAACAATCAACTGGTTAGTAAAAGAAGGCGATTATATAAAAAAAAATACTATTATTTGTGCAATAACTGGTAATTCTAAAACAATATTAAGTGGTGAAAGGACTGCAATTAATTTTCTCCAAACTCTTTGCTCCAGCGCAACTGCAACTTATAAACTTAATGAAAAAATAACAACAAATACAAAGATATTAGATACTAGAAAAACTATACCAAACTTAAGATATGCTCAAAAACAAGCAGTATTAGCTGGTGGAGGTCATAATCATCGTATGGGTCTTTATGATGCAATAATGATTAAAGAAAATCACATAATAGCACTTGGCTCAATAACTAATGCGGTAAAAAAAGCTAAGGAAAAATATCCAAAACTTGATTTAATTGTTGAAATTGAAACTATAAAACAACTAAAAGAAGCATTATTATTGCCTATTGATAGAATTCTTTGTGATAATTTTAGTGTAAAAAAACTAAAAAAAACAGTAAAAATTAACAACAGCAAAATTCCATTAGAAATATCAGGAAATATTAATAAAAAAAATATAAAAAAATATGTTCAAACTGGTGTTGATTTTATTTCTATAGGCTCAATAACTAAAAACATCAAATCAATTGATTTCTCTTTAAGATTTAAGATATGATTCTATAAAAAATAAAATACCCAACTAAATCGGTAAGCTTAACATCTTAAAACTGATTTTAATAGTAATTTTTTTCAAATATATGCACTAACTTTTGTTTTTGCTTTTCCTATGTTGTCTGTATCAAAGCTAAGCAGATTTTACATCAGATTTTTTTTCAAAATTTTTATTTTTAGCTACTGTTAACATACTTTTTGCCATTTTTTTGATATGAAAGTAAATCAGTTCAAGCTCATTAATAACATCAATTTGAACAGCATAATTAGACAGTTTGTTGGATTTAGTTTTAAAAAGACGACCTGCTTGTTGTTGTTCTGCTTTATTAATTACAGTTTTAATATCAGATTCCATAGCTAACACCTGTTTGGCTTTTTTCTTATCTAAATTATTTATAGCATCAACCATCTCAGTTAATGATTTACTAACTACCACTGATAGCACATTAAGTACTCTAGTGGTTTCTTCACTAATAACTAATTTTTCATCAATTCTGTGTTTGCCTAAAGCAACCATATTAGTTTCAATAATATCGCCAATACTTTCTAAATTATTGATAACAGACATTAAATCCACTAACGCCTCTGCTTGTTGGTCGTCAATATTTGAGCCTCTGATTTTAGTTAAATAATCAATAGTATGTGCATAAAGAATATCAATATTATCGTCCATTTTTCTGATTTTTTCTAATTTTTCATAACTGCCAAAAGTGATAGCAGGCACTATATTTTTTAACATTTTTATAACTTTATTACCAATCCTGTGGGTTTCATAGCGCACAGACTCTAATGCTAAGGAAGGAGTGCTAAGTAATATATCATTAATATACTTAGGTTGGATGATTTTAGGTTTATCTCCTGGTTTTTCAATTTCATCTGGCACAATCCAATTAGCAATTCTAGTAAACTGGGTGATAAAAGGTAAGAATAATAAAGTCATAGTTACATTAAATAAAGTATGGGCATTAGCAATTTGTCTAGGAACTGTATCAGCAAGTGCTGCTTGACCAATCAAGCCAGATTTAACTGCTGGAGATATTTCTCTTACAAATTCTGCAAACCATGGAATAAGTCCTACTATTAATAACACTCCTACTACATTAAACAAAGTGTGCACTACAAAGACTCTTATAGCTTCTCTTGGTTTACCAATAGAAGCTAAACCTGCAGTAACACAAGTCCCAACATTAGAGCCAAAAGATATAGCAATCCCTGCCTCTAAACTAATAAGACCCTGCATTGCTAATACAATTACCACTCCAGTTGTTGCTGAACTTGATTGAATAAAAGCTGTAAATGCTGCGCCTAAGATAACGCCTAACAATGGATTAGACATATGCTGCATCAAATTTAAAAAAGGCTCATAGCTACGAAGTGGTTTCATAGCTTCACCCATTATCAACATTCCAAAAAAGATCATCCCCAAGCCCATGAGCATATAACCATATTGTTTGATTTTTTCTTTTTGGGAAAAAAATAGCATAAAAAATCCTAAAGCAATTAGAATATATGCATATTTAGTTACTTTAAAAGCAACGATTTGAGCAGTAATCGTAGTGCCGATATTAGCTCCAAATATAACCCCTACAGATTGTGATAAACTCATTAAACCAGCAGTAACAAACCCTACTAATAAAACGGTAGTTACCGAGCTTGATTGAATAACAGCTGTAACAGCTGTTCCAGTTATTGCCCCCATAATTCTATTATCAGAAAGTTTAGCTAATATGTCTTTTATTCTATCACCAGCAACATATTTTAATGAGGTACTCATCTTTTCCATTCCATATAAGAAAATTGCTAGACCACCAAACAACTGCATTAATAATTGAAACCAATTAATTCCTTTGATTATTTTAATAGATGATGCCGCTTGAGTTAATGATGGGTATATTGCTAATAATAAGCAAAGTCCAGTAAAGGCTAAGGCTAGCTTTTTATTATAATTTTTATTCATCATTATTCTATAGTCTCATAGCCAGCTTTTTTGATTAGTTTTTTCATTTTTTTATTTTTCACAACTGTAACAGGGACTAACGAATATTTAATAATATTATCCACTATAGAACCACTTAATATTTTTGACAAGCCTTTTTTACCATGACTGCCTATTACTAGTACTCTTATTTTTTTGTTATTGATGAAATTTAGTATTTGTGTCTCTGGTAGGCCTGTGACCAAAGTTATATTGGCATTTTTAATTACTTCAGGATGCTCACATTCTTCTGCGACTTTATTTAAAAAAGACTTTAACATTTTTTTGGCAATCTTATCCATCGGCATAGTTTTTGTTTTTTCTTTATTTTTGATTTTATAAAACCCAGGACTATTTGCTGGATCATGAACACTATGTAATATTATTAATGGAGACTTAGTATCAAAAGCTAAATCTGCAGCAAACAATAATGCTGGTATTGAATATTTGGTAAGATCTACTGCTGCTATTATTGCTTCTTTGTAATTAATATCCTCTTCTAACATACTTTCCTCCTTTAACTTAATTTTGTAACTAACACTAATTTTTATTTTGAATTTTGATTATATATTATAAATTTATCTAAAAGTGGCTTGTGTGCTTGATTTATCATCATACAAGTACAGTATGTATTGAGCACACGATACATTGACTTTTCCTTGGGGTTTAAGGTATTATTTTTGTGATTTTTTAATAAAAAGTGTGAGGACAAATAATATGGCATTAACAAGAAGAGACTTTATAAAATTATTAAGTGCTGGCTCTGCAGCAGGTTTAATAGGTTATGGCTTTGCTGAAAAAAAAGCCTTATTTGGACAAAATAATATTTATGAAGTAGCAAAATTTGGTAACGCCCGTATCTTACATATGACTGATGTTCATGGTCAGCTAAATCCTGTTTATTTTAGAGAGCCTAATGTGAACTTAGGCTTAGGTGATGCATTTAATCAACTACCTCATATAGTTGGTAATAATCTGTTAAAAGAGCTAAATTTCAAACCTGGTAGTATTGAAGCATATGCATATACATACTTAAATTTTGAAGAAATGGCTCATAAGTACGGTAAAACCGGTGGTTATGCCTATATAAAAACAGTATTAGATTCTTTAAGAGAAAGTGCAGGCGGTAGAAAAAACACTTTAACCTTAGATGGTGGTGATTTATGGCAAGGTTCTGGTACATCTTTATGGACTCGCGGAGTTGATATGGTAGAAACATCTAATTTATTAAATGTTGATGTTATGGTTGGACATTGGGAATTCACCTACAAAGAGGCTGAAGTTTTAAGTAATATTGGTTTTTTTAAAGGGGATTTCTTAGGACAAAATGTTCGTATCCAAGAACAATCATTAATGGATGATACTTATATAACTATGACAGAAAAATATGATGGCAGAGGCTTATATGATGAAGATTCAGCTATGCCTTTTAAACCCTATGTGATAAAAGATGTTGGTGGTAAACGCATAGCAGTAATTGGTCAAGCATTCCCTAGAACATCTAATGCTAATCCACAAAAATATTTTTTTCCAGATTGGTCTTTTGGACTTAGAGAAGATGAGATGGCTGAATTAGTAAATGATATTAGAGAAAATGAAAAGCCTGATGCAGTAATAGTTATATCTCATAACGGTATGGATGTTGATATAAAAATGGCATCAAGAGTTTCTGGTATTGATGCTTTCTTTGGTGGTCATACTCACGATGGTATGCCAAAACCAGTAGTGGTAAGAAATAAAGGTGGCAAAACAATTGTAACAAATGCTGGTTGTAGTGGTAAGTATGTTGGCGTTATGGATTTTGATATAAAAGGTGGAAAAGTCATTGATTATAAATACAAAATGTTACCAATAATCACTAATATGATTAAACCTAATTTAGAAGTTCAAGACTTTATCAATAAAATGCGTCAAACTAAATATGATAATAAAATTGTTGAATCTCGTAGTAGTGCTATGGCAGTTAATAAAAATAGATTAGGCAAAACTTATGATGAAATTCTAGCTGAAAAACTTTGTACTACTGAGAGAACTCTCTATCGTAGAGGTAATTTTATGGGAACTTGGGATCAAGTATTAGTAAACTCTTTAAGAGAGGAATATCAGGCTGATTTTGCAATGTCTGCTGGAGTTAGGTGGGGCACATCAGTATTAGCAGGCGACAATGTTTTAATGGAAGATTTAATGACTAATACTGCTATGACTTATGGCGAAACCTATGCAAATGAATTAACTGGTAACGAACTTAAAAATATTTTAGAAGGCATTGCTGAAAATTTATTTCAATTAGACCCTTATTTACAATCTGGTGGTGATATGGTTAGAATTGGTGGCTTAGATTACACAATAAACCCAGCAGAAAAACTTGGCAATAGAATATCTGAGCTTAAAGATGATGAAGGCACCCTATTAGATCCTAACAAAAAATACAAGGTAGCAGGATGGGCACAAGTAAATTCTATCGGTGATGGTAGATTAATGTGGGATGTTGCTGCTGATTATTTAAGAAGAAAAAAACATCTAAAATTTGAAAAGATTAATCACCCTACAATTGCTGGTGTGAAAGATAATCCAGGTATTCAAGATTATGATGGAAAGTTAATATAATAACTTGGTAATTTTATTTTTAAAAATAAACAAAAAATCTTTGTAGCTTTTTTTTTATTATTCTTATCTACATTTTTATATTCTGATGTTGTAAAACCTGCACTAATTGAATTATCTATTAGTCCAAATAAAGAAATAAATCTTGAAATTAGATTAAGTATAGAAACTGTCATGGCTGGAATCAGCACTGAGTATAAAAATACCCAAGACTCGCCTAATGCTAGTATTTATGATGAACTTAGAGTTTTAAATAAGGATATTTTAAAAAAAAGATTTTTAGAATATTTGCAAATTTATTTAGAAAATATTAAGCTAAAAATTAATAATAAAAAAATAAATTTAAAATTAAAATCAATAGATATCCCTATAGTTGGTTATAAGTCTGTCCCCAGAATAAGCACATTACGCTTAAATGCAAAATTAATAGAAAATCCTGAAGTGGTTTTTTGGCAATATCATAAAAATTATGGTGATAATGCTTTTCGCTATCGTATTGAAAGAAAAAATGAATACACTTGGAATGAATGGATGTGGCTTAGGAATAATGCAAGTAGTGGTGATATTATAATAAAGCAACAAAAAACCAAATCTACTTTTGAAACTATTTGGCAATTTATAGTAATCGGTTACAGCCATATTATCCCTTTGGGTCTAGATCATATTTTATTTATTATTGGTATAGCATTGCTTAGTTTTAGTTTTAGAAAACTACTTTTATTAGTTAGTTTTTTCACTCTAGCACATAGTGTTACCTTGGGATTAGCAATTTATGGCTTGATATATCTACCTCCTGAGGTTGTAGAACCTTTAATTGCTTTATCTATTTTTTATGTTGGCATTGAAAATTTGTTTTTAAAACTAAATATTAAATTTAGAGCAATAATTGTATTTTTATTTGGCTTATTACATGGTCTTGGATTTGCTACAGTTTTAGCAGATTTTGAAATGCAAATTGATAGTTTTATGACTAGTCTTATAAGTTTTAATATCGGAGTTGAATTTGGTCAAATTAGTGTTATTTTATTGCTATTATTTTTAATGAAAACAATAATGTTTATAAATATTAAATATCATAATTATGCAACAAAAATAATATCTATTTTAATTGCTGTTATAGGATTTGTATGGACTATAGAAAGATTAGTTAGATAACTTTTGAATGCATTAAATTATGCATATTTAATGCCCCAATTACTTTATTGTTATTATCTACCACTGCTAGAGAATTAAGAGAAAATTCTTCCATTAACTCAACTGCTAAAACTGCTGGTTTTTCAGCTGTCATAGATTTACAATCAGCTGTCATAATATCTTGCATTTTAAGTTTATGAATATCTACTTTAGTTTCTAATAATCTTCGTAAATCACCATCGGTAAATATTCCTAAAAGTTTTTTATTTTTATCTACAACTAAAACCATTCCTAAAGATTTTTCAGTCATTACTATTAGAGCTTTAGGCAAAGTTAACTCTTTTGATACAAATGGTATGTCATCATCTTTTTTCATCACATCATTAATAGTTGTTAGTAGCTTGCGTCCAAGAGCACCTGATGGATGTGATTTAGCAAAATCATTTGGACTAAAACCTTTTGCTTTTAATAGAGATATAGCTAAGGCATCACCCATTACTAACACTGTTGTAGTGCTTGATGTAGGAGCGAGATTATGAGGGCAAGCTTCAACTTTAACACTAACATCTAAATGTAAATTTGATTCTTTAGCTATAGTTGATGATTTGTTTCCTGTAAGTGCAATAATTGGTATATTTTGTCTTTTTATAATAGGTAATAAAGTTGTAATTTCACTTGACTCCCCTGAATAAGAAATAACAACTACGATATCATTTTTACTTATCATACCTAAATCTCCATGACCTGCCTCACTTGGATGAATAAAGAATGCTGGAGTACCAGTGCTGGCAAAAGTTGATGCAATCTTTGAAGCAATATGACCTGACTTGCCTATTCCAATAAAAATTACTTTACCATTACATTCTAATAGTGTTTTGCAGACTAAGTCAAAAGACTCATCAATACGATTTGATAAATTTTTTATGGCATCTATTTCAATTTCAAAAACAGATTTAGCTTTACAAATTAGACTTTTCATAATCAAAAAAAATTATATCAGAAATGAAATTTTTAAAATACAATAAGACCTTTACGATAATGGGAATGTTGAATTTTAAAACCTATTTCATAAATTTTTATAATATCTTTTTCAATAAAAAACAAAACTCCTTTTTTCGTTCCCAAGCTCCTGCTTGGGAACGAGCGGGATTTGCAATTTAAAATAGGCAAAAATATTTTTTTAACCTTTTTATTTAGTAAATTAAATGAAAAAATAGTTAGTAATGCAAAGGTATAAAGGTCTTAGATTCTAGACCAAGTTTAGAATGACATACTATTATAAAAAAAAGAAAAAAAAGGGTAGCGTCCCTGAGGTACTAAAACTAGGATTTTACGCTTAGAGCGTATTCGTATTAATTGGTAATTCATAAATCTAATGGACTTTTTAAATTTTTCTGACTTATTTCCCGCATAATGTGAGTGTAAATCATTGTTGTTTGTATGTTTTTATGTCCTAGCAACTCTTGAATTGTCCTTATATCAATGCCATTTTGTAAAAGATGTGTTGCGTATGAATGCCTAAAAGTATGAGCAGATACTTTTTTTTCTATCTTAGATTTATTAACAGCAGTTTTAATGTTTCTACCAAAAGTCTTTTCTAATATATGAAAACGAATTTGCTTACCGGTTCTAGGGTCTTTAGATATGTTTTTCCTAGGAAAAAGATACTGCCATTTAAATTCTTTATTAGCATTTGGATATTTTCTTTGCAAAGCAAATGGCAAATTAACATAGCCAAAACCATTTTTTAAATCTTTATTATGAATATCTCTAACTTGCATAATTTGTAACTCTAAATCATATTTTATTTTAAGTGGTAAAGGCACAGCTCTATCTTTTTCACTTTTGCTATCCCAAACATAAACTTTATCAAAGCCAAAATCTATATCTTTTATTCTCAAGCGTAGTAATTCATTCATTCGAAGTCCACAGCCGTAAAGTAAAGATAACATTAGCTTGTAAATACCACTACTATTAAATAAAGTCAAACTAACTTCTTTAGTAGTTAATACTGAAGGTATATGAGTTTTAGTTTTAGCTCTTAGAGACGAAATATTATAATCGCTAATATCTTTTTCTAAAACATTACGATATAAGAATAAAATAGCATTAAACGCTTGATTTTGTGTGCTAGGTGCAACATTACGATTTATAGTCAAGTCAGTTAAAAATTTCTCTATTTCAACTTTACCCATATCTTTAGGGTGTTTTTTATTATTAAATAAAATATAACGCTTAGCCCAAGCAATATAGCTTATTTCAGTTTTCAAACTATAATGTTTTAAGCGAATTTTATTACGCATCATATCTAATAATTTAAGGTTGTTTGGCATTGTAATAAATGTCTTTTTATATTAAAAAACAATAGATTATACTTATATTAAATATATAAATAAGTACTATTAATATGATTATTGGTTATTTAGCAAATATTTAGATGGTTAAATATATATTATGTTACAATTATGACTTATAATAAATTGTTAGGTGTCCAAAGAGCCAATGAATCAAGAAGTTTCAAACATCGAGAACAAGAAGTATTACATCGAGTTGCATACAAAGATGATGTGGGAAACCACAAATCTCTTTGGAAAGGGTATCGCATTTTTCTTGGCCATTAACGTTGCGTTGTTCGGATATATTTTCAACGTTGAAATTGACCCACAGCCAAGATTCTGGATATTGATGGGCGGTCTAGTAACCTCGCTACTCTTTTTACTTTATGTATACGGTTATGGAAAGTGGATGTGGCATGTAGGAAAAGAGCTTAAGGAAACATCCATTTCATCTCTTCCTGGGTTTCAAAATATCGAGAACAATTTCTCCTCAGGCCAAAGGCTATTCGCTTTCTTTATCGCAGGTGCAAGTATCATAACGGCACTTACTTCGCTTGCATATATCGCTTTATTGGTTAATAGCACCTAACAAATCAATCAACTTCGCGCCTATCGGCGCCGGACGCGCTAAAGCGCGCCGGTCATTGATGCATTATAAGCTTTGTGAAATTTTTTCGTTCCCAAGCTCCTGCTTGGGAATGCATACCTAGTAAGCAATTATATCAA
>CAZDRI010000026.1:0-23527 GCA_964508055.1 uncultured Thiotrichales bacterium
TGGGAGAGCAAACAGTAAAGAAAGTATATCAGTAGCTAAATTTAGCTCTTATAAAAAAGTTGGCGATGAACCAGTTATGATAGCTAATAATCTTAATATTCCAATTATGATAAACAAAAAAAGAGCTGTGGCGGTGGCTGACTTATTAAAAAATAATACTATAGACATAGTAATAAGTGATGATGGTCTGCAACACTATTCAATGGCTAGAGATATTGAAATAGCTGTAATTGATGGTAAATTACGCTTTGCAAATAATTGGTTCTTACCAGCTGGACCTCTAAGAGAGCCTATATCAAGATTATCAAAATGTGATTTTATTATTAATAATAGTGGTAAAACTTATAGCAATGAATTTGCTATGACATTAAAACCTGTTGAATACATAAATATAAAAACTAATAAAAAAATAGCTTTTAATGATTGGAATATAAGAAATTGTAATGCAATTTGTGCTATTGGTAATCCGGATAGATTTTTTTCAGTATTAGAGCATCAAGGTATAAAATTAGAAAAAAAGATATTTAAAGACCATTATCCATTTAAAATAACTGATATAAATTTCAATAACGATAAACCTATAATAATGACTGAGAAAGACGCTGTTAAATGTAGAAAATTCGCTAATGAAAAAATGTATTATCTAAAAGTAGAAACTAAATTAGATGCTAAATTTCTAACAAAATTATTAGAAAAATTTTAAAGTATTATGATTGATAAAGATTTGTTAAAAATATTGGTTTGCCCAAAGTCTAAAAAACCATTAATAGAAAAAGATAATGAACTAATATGTAAAGAAAGCAAACTTGCATATCCTATTATTGATGGCATACCAATCTTGCTCATTGAAGAAGCAAGAAATATAAAATAAATGAGTTTTTATGTAATTATCCCTGCTCGTTATAAGTCAACTAGATTATCTGCAAAACTATTACGCATAATAAATAACAAACCTCTTATTCAATACAGTTATGAAAATGCCATTAAAAGTAATGCTTATAAAGTAATAATTGCAACAGATGATAAGAGGATAAAGTCTGTTTGTGAAGATTTTGGTGCTAAGGTTTTAATGACAAATAAAAATCATACTTCAGGCACATCAAGAATAGCAGAAGCAATTACAAAACTAAATTTAAAAGATAATGAAATCGTTGTGAATCTTCAAGGTGATGAACCTTTATTACCTTTTGAGTTAATAAATCAAGTAGCTGATAATTTAAAATCAAGCAAAGTAAAAGTAACAACTTTATGTGAGAGAATTAAAAAATACGAAATATTTAAAGACCCTAATTGTGTCAAAGTAGTGTTTGATAAAGATAATTATGCTCTTTATTTTTCTAGAGCAACAATCCCATATAATAGAGATGATAAAAATAACTCCTTAAAATTTGGAGCTTATAAACATATAGGTATTTATGCTTATTATGCTGGTTTTATAAAAAATTATTTACAACTATCACCAAGTGCAATAGAAAATATAGAAAAATTAGAGCAATTAGGTATACTTTTTCATGGCTATAAAATACATATAGACATTGCAAAAAAATCAAGTGGTATAGGGGTTGATACTATTGATGATTTAAAAAAAATAAGGGGGATATTATCATGATTATTGACGGCAGAGAAGTAGCTAATAATTTACAAAGCAAAATTGCAGATAAGGTTAAAAAACTACCTACTCCACCAGGATTAGCAGTTGTTTTAGTAGGAGAAGATCCAGCATCAAAAGTGTATGTTGGGCGTAAGCAAAAAGCCTGTAATGAAGTTGGTTTTTATTCTGAAGAAATAAAGTTACCTGCTGATACTAGTCAAGATGAAGTTTTAAAAATAATAAAAAAACTTAATAAACAAGACAATATAAATGGGATTTTAATCCAACTCCCTCTACCTGAGCATATTAATGCTCACCAAGTTACTGAAGCTATTGATTCATGGAAAGATGTTGATGGTTTTAATTCTATTAATATCGGTAACCTAATGCAAAACAAACCTTGTCTCCACCCTTGTACTCCAAAAGGAGTTATGACTTTGCTTAAAAGTATAAATATGGATATAAAAGGTAAAGATGCTGTAATAGTAGGAGCATCAAATATTGTTGGCAAGCCAATGGCAATAGAATTATTAAATGCTGGTGCTACTGTTACAGTTTGTCATAGTAAGACTAAAGATTTAGAAAGAGAAGTTGCTAAGGCTGATATTTTAGTAGTAGCTGTTGGAGTGCCAGAATTAATAAAAGGTAAGAGTATTAAAAAAGGAGCTGTTGTAATAGATGTTGGTATTAATCGTCTTGATAATAATAAATTAGTAGGTGATGTTGAATTTAAGACTGCTAGCAAAAAAGCAGCATATATAACACCTGTGCCTGGAGGTGTAGGACCGATGACTATTGCAACTTTATTAGAAAATACTTTGATTGCTTATAATTTAAAAAATAGATTTAAAAGATAAATAATTTTTAATTTATTTATAAAATGAATAATTGCAAGAACATAGTAAGTAATGTTGATGTTATAGATTTTTTAGAATCTTTTCAAGGTGATAACTTGTTTGATTTAGCAATAATAGATCCTCCATATAATATTGGAAAAGATTTTGGTAATAATAATGACAATATGAATATTGAAGATTATGTTAATTGGAGTATTAAATATATAAAAGAATGTCTAAGAGTTGTTAAACCGTCTGCACCAATATACATATATGGTTATCCAGAAATATTATCATATATTGCAATTAAATACCCTATTAAAAATCAAAGGTGGTTAACTTGGCATTATACTAACAAAACAGTTCCTTCAAGTAAGTTTTGGCAAAGGAGTTTTGAGAGTATACTTTGCTTATGGAAAGGTGAGAAACCAAAACTAATAGTTGATAATATAAGAGAAAATTATACTAAGGGTTTTTTAAAAAATGCTGCTGGAAAAGTAAGAAATAGCAAAAAATGTAGGTATAGTAAAGGAAATTCAAAGACTATATATAAAGCACACATAAAGGGGGCTTTACCTAGAGATGTAATAAAAATACCGGCTTTAGCTGGTGGTTCAGGATATTCAGAGAGGGTTTTTTATTGTGAAGATTGTAAGGTTTTATGTATGGGCAAAGAAAAACATAACCATGATAATTGTCATATAATAAATCACCCTACCCAAAAACCTTTTAAAATAACAGAAAAACTAATATATGGGAGTTTACCTAATAAAATTTTAATTCCATTTGCTGGAAGTGGTTCTGAATGTTTTGTTGCTAGAAAAATGGGAATAGATTTTTATGCTACAGAAATAAATCTTAAATATGTTAACTTAGCTAATAAATGGATAGAAACAATATGAGTAATAAATTAAAACAATTTAATAGATTTTTGTCTAATATTGACTTAAATAAATACAGAAGCAAATATTCTAAAATTAAACTTGTTGAATTAGATTTACCAAGAAATATTCAAGCTATAAAGCTATTATATGAAATTTATTGGGATAATTTTGATTTATTAGGTTATGATGAATTTTATGGTTTATATAGTAAAAAATTGGAGAAAGAACTAGAGAGCTTTAGAAAAAAACAAATGTTTAGTGTAGAAACATTTTATAGAGGATTACCAGCTAGAATTTATAGAACCTGGGCATCATTATTAACTCAAATACAAGGTGGATATGTAGCAGCGTCAATTTATCCAAAAGTTGAGATGTCATCAGATTTAGATTATGCAGGTATAGATATGAGAATATATATTAATGCTAATAAATATATTAGTATACAAATAAAAAAAGAAACTGTTAGTAGAGAAGTGAGAACTCCTTGGGTTGTATTAAAAAAAGGAGAACAAATTACAAATATTATTTATGAGGTTACTCATCATTCACCATTAACACCAACAGGAAAAGAATGTGTGCCTTATAAAAGGTGGGTAAGAAGATGGGGTGATAAACTAGCTAAGTTAGATAATGGTTTTATTATATTTTTGCCAGATATGTTTCATATTGATAATATAAAAACTCCTTAGCATATTAAAATTAAATGGCAATTTTCATCTGCTCTTTAAAAAAATCATGATTTTAAAAATATTACGCGAAGGTTTAGGCAGGATAATAATTTTTATTGACTATATTCTAGCACCAAAAAAAATAATAAGAACTGCAAAAGAGCAGCAAAAAGTTAATGATGCTGTTAAAAATTTATCTTTATATCAATTCTACACTTGTCCTTTTTGCATAAAGGTAAGAAGAACTATGCGTCGTCTTAATTTAGAAATTAAAACTATAGATGCTCAAGATAAAATTAATAAATTAGAACTTATAGAAAAAGGCGGTAAATTTATGGTGCCCTGTTTGAAAATTAAAGAGAATAAAAATACAGTTTGGCTTTATGAGTCTGATGCTATTATTGATTATTTAGATAAATGCTTTGGAGCGTAAAACCAAGTTAAGGCATCTAATGCTTTTTTAAATGTTGCTCTAGGTATCCTCTTATCAGTATTCCTATAGCGTGGGTCATAAATTTGTAAAAATCCTAAATTATTATCAACTGCAATTAAATCATCAGTAATGATTGCATAATCAGTATCTATCCCTGATATTAAAAACTCTCTTTTAGCTTCATCAAATAAATTAAAACCTAAACTATAATCCGATATTGGATTTTTACAATTAAATACATCTTGTAATAAGGTAGGAATTATATCCCAATGGCTAGTTTTATTATTTATCACTTTAGTATTAGCTTGATTTTTTTGTTTAAAAATAAGAGGCACTTGGAGTTGATATTTTGTAAAATTAGAGCCGTGCCCCCAATAATTTAATTTATTATCATTGAATTCCTGACCATGGTCTGATGTTAATAATATTACTGTATTATCATATAATCCTTCTCTTTTAAGTTTAGTTATAACTTTTTTAATCAAACCATCAACAAAATAAGCTGAGTTCTTATAGCGATTAAAAAATTCAGTTGGTTCATAATCATTATTTAGTTTGAAATAGTCAATTTTCTGCCATTCTGGTTCAAACTTAACTTTAAAGTCTTTTGGCCTGCTATAACCATGCGGTGAATCATAAAATAAAAAAGCAAAAAACGGCTGCTTGTCATTTATATTATCAATAAAGTCTATAAATTCATTTGTGATTTTTATATCTTTTTCTGCTGGTGAATTGCCCTTAGTATGGGTTTTTAAATTCTTAACATTAACAAAAATAGTGCGATGAAATCTAGGTGAAACCAATCGTGCCGATGAAAAAATACCAAATTGATAATTATTGTCATTTAAGACATCAATTAAAACACTGCCTTTCTCTACTTGTAAAAAACTACTCCAATATGTTCCAGGTAAACCATAGAATAAAGTAAAAAGCCCGGTCCTAGTGCCATTACCGCCACTAAAATGATTATTAAATTTGCTTGCTTTCCTAGCCAACTCATAGCTAAATGGCATTATTTCACTAGCTAACATATCGGCTCTTAGAGTGTCTATAGCTATCATTAATATATTTGTTTTTGTATTTTTACTACATTGCAATCTTGCTTTTGGATAATAAAGCTTATCATTAGAGAAACTAAGTTTTATATCTTGTAGGTCTTTTTTGTCTAATTTTGGCAGCTTAAACGCTACTACTAATTCATGAGATTTTAAAGGATAGTAAAAAGGCAGTATTGATGTTTGGCTTAAAACTGGAATATAACGATTATCATAAGCCCAAGCGTGAATTGTTTGCCCTATAAAAGTAATAGCAAATATAAATAAAAAAACCAAATATCCAATTGGGTGTTTCTTCTTAGTGAACTTAATTAGTGTAAATACGCCAATAATTTGGATAATAATTACTGTTAGAATTGAGAAGATAAATTTAAGCCAAGTAACTATTGAGAAATCAAAAATATCTCCACCACCATTTATTATAAAATTTGCAACTGTAGCATTAATATGAAATCTATATTGTTGATATACCACAGTATCAATCCATAAAAAAGCAACCAATAGAGTATATAAAAAAACAATTATTACTAAATTCAATTTATTGTTAGGCAATAAAAATAGCGGTAATGTTAATAAAAAAACTGCTAATACTGCAATAGAAAAATGACCAATAAAAGCTAAAGGTAGATATATTAAAGTTAATAAATCTTGTGGCGGGCTACTAACATTAGAAAAATAAAATAAAGAAAATATAATAAGCAAGACCAAATTAAATGGCATTGCCCAAAGGGTAAATCTAAATAAATGTTTTTTATTCATAGTTTTAAACTTAATCTTAAAAAATCACTATCTAAAAAAGGAATATGTCCACAATTTAAAATATGAGTAGCTATATTATTTTCTTTATAAAAGTTAGCTATTTTATTAGGAACTATTGTGTCATATTTACCTAAAACTACAGATTTATCACAATTCAAAGCTAAAAATTCTTTTATTAAATCACAATTTATAATCATATCTAAACCTTGCTCTAATGCGTAAGGGTCAGCTGGATTATTATCAATATAATTATTTAAAATTGTAATTGTTTTTTTCTCCTTAGTTTGAAGAAAAATAAAACGCTTTAAAGTTTTCTCTATATTAATATTTAAACTTTGGGAAAATTCACTAAAAATTGCTCTATCAATACCATATTGCCACTTATCTTGTTTTACAAACTTAGGAGATGATGCTACTAATAGCAAATTTTTAATACCAATTAAAGTAGCAATTTTAATAGCTAATAAACCTCCTAATGACCAGCCGATAATAGTGGCATTGTTAGGCATAATAGGCATGATAGCTTCACTCCATTTATCTATACCTCCTTTTATAATGTCGCTTTTACCATGCCCTGGTAGATCAATAATTGTAACTTTAAAATCTTTTGCTAATTTATATGCCAAAGGTTTGAATATCCTAGCATTGAAACCCCAGCCATGCAATAACACAATATTTTTGCCAGAGCCAAAAGTTTTATACCAAAGCATTTAATGCCTCAAATAATTTATTTATATGGTTTTTATTATGCCCTGCTGATAAAGTAAATCTTAATCTTGCAGTGTTTTTTTGAACTGTTGGAGGTCTTATTGCTTTTACATAAAACCCTTTTTTAAAAAGGTCTGTGCTTAAATTAAGGGCTTTTTTACTATCCCCAATTATAAGTGGTTGAATTGCTGAATCTGAATGCATAAATTTAATACCCAATTCATTAGCACATTTTTTAAAATAATCAATATTAGCAAATAACTTATCTTGTTGGATATTTGTTTTTATAATTTCAAGGCTTTTTAAAGTAGCAGCACATATTGCAGGAGGTATGGCTGTAGTATAAATATAAGGTCTAGACTTTTGTATTAAATATTCAATAAAATCTCTACTACCAGCAACAAAAGAGCCCATAGTAGCACACGCTTTGCCTAAAGTAGCCATATAAATATCAATATTTTTAGGGTTTTTAAAAACACCAAACCCATGGGCATCATCAAGCATTAAAAAAGCATTTTTAGCTTTAGCGACTTTATTTATTTTATTAACATCTACCCTATCACCATCCATACTAAAAACTAAATCAGACACAATCAAGCCTTGTCCATCTAAGTTTGATATTTTCTTTTCTAAAGAGCTAATATCATTATGGTGATAACGCCTAATAGCAAAACCTGCTAATAAATTAGCATCAATGATAGAAGCATGATTTAATCTGTCTTGCACAATCCAATCTAAGTTATTTTTTAAGGCTGATAGAACTCCTAAATTAGCCATATAACCAGTAGAATAAAGTAAAACTTTTTCATATCCGCTAAATTTTGCTAATTCTTGCTCTAATTTTTCATGTATCTCAAAATGTCCTCCAACTAAATGTGAGGCTCCACTGCCTACTCCATAAATACTTATAGCTTTTTTAAAAGTCTTTTTTATATCTGCATTATTAGCAAGAGCTAAATAATCATTAGCACAAAAGTTTATTAATTCTTTATTACTGATTTTTATTTTAATACTTTGGGGAGTAGTTACAATATCACGCTTACGGTAGTGATTAATATTTTTAAAATACTGTAATTCTTGACTAAAATCCATTTTAATAATTTATTTTGCAGTAATTTTTATTTTTGGCAACGAAATTATGAACCTTTACACCAATGCATTAGAGATAGTAAGTGAATAAAAAACAACAAACTTAATTCTTAACTATTTTATAAGCTTTTAAAATTGCTTTTGCTTTATGTAAGGTCTCTAACCATTCGGTTTCAGGTACTGAATCATAAACAATACCAGCTCCTGCTTGAGCATATAGCTTGTCATCTTTTATCACTGCTGTCCTAATAGCTATAGCTAAATCCATATTATTATTCCAACTTAAATAACCCACAGCACCAGAGTATATACCTCTTTTTGATTTTTCTATCTCATTTATAATTTCCATTGCTCTTATTTTAGGAGCTCCACTTAAAGTTCCTGCTGGAAATGTAGCTTTTATAACATCTATTAAATTAATACCTTTTTTTAGTTTGCACTTAACATTTGAAACAATGTGCATCACATGGGAATACTTTTCTATAATCATCTTATCACTGACTTTTACACTACCTGTTTTAGCTATTCTACCTAAATCATTTCTGCCTAAATCAATTAGCATTAAATGCTCTGCAATTTCTTTTTCATCAGCAAGTAATTCTTTTTCCAATAGTTTATCTTCTTTATTAGTCTTGCCTCTACTTCTAGTTCCTGCTAATGGTCTTAAGGTAATTTCATCATCTTTTACTCTTGTAAGTATTTCAGGTGAAGAACCAACTATATAAAAATCATCTAAATTAAGATAAAACATATAAGGAGAAGGGTTTAATAATCTAAGTGCACGATAAAGACTAATAGGATTTTCTTTAAAATCTGAACTTAACCTTTGTGATGGTACTACTTGCATCACATCACCCGCTACAATGTATTTTTTAATCTTTCTAACTATATCTTCAAACTCTTGCTTAGAAAAATTAGATTTAAAATCTATATCTTCTCTCTCCCTATCATCAATATCAATATTTAATTTTGCTACTGATATTGAAGTATTTAAATCTTTTTCAATTTTAGCTAATCTTTTTTTAGCATCAGCAAAATTTTCTTTTTCTGGATTAATATGAACAATTAAAAAAGCCTTATTAGCTAAATTATCAAAAACAACTAAATTACTAGATAGCATTAATAAAATATCTGGCACACATAGCTCATCTTTATTATTTTTGTTAAGCCTAGTCTCAATATATTTAATTATTTCATAACCAAAATATCCTACTAAACCTCCATTAAAATCGGGTAGATTTTTAACTACAGGCACTTTAAAAGTTAAAAGGTATGAATCTATCCAATCTAAGGGATTAGGGACAGTTATTTTTTCTTTTTTATTATTAATTGTAAATTCAATTACATTATCATAAACTTTGATAATAGTGTTTGCTTCTAGACCTATTATTGAATACCTACCCCACTTCTCACCACCTTCAACAGATTCAAATAAATAACTATAAGGCTTATCAGCTAATTTTAAATATGCGGATAATGGGGTATCAATATCAACAATAACCTCTTTAATAATAGGAATAAAGTTATAACCTTTGCTTTGATAATGATTGATTTTTTCTTGGTTCATATAAGATAGCGAATTAAGATTGTATTAGAAATACTAACACAATCTTTTTTATTATTTTAGCTTTAGATTTTATATTTTTTTTATATTATTCTAAATCAGTTCCATCAACTTCGCTAAGGCCTTGCACTAATTTCTCTTCAACTTGTGCAGCATTCATTTTCATTTCTTTTAGCTTAACTTTACGCTCTGCATGATAAGCGTAGCCTGTGCCTGCTGGTATTAAACGACCTACAATAACATTTTCCTTTAATCCGTAAAGCTCATCTTTCTTACCAGTAATTGAAGCTTCTGTTAAAACCCTTGTGGTTTCTTGGAAAGATGCAGCTGATATAAATGACTCTGTAGCAAGAGATGCTTTAGTTATGCCCATAAGCAATCTTTCATATTTTGCAACTTGTTTGCCTTTAGCAATTAAATCTTTATTTTCTGCTACTACTTGATTATATTCTGCAATTTCTCCTTTAACTAAAGAAGAATCTCCAGTATCTAAAATCTCAACCTTACGCAACATTTGTCTAATAATAATTTCAATATGCTTGTCATTAATTTTCACACCTTGAAGTCTATAAACATCTTGCACTTCTTTAACTAAATAATGGGCTAATCTTTCTATCCCTAATAATCTTAGAATATCATGAGCGTTGCTAGGACCATCTGAAATTATATCTCCTTTTTCCACAGATTCACCATCAAAAACATCAATTTGACGCCATTTATGAATCATCATTTCAACTGGTTCGCCTTCTTCAGGAGTTATTATTAATCTTATTCTAGTTTTTGTCTCATTACCAAAACTAACTATTCCACTTTCTTCAGCTAATATTGCATGGTCTTTTGCTTTTCTCGCTTCAAAAAGATCTGCTACTCTTGGAAGACCTCCAGTTAT
Organism: uncultured Thiotrichales bacterium; assembly: GCA_964508055.1. Taxonomy (GTDB): domain Bacteria; phylum Pseudomonadota; class Gammaproteobacteria; order PS1; family Pseudothioglobaceae; genus CAZDRI01. The sequence continues at coordinate 10,477 of CAZDRI010000026.1, forward strand.
ATCAGAAGATCTTGAAAAATCTTTAGAAATTTTAGCTAATATATCTCCAGGATTTACTATTTGACCATCTTCTACACTTACCTTAACTTTACTCGGTAAATAATGATGAGCATACTCCTCTTTTGAAGCATCTGTTGCAACTAATTTAATAAGTGGCTTTAAACCTTTAGCCGTAGAAGGTCGCTGGTTTTCATCAATAATCTCAAAAGAAGATATTCCTGTTAATGGATCAACACTTTTAACTATTGTTACATCTTCAACAAAGTCTTCAAAAACAACTTTTGCAGCTGAATGCTCTGAGATAATTGGGTGAGTATGCGGGTCCCATCTAGCAATAACATCTTTTGCCTTAACTTTAGCACCATCTGTAGTGCTAACTACCGCACCATAAGGAACTTTATATCGCTCTTGTTCTTGCCCATGTTTATCTTTTATTGATATCTCTCCAGAACGAGATGTTACCACCAATGATTTCTCTAAATTTTTAACAAATTTAATATTTTCAAAGCGAACTATTCCATCAATATTAATAGTTATATTATTAATGGTAGTTACACTTGATGCCGCACCACCTATATGAAAAGTACGCATTGTAAGCTGTGTACCAGGTTCACCAATTGATTGTGCGGCTATTACACCTACTGCCTCACCTAAGCCAATTCTATCTCCTCTAGCAAGGTCATTACCATAGCATGAAGAGCATATACCATGGTCTGATTCACAAGTGATTGCTGAACGAATTCTTATACTTTCAATTCCTTCATCATTAATTTTTTCAATACAATCTTCATCAATTAAAGTGCCTCTTTTTAATAGGACTTTTTTAGAGTTAGGATATTTTACATCTTCTGCTACTACTCTTCCTAATACTCTTTCTCCTAAAGTTTGTACAACATCCCCTCCTTCAATAATAGCTTTAAATAACAAACCATTTTCAGTATTACAATCATCAATAACAATAATAACATCTTGAGCAACATCAACTAATCTTCTAGTTAAATATCCAGAATTTGCTGTTTTAAGCGCAGTATCAGCCAAACCTTTTCTTGCGCCATGAGTTGATATAAAGTATTGTAATACATTTAAGCCTTCTCTAAAATTTGCTGTAATAGGTGTTTCTATAATACTTCCATCAGGCTTTGTCATAAGTCCTCGCATACCTGCTAACTGTCTAATTTGTGCTGCACTACCTCTTGCACCTGAATCCGCCATCATATAAATAGAATTAAATGATGGGTGTTTTTCTTTTTTGCCCTTTGTGTCAGTAATTTCATCAAATTTTATTTTATCCATCATTGATTTTGCAATTCTTTCAGAAGTATGTGACCAAATATCAATTACTTTATTATATCTCTCACCATTAGTAACAATTCCTGATTCAAATTGCTTTTGAATATCTTTTATCTGACTTTCTGCAGTATTTAAAAACTCTGCTTTTTCTTCAGGAATTATCATGTCATTAGAACAAAATGAAATACCTGATTTAGTTGAGTATTTAAAACCCATATACATCATTTGGTCAGCGAAAATTACAGTATCTTTTAATTGTAGCTTACGATAACAAACATTGATTAATTTAGATATTGCTTTTTTTGTTAAATCTGTATTAATTAAATCAAAGTCTATCCCTTCAGGCAAAATTGATGAAAATATAGCTCTTCCTACTGTAGTATCAATTATAGAAGTAGCATCATTATCATAATTTCTTATTCTAAGTTTAATCTTGCTATGTAAATCTACAACTTTAGCATCATATGCATTTATCACCTCATTAGCATTAGCAAAAATCTTTCCTTCACCTTTACCATTAACTTTTTCACGAGACATATAGTAAAGACCTAAAATAACATCTTGAGTTGGTATGATTATTGGCTCTCCACTTGCTAGGGAGAAAATATTATTAGAAGACAACATTAATGCTCTAGCTTCTAATTGGGCTTCTTCTGATAAAGGAACATGAACTGCCATTTGATCTCCATCAAAATCTGCGTTAAATGCTGTGCACACTAATGGGTGTAATTGTATTGCTTTACCTTCAATCAAAATAGGTTCAAATGCTTGGATGCCTAATCTATGTAATGTTGGAGCCCGATTTAATAGAATAGGATGTTGGTGTACAACTGTTTCTAATATATCCCAAACTTCTGGATTTTCATTTTCCACCATCTTCTTAGCAGTTTTAATAGTAGATGCTAAGCCTTTGGCTTGCAATTTACTAAATACAAATGGTTTAAATAATTCTAAAGCCATTTTTTTAGGTAAGCCACATTGGTGTAATCTTAAATATGGTCCAACAACAATTACTGAACGACCAGAATAATCAACCCGTTTACCTAATAAATTTTGACGAAAACGCCCTTGCTTACCTTTGATCATATCTGCTATAGATTTTAAAGGGCGACGATTATTACCCATTATTGCGCGTCCTCTTCGTCCATTATCTATCAATGAATCTACTGATTCTTGCAGCATTCTTTTTTCATTACGAATAATAATCTCTGGAGCATCAAGGTCTAATAAACGACGCAAACGATTATTACGATTTATAACTCTACGATATAAATCATTCAAATCAGATGTTGCAAAACGCCCTCCTTCCAATGGAACTAATGGCCTTAAATCAGGTGGCAGAACAGGAACAATGTTTAATATCATCCATTCTGGCTTGTTACCTGAAGAAATTAAAGACTCAACTAACTTTAATCTCTTAGAAATTCTTTTTAATTTTGTTTCTGATTTAGTATTTAAACTTTCTTCGCGTAAATTATGAGCTTCTTTTTCTAACTGTATTTCAGATAATATATATTGTAATGCTTCCGCACCCATTTTTGCTTCAAAACTATCATCACCATATTCATCTAATGAGTCATAATACATTTCTTCAGTTAAAAGCTGCTTCTTAACTAAGGGTGTATTACCTGGTTCTAATACAATATATGCTTCAAAATATAATATCCTTTCTATATCTTTTAAAGTCATATCAAGTAACAAACCAAGTCTTGATGGCAGTGACTTTAAATACCAAATATGAGCAACTGGAGTTGCAAGTTCAATATGCCCCATTCTTTCGCGTCTAACTTTTGATTGAATTACTTCAACACCACATTTTTCACAAACTACTGAGCGATATTTCATCCTTTTATACTTACCACACAAACACTCAAAATCTTTTATAGGACCAAAAACCTTGGCGCAAAAAAGTCCATCTCTTTCTGGTTTAAAAGTGCGATAATTAATAGTTTCTGGCTTTTTTACTTCACCATAAGACCAGGAACGAATTTTCTCTGGTGATACTAAACCAATTTTAATTGCATCAAAATCTTGTTCTTTATTTTGTTGTGTTAAAATTTTTAATATATCTTTCAAAATTATTCCCCTTCGTTATGTTCTAATTCAATATCAATACCTAATGACCTTATTTCTTTGACTAATACATTAAATGATTCTGGCATAGAGGCTTCCATGACATTTTGCCCATCTACAATATTTTTATACATTTTTGCCCTACCAGATACATCATCAGATTTAACAGTTAACATTTCTCTTAAGGTATAAGCAGCACCATATGCCTCTAATGCCCACACTTCCATCTCACCAAATCTTTGACCACCAAATTGTGCCTTACCGCTCAATGGCTGTTGAGTAACAAGACTATATGGTCCTGTTGAACGGGCATGCATTTTCTCATCAACTAAATGATTTAGCTTAAGCATATACATATATCCTACAGTGACTTTTCTATCAAACGCTTCACCTGTATAACCATCATATAAAGTTGTTTGACCACTTTCTGGTAAATCAGCCATTTTTAATAATGATTTAATTTCTTTTTCTGAAATACCATCAAAAACTGGAGTTGCCATAGGCACACCATCGCGTAAATTATTAGCTAACTCTAAAATTTCATCATCAGTTAATGATTTTAAGTCTTCTGGTCTACCAAATTTATTATAAATCGTGTCTAATAATTTTCTTATTCCAGCAACTGTATTTTTTCTATGATTATCAAGCATTTCAGCAACCTTATGTCCAAGACCTCTTGCTGCCCAACCTAAATGCACCTCTAAAACTTGGCCCACATTCATTCGTGAAGGCACACCTAAAGGGTTTAAGACTATATCAACTGGTGTTCCATCTGCAAGATATGGCATATCTTCTACAGGGGTAATCCTTGAGATAACCCCTTTGTTTCCATGTCTTCCTGCCATCTTGTCACCAACACGTAGTGGTTTTCTAGTGGCAACATATACTTTAACCATTTTCATAACACTTTGAGGTAATTCAGCCCCTTCAGTTACTTTGTCTTTTTCAAATTCAAAAGCTTTCTTAAACTCTTCATATTGGCCTTCTACTTGTTTTAGTAGGTTTTTAATATCAGTGTTTATCTTTTTATCATTAGTAGTGAGTTTTTTATAAAAAGCTAATTTTTTATTAAATTTCTTTTTACCAAACTCTCTATTAATTAGTTTTATAGCCTTTGCATCTAATTTATCACCTTTACTAAATAAAATTTCAGCTTTTGTAACTTTAAGACCTACAAGCTTTTTGTTGATACGCCTAAAAATATCATCAGCAATAATTTGCAGTTCATCATTAAAATCTTTACGAATTTCTTCAATTCTACTATTATCAATACTTACAGTTCTTTCATCCCTTTCAACTCCTTCTCTAGTGTAAACCTGCACATCTATAACTACACCAGTTTTGCCAGCGCTCATACGCAATGAAGTATCTTTAACATTATTAGCTTTTTCACCAAAAATTGCCCTTAGTAGTTTTTCTTCAGGACTTAATACTGACTCTGTTTTTGGCGTTACTTTGCCAACTAGAATATCACCACCTTTTACTCTTGCGCCTACATACACAATACCTGACTCATCTAACTTAGATAAAACTGATTCATTAACATTAGGTATATCAGAAGTTATCTCTTCTGGACCTAATTTAGTGTCTCTTGAATATACTGTAAGTTCTTCTATATGAATACTAGTATAACTATCATCTTTTACAACCTTTTCAGAGATTAAAATAGAGTCTTCAAAGTTATATCCATTCCAAGGCATAAATGCAACTAGCATATTTTGACCTAAAGCTAATTCACCTAAATCAGTTGAAGGACCATCAGCAATAATATCTCCTTTAGAAATCTTATCACCAGCTGAAACTAGTATTTTTTGATTAATACAAGTATTTTGATTTGAACGATGATATTTAGTTAAATTATAGATATCTACTCCTAAATTACTTGATTTTGCTACTTTGGAACTTACACTAATTACTATCCTGCTAGCATCTACATATTCAACAACACCATCATTTTTTGCAGTAACACAAACTCTAGAATCTTGAGCTACAACATTTTCTACTCCAGTCCCTACTAATGGTTTTGATGATTTTTGTAATGGTACAGATTGGCGTTGCATATTAGAGCCCATTAAAGCTCTATTTGCATCATCATGCTCTAAAAATGGTATAAGTGACGCCGCAACAGATGTTATTTGTCTTGAAGACACATCTATAAGTGTAACTTCATTTGAATGAGAAAATATAAATTCATTATTAAAACGGCAAGATACTAAATCATCTAATAGCTTACCTTTATTATCAATATTTACATTACCTTGAGCAATAACATGCGATATTTCATCAATAGCTGATAAGAAAACAACCTCATTGGTTACCACACCATTTTTAACTTTAAAATATGGTGTTTCAATAAATCCATAATTATTAGTTCTTGCATACAAAGCTAAGGTGTTTATAAGACCAATATTAGGTCCTTCAGGAGTCTCAATAGGGCATAACCTACCATAATGTGAAGGATGTACATCTCTTACTTCAAAACCAGCTCTTTCTCTAGTCAATCCACCAGGTCCTAATGCTGATATTCTTCTTTTATGAGTAATACCTGATAATGGATTAACTTGGTCCATAAATTGTGATAATTGACTTGAGCCAAAAAACTCTTTTATAGCAGCCGATATAGGCTTTGAGTTAATTAAATCCTGTGGAGTTAGTTCATCAGTCTCTGCTAAATTTAATCTTTCTTTTACAGATTTTTCTACCCGCACTAAGCCTAATCTAAATTGATTTTCTACCATTTCACCAATAGCACGAACTCTACGGTTAGCAAGAGTGTCCACATCATCAATGGTGTTATTGCCGTTCTTAATATCTATTAAACAATTTAACACATCAATAATATCTTCATTGCTTAATACTAACTCTCCTTCCTCACTATCTCTGCCTAATCTTCTATTTAATTTCATCCTGCCAACTTTAGATAAGTTATAACGAGTGTGATTAAAAAATATGTTTCCAAATAATGCGTTAACAGCATCTTCTGTAGCTGGTTCTCCTGGTCGCATTACATGATAAATCAATGTTCTAGCTTCTAATTGAGTTTGTGTTTCATCTAATCTTAAAGTATCAGAGATATATGCCCCACCTTCAGACTCGTTAATATATAGGATATCTAAAGATTTAATTTTAGCTTTCTGCAATATTTCTAATACTTCTTCATCAATCATAGTATTAGCAGGGACTAATATTTCACCAGTTTCAGTATCAATAATATCTTTTGCTATTACTTTTAAGTTTAGATAATCAATAGGCGCTGAAATAGTTTTAATTTTATTTTCTTTTAAAACTTTAACATCACGCATGGTAATACGCCTACCTTTTTGAATTAAAGTTTTAGCTCCTTTTTTAATATCAAATTCTGCAATTTGCCCTTTTAATTTATCAATGTTAATTGAGAAATTAATAGCTTTTGCTGTCATTTTTATTGAAATTATAGTAAAGAACATGCTTAAAATTTGCTCTATGTTATAACCCATAGCCTTTAATAATACCGTGACAGGTATCTTTCTTCTTCTATCAACGCGCACATAAATATGCTCGTTATGATCAAACTCAAAATCTATCCATGAGCCACGGTAAGGAATAATGCGAGATGAAAATAGTATTTTTCCAGATGAGTGAGTCTTACCCTTGTCATGTTCAAAAATAACGCCAGGTGAACGATGAAGCTGGGAGACCACAACTCTTTCTGTGCCATTCACTACAAAAGTCCCAGTGTCAGTCATAATAGGCAAATTACCTAAATACACATCTTGTTCTTTTACTTCTTTTATTTTGCGTTTACTTTTAAGAGTTGATTTGTTTTTATCAAATAAAACTAATTTCAAAGTTACTCTAAGCGGTGATGCATAAGTTATACCCCTTAACTTACATTCCCCTACACTATACTTAACTCCTTGTAATTTGTAATCTACATACTCTAATTCTGCATATCCATTAATAGCTGTAATAGGGAAAACTGATTTAAAAACTGCATGTATTCCAATATCTTTTCTATTTTTTTGTTCTTCATCTGCTTGTAGGAATTGATTGAAAGATTCCATTTGTATAGCTAATAAATCTGGATTTTTTATAAGTAATTCTCTCTTATTAAAACTTTTTCTAATGCGTTTTTTGTTAGTAAACGAATAGGTCATATTATCCTCTTGTTATATTTGATTTATAAATAACTTTAATTTAGTATGGATTCCAACAGGTTTTGAACAAACCTGCTGGAATATATTAAAAAACGCTACTATTTAAGTTCTACAGTTCCGCCAGCCTCTTCAATTTTTTTCTTAATCTTTTCAGCTTCTTCTTTAGTTAAACCTTCTTTTACTGGTGAAGGTACTCCTTCAACTAAATCTTTCGCTTCTTTAAGACCAATGCTGGTGACTTCACGAACTACTTTAATTACAGCTACTTTTTTATCTCCAAAGCTTTTTAATACAACATCAAACTCTGTTTTTTCTTCTGCAGTTGCACCTCCACCTTCTGCAGCAACAGCCGCTGGTGCAGCTGCTACAGCAGCTGCTGAAACTCCGAACTTTTCTTCCATTTTAGAAACTAAGTCAACAACATCCATAACAGACATTCCTGCTATTGCTTCTAAAATATCATCATTTGATAATTTTGCTTTTACCATATCAATATCTCCTTAAAATTTTATTATTGTTTTTGATCACGAACAGCTGCAACTACACGAGTAGTCTTAGCTGGAAATTCGTTAAATGTTCTTACAAGTTTTTCAACTGGAGCTAGCATTAAAGCCATAGCTAAACTAATTGCTTCATCTTTAGTTGGTAATTTAGCAATTTTATCTAACTCACTTGCACTTACAAAATTACCTGATACCGCTAAACCAGTAACAACAAATGCCTTGTTGTCTTTTACAAATTTCTTAAATGTTCTTGCAACAGCACCTGGATCATCTTTAGAAAAACCTAAAACCACCTGTCCTGTAAGCGCAGAAATTATACATTCAAAATCTGTATTCTCAACAGCTCTTTTAGCAAGAGTATTTTTTACTACTTTTAAAAACACATTTGATTCTAGAGCAGCCTTTCTTAACTGTGTCATTTGATATACATCTAACCCACTATATTCAGCAATACCAGCAGAAATTGAGTTCTTTGCAACTTCACTCATTTCCTTGACAACTGCCTTTTTAGCTTCAAAACTGAGAGCCATATATTATCTCCTATTTATTAAAAACAGCATTTATATAAAATGCCGACCACATTGAGTGTCTAAACACTCTCTACATAGGCAAACTTTCGTTTACTAAACTTTCGCACCTATGGTCTTTGAGACTAGACAGTTTTACGCTGTAGCCCAAAGTTTTTTTGTCATAAAATATGACTAATTTTTTAAATATCAACACTTGATAAATCAATTGCTAAACCAGGACCCATAGTTGATGATAAAGATATTTTTTTAAAATAAATGCCTTTAGCTCCATTTGGTTTTGCCTTTTTCAAAGTTGATAATAATGTATTAATATTTTCTTTTAATGCTGATACTTCAAAATCTACTTTACCAATACTAGCGTGCACAATGCCTCCTTTATCGGCACGATAACGAACTTGCCCAGCTTTAGCATTTTTTACCGCTTGTTCAATATCTGTAGTTACAGTTCCTGTTTTTGGATTAGGCATAAGCCCTCTTGGTCCTAAAATCTGACCTAATTTCCCAACAACTGCCATAGCATCTGGTGAGGCTATTACCACATCATAATTTAAATCACCATCTTGTATTGTCTTCATTAAATCGTCCATTCCAACAGAATCAGCCCCAGCTTTTTTAGCCTTATCAATATTATCTCCTTGAGTAAATACTGCAACCCTTACATCTTTACCTATTCCATTTGGTAAAACTACTGCTCCTCTTACACTTTGGTCTGATTTTTTAATATCAATACCTAAATTAACACTAATATCCATTGATTCTTTAAACTTAGCAGCTTTTAATTCTTTTAATAAACCTATAGCTTCATCTACAGGATAAAACTTATTAGCTTCTACTTTTTCTCTTATTAATTTTTGTTTTTTTGTTAATTTAGTCATCACTTACCCCTTTAACAGTCAAACCCATAGAACGCGCTGTTCCAGCAATACTTTTTACAGCTGCATCAATATCATTGGCATTTAAATCTTGCATTTTAGTTTTAGCAATTTCTTCTAATTGTTTGCGAGTTACCTTTCCAACTTTAGTTACATTTGATTGAGGACTTCCTTTTTGAACACCTGTGGCTTTTTTAAGTAACATTGATGCTGGTGGAGTTTTAGTAATAAAAGTAAAACTTCTGTCATTATAAACAGTAATAATTACTGGCACTGGCATACCTTTTTCAATATTTTGGGTTTGAGCATTAAATGTTTTACAAAAATCAATTATATTCACACCATGTTGACCTAAAGCTGGTCCTACTGGTGGTGATGGATTTGCCTCGCCTGCTTTAACTTGTAATTTAATATACGATAAAATCTTTTTTGCCATTTTTACTCCTCTTGGGTATTAGCGCCTTTTTAAAGCTCCCCTAAAAATTATACTTTTTCTACCTGACTAAACTCTAATGCTACAGGTGTAGAACGACCAAAAATTAAAACAGATACTTTTAATACATTTTTTTCGTAATCAACTTCTTCAACTATGCCATTAAAATCTTTGAAAGGACCATCTATAACTAAAATTTCCTCTCCAACTTGATACATTATTTTCGGTTTTGGCTTATCTACGCCTTCTTTTACACTAGCAAAAATTTTGTCTGCTTCTTTTTGACTTATTGGCACTGGCTTATTTGAACTACCTCCAATAAATCCCATAACATGATTTAAGTTTTTTACTAATAACCAAGTTTTATCATTTAACTCCATATTTATTAAAATATATCCTGGAAAAAACTTTCTATCAGTGTTGCGCTTTTTACCTTCCTTTACTTCAACTACACTTTCAGTAGGAATAAGTATTTCGCCAAACTTATCTTCTACACCTTCACGCTTTACAGTCTCTTCAATAGCTAATTTAACCTTAGCTTCATAGCCACTCATAGCATGAATAACAAACCATTTTTTAGCCATTTATATCCTTTAAATTGTTAAAAACTTTAAAACCCAGGTTAAAAACATATCTACTAACCATAAAAATATACCAACTATAATTACTGCAACAATTATCAGCAGTGTTGTTCTTAATGTTTCTTGTTTAGTAGGCCAAACAACTTTTAATATTTCTATTTTTGTTTCTTTAATAAAAAATGTAATTTTATTGCCATAACTTGATAAAAATAATAACCCTACAGAAATGCCTATACCAGCCAACATAATAATAACTTTCATTAAAGTATTAAATTGGTCTAAATAATAAAAAGATGCTATTGAAGTAATAACACCAAATATAGCTAATATCAACCAAACGGAATCTCTTTGCTTTACTTGACTTTCTATATTCTTACTCACATTAAATCCTTTTAAATGGCAGGCAAGGAGGGACTCGAACCCCCAACCGACGGTTTTGGAGACCGCTACTCTACCAATTGAGCCACTTGCCTATAACCAAAAGCTAACTAAATATAAAACTAATAGTATTACTCTACAATTTTGCTTACCACTCCAGCACCTACTGTCCTACCGCCTTCACGAATAGCAAAGCGTAGTCCTTCTTCCATAGCAATTGGAGCTAGTAAAGTAACATTCATTTTAATATTATCACCAGGCATTACCATCTCTACATCTTTTGGTAGCTCAACAGCACCAGTTACATCAGTGGTTCTGAAGTAAAACTGTGGTCTATAATTAGTGAAAAATGGAGTATGCCTACCTCCTTCTTCTTTGCTTAAAATATATACTTCTGCTTCAAACTTAGTGTGTGGATTTATAGTTTTTGGCTTAGCTAATACTTGACCTCTTTCTACCTCTTCTCTCTTAGTCCCTCTAAGTAGCACACCAACATTATCTCCAGCTTGTCCTGAATCTAATAATTTACGGAACATTTCTACACCAGTACATGTGGTAGTTTGAGTTTCTTTTATTCCAACAATTTCAATAGTATCATTAACATTAACAACACCTCTTTCTATACGACCTGTTACTACTGTGCCACGACCAGATATAGAAAATACATCTTCAATAGGCATCAAAAATGGCTTATCTGTATCTCTTTCAGGGGTTGGGATATAATTATCTAACTCTTCAACAAGTTTCTTAATTGAAGGGATACCAATATCTGAAGTGTCCCCTTCTAATGCTTTTAGTGCTGAACCATAAACAATAGGAGTATCCTCACCAGGAAATTCATAATTAGTTAGTAATTCTCTAATCTCCATTTCAACTAACTCTACTAACTCTTTATCATCAACTTGGTCAGCTTTATTCATATAAACAACAATATAAGGCACACCTACTTGTCTTGATAATAAAATGTGCTCACGAGTTTGAGGCATAGGACCATCAGCTGCAGATACCACTAAAATAGCCCCATCCATTTGTGCAGCACCAGTAATCATGTTTTTAATATAATCTGCATGACCTGGACAATCAACATGAGCATAATGTCTTAAATCAGATTCATACTCTACATGAGCAGTAGCAATTGTAATACCTCTTTCTCTTTCTTCAGGTGCATTATCAATATCAGCATATTCTTTAAATTCACCGCCTTGTGCTTCTGCCATTACTTTTGTTAAAGCTGCTGTTAATGTAGTTTTACCATGATCAACATGCCCTATAGTTCCTACATTTACATGCGGCTTGTCTCTTTGAAATGTTTCTTTTGCCATAATTTTCTCCTAATACCAAACTTTTTAAAAATAAATACCTAAAAACCTAAACCTATAAGTGGAGCTCACCACCGGACTTGAACCGGCGACCTCTTCCTTACCAAGGAAGTGCTCTACCGACTGAGCTAGGTGAGCACAACCTATCCATCGCTGGAGCGGGTGATGGGAATCGAACCCACCTCTTTGGCTTGGAAGGCCAAGGTAATACCAATATACGACACCCGCAAAATCCTGCTTTGGTGGAGGAGGAAGGATTTGAACCTTCGAAGGCATAGCCGTCAGATTTACAGTCTGATCCCTTTGACCACTCGGGAACCCCTCCAAAAACGGTAACAGGACATTATCCCATAATAAAATTATTCAGTCAAGAAAATGTATGTGTCCAGTATAAGGTCTTGGTAATAATCTGTAAAAGGCTTATGAGATGCTTTGGTTATTCTGAACTTGGTTCAGAATCTCTTTAAATAATATCATCATATAAATCTTTCCATTCTTTATTAAATTCTGTAATTAAATTTATTTTCCAATTTCTATGCCAATTTTTTAGTTGTTTTTCTCTTTCTATGGCAGTGGTAATATTATCTAATGACTCAAAATAAACCAATTTATTTAAGTTATACTTTTTAGTGAAACCATCAACTAATTTGTTTTTATGTTCATAAATTCTTTTAATTAAATTTGAAGTAACTCCTATGTACAAAGTAGTATTATTCTTATTGGTTAATATGTAAACAAAGCCTTGTTTTGTCATTTTTTAGATTATAAACTAATGTAAAGATGCTGAAAATGCTTTGGTCACCCTGGACTTGGTTCAGGGCAGCATGACATGGAATGTTTGGTCATTCTGAACTTGGTTCAGAATCTATGAAATACTTATAAGATACTGAAATAAATTCAGATACTGTCTTAAAAATCAAGTAATTTTATTAATTT
>CAZDRI010000027.1:0-20693 GCA_964508055.1 uncultured Thiotrichales bacterium
TAAAATTTTATTAGAATTTTTTAAAAATGAACCGCTTAAGTTGTCATGACCCTAATTTAAAATATTGCTTGGGTAGTTGTTGCAACTATAAATATTGTTAGTAAGAATAATAAAGTTTGCTTTAATTTTGGCATGAAACAAATTATAAATTAAAGCTAAGTCTATCTATTTAAATTACATTGACTCCTTTTGTATTAAATTGGCAAATGTCTGAAATATTTTTACTAAAAAATAAATCAAAACTTAAGCTAAGAAAAAAGATGATAATTAAGTATTGTTTTTATAATAAAGGATAGTTCTTAATTCTACGATAAATAACTCCCTTGTCAGTTATAGTTGAATAAAATAAAGAAAATTCTTTAACTAAAAAACTTTCTAATACATTTATATTTTTTGACCATAGGCTATTATTAAAAAGTCTTTTATTTCTAACCTTGGCAATAGTAATATGCGGGTGATATGATTTCTTAGGCGGTCTGACATTCTCCTTAGCTAAGGCAGCTGTAATGCTAGTTTTAAGTTCTAATAATAAAGCATTTGCTTCAACTCCTAACCATAGAATTTTGCCTTGTTTTTTGTAATTAAAACTGCCGCTGTGATTTAAGTTTAGGGTGAAACTTTTTGCCTGACAAATATCTAGGATTTTGCTAATTTTTTCAGTTTTTAAGTCATCAACTTCACCAATAAAATCTAAGGTAATATGATAATTTTGGGTAGGGATAAGTTTTATATTTTCATTAACTTTAGGTAGATAGCTTTTAAGTTTTTTTTGTAATTCTTTGGAAATTTTTATTCCGATAAATAACCTTGGCATTTTAGAAATAATTATTTATTATCATGCAGCAGTATTATATTCTAAGTTGTTTTTATAAATTTGAGACCTTTGAGTTATTAACTATTTTTTCATTTAAATTAGTTTGATTTTGATAGTTTAAACTTTTTTTATAAGACTTTACTACTCATATTTTTGAAATACTAGACAAGCGTTTGTACCACCAAAACCAAAACTATTAGACATTACAGTATTTAATTTTTTAATTGTCATTTCAGTTAAAATCGGCAGACCTACTCCCTCATCTTCTAAATTTTCAATATTTACAGATTCTGCCATAAAATTATTTTCCAGCATTAATAAAGAATAAATAGCTTCATTTACACCTGCTGCTCCAAGTGCATGACCACTTAATGATTTAGTAGAACCTATATATGGAGCATTAGAATCAAAAACTTTTTTTATTGCCTTTAATTCTTGAACATCACCAACAGGTGTGCTAGTGCCATGAGTATTAATATAATCAATTGGTTTATTAACTGTTGAAATGGCTTGTGTCATACATCTTATAGCACCTTCACCTGATGGTTGTACCATATCATAGCCATCTGAAGTAGCACTATATCCTACAATTTCTGCTAGAATTTTTGCCCCTCTTTTTTGAGCATGCTCTAAAGATTCTAAAACTAAGATGCCTCCCCCTCCAGAAATAACAAAACCATCTCTATCTTTATCAAAAGCTCTTGATGCCTTTGTTGGGCAATCATTATAATTAGCAGATAAAGCTCCCATTGCATCAAATAGCATTGATAAACTCCAGTTTAGTTCTTCTCCTCCTCCAGCAAATACTACATCTTGTTTACTGAACTGGATTTGCTCATAAGCATTACCAATACAATGTGCTGAAGTTGAACATGCTGAACTGATAGAATAGTTTATTCCTTTGATTTTATAATGGGTACTTAGACAAGCTGATGTCGTGCTGCCCATTGTTTTAGTTACTCTATATGGGCCAACTCTTCTAATACCCCTAGAGCGTAAAATATCAGCTGACTCAACAATATCCTTATTTGAAGCGCCGCCTGATCCAGTAATTAGCCCAGTTCTTGGGTTTGAAATTTCTCTATCTGTCAGCCCTGATTGTTTAATAGCTTCATCCATAGCTACTGCAGCATAAGTAGCTGCATCACCCATAAACCTAAGTGATTTTCTATCAATTATACTGCTATCTAAATCTTTAATGCTGCCGTGAATATTAGAACGCATGCCTAAGTCTTTATATTCTTGGCAAAACTCAATGCCAGACTTAGATGTTTTTAAAGAGCTCAAAACTTGTTTTTTATTATTCCCTAAGCTAGAAACTATGCCTATACCTGTTATTACTACTCTCTTCACTACAACCCCTCAAGTATCAGTAAAAAGTCCAACTCTTAACCCTTTGGTAGTGTAAACAAGTTTATCATCAACAAAAACACTAGCATTCCCAAAGCCTATATGAAATTTGCGTTTAACAATTTTAGTCAAGTCAACTCTATAAACAACTTTTTTATTATGGGGAAATATTTGCCCTGTAAATTTAACCTCTCCTGCACCTAATGCGCGTCCTCTACCTTTACCACCAATCCAGCCTAGAAAAAAACCAACTAACTGCCAAACAGCATCAACACCAAGACATCCAGGCATAACTGGGTCGTCATTAAAATGACATTTAAAAAACCATAAATCAGGTTTTAAGTCTAATTCTGCAATAATAAAACCTTTATTAAATTTGCCGCCTTTATCTGATATTTCACTAATGCGGTCAAACATCAACATTGGCGGTTTTGGCAATTGAGCATTGCCTTTACCAAATAATTTACCCTCACCACATCTTATTAGATCTTCTCGGGTGAAGCTGTTTTTTTGCGTTAAATCCATAATATATTATTTTGCTAAACTACAAAAATTATACCAAAAGAGCTTTATGTAAATCTTCAATAACATCATTAATATTTTCTAACCCTACTGAAATCCTAATTAACCCATCGCTTATACCTGCTTTTATCTTAGCAGCATCACTTAATCTTGAATGCGTTGTTGTGGCTGGATGAGTTATAGTAGATTTAGTATCACCTAAATTAGCAGTTATTGAAAAAAATGTTGTATTATCAATAACTTTAAATGCTTTTTCTCTACCACCTTTGACTTCAAAAGATACAATAGCACCAAACCCTTTTTGTTGCTTTTTTGCCAAGTTATGGTCGGGATGACTTTCAAGTCCTAAATAATAAACCTTTTCAATTTGAGTTTGTTTAGTTAACCAATTTGCTAATTTTTTTGCATTATCACAATGAGCTTTAACTCTTAGTGATAAGGTCTCTATACCTTTTAATAACAGCCAGGCATTAAATGCACTTAAGCTAGGACCAGTTGAACGCACAAAACTTTCAACTTTGTCAATAATTACATCATTAGCTAACACTGCACCACCTAAACACCTACCTTGTCCATCAATATATTTTGTTGCAGAATGAATCACTATGTCTGCTCCTAACTCTAGTGGATTTTGTAAAACTGGAGTTAGTATCACATTATCAATTGCTAATAAAATATTATTATTTTTACATATATTTGCTAACTTTTTAATATCAACAATCTTGCCTAGAGGATTTGATGGGGTTTCTAATAAAAAAAGTTTGGTATTTTCTTTAATAGCTTTTTTCCAACTATTAATATCTTCTAATTCAACAAAACTTACTTCTATTTTGTATTTTGCAACTATATCATTTAAAAGCACAATAGTAGTTCCAAACATATCTTGAGATACTACTATATGATCTCCTGATTTTAATAAGGCCATAATTGTTGCAAATATTGCTGCCATACCACTTGCAGTTGCAACACAAGCTTGAGCGTTTTCTATAAGCGCTAGTTTTTTTTGAAAAGTAGTTACAGTAGGGTTAGTAAATCTTGAATAGATGTTGCCTTTTACTTCTTTTGCAAAATGTGCTCTTGCATCTTCAGCTGATTTAAAAATAAAACTTGAGGTTAAAAATATTGCTTCACTATGCTCATTTTCGTGACTGCAAGTATATCCATTCCTTATAGCTTTAGTCTCAATATTAGTGTTTTTCATAAGATGTTAATTATTATTCAGGTTGAGCTACATATTAACTCTGAACTAGAATTTTGTATTTTTCTATTAATTTGTTTTAATTTTAAATCTTCTAAGTATTTTTTATCTACATCAGCTGTAATATATTCACCATTAAAACACGATGTATCAAATATTTTTATTTCTTTATTTCCCTCTTGCACAGACCATATTAAATCATCTAAATCTTGATATATCAGTTTATCTGCTTCAATTAATTTACATATTTCATCAGTGTCTTTATTGTGAGCTATAAATTCTTTATCACTAGCCATATCAATGCCATAAACATTAGGATGTCTGACCGGGGGAGATGCTGAAGCAAAAAACACCTTTTTAGCTCCTTTTTCCCTAGCCATTTGAACTATTTGTCTTGAAGTTGTGCCTCTTACTATAGAATCATCAACTAAAAGAACATTTCTTCCATTTATTTCTGATTCAACTCCGCTTAGTTTTTTTCTTACTGATTCTTTTCTTAATTTTTGACCTGGCATAATAAAAGTTCTAGCAATATAGCGATTTCTAATAAATCCTTCGCGATATTTCTTTCCTAATTTATATGCTAATTGTAGTGCTGATGTTCTTGATGTATCAGGTATTGGGATTACTACATCAACCTTTTCATCTGGCCATTCTCTTAAAATTTTATCTGCTAATTTTTCACCCATTCTTAGTCTTGATTTATAAACTGAAATACCATCAATAACTGAATCTGGTCTTGCAAAATATACAAATTCAAAAATACATGGTGAATAACTTGTTTTTTCTGCACATATTTTGGAATATAAATTTCCTTTTTTATCTATAATTATTACTTCACCAGGACTTACATCACGATAGATTTTATACCCCAAAGCACTTAAAGCAACACTTTCTGATGCAAGCATATATTTTGTGGAATTTTTCTTTTTCTTTATACCCAAAATTAATGGTCTAATACCATTCGGATCGCGAATTCCAATAATTCCGTAGCCAACAATCATTGCTATTGCAGAGTATGCTCCTTTAACTCGTTTATTTAAATTAGTAACAGCTTTAAAAACATCATTTTCATTAATACGGTATTTTTTAGTTTTAGCTAATTCGCTTGCAAAAACATTTAATAAAATCTCAGAATCTGAGTTAGTATTAATGTGCCTAAAATCTTCTTTAGATAACTCTCTTGCTAATTCTTTTGTATTAGTCAAATTACCATTATGAGCAAAAGCAATGCCATATGGAGAATTAACATAAAATGGTTGTGCTTCTGCATTAGATGATGTGCCAGCTGTTGGATATCTTAGATGAGCTATACCCATATTGCCTAAAAGCTCTAACATATGTCTAGTGCGAAAAATATTACTAACTAATCCATTATCTTTACGCATATAAAACCTAGCACCTTTGCAGGTAAAAATACCTGATGCATCTTGCCCGCGATGTTGGATTATTGTTAAAGCGTCATATATAGAAAAGGCAATATTACTATCTTTTTTTGTTGAAATAAGCCCAATAATGCCACACATGATATTGTTATTTTCGTATGTTGTTATTTTTTAAGAAATATAGCTGCTTTGGTAATTTAGGCAGAACATAATTTGCAATGTTTTTATATTTATTTAGCAATTTGTTTTTATTCCACCCTTCATTATTCACAACTGAGGTTTTTTGCATTAGTAATACTGCAAAAATTATTAATACTGACGCTTTTATAAAACCAACTACTGCACCTAATAACCTATTTATAAAACCTAATCCAGTAATATCTACAATAGATGTTAGGATTTTATTAAATAATAATCCAAATCCATAAATTATAATGAAAATAGCAACAAAAGATATTGCAATTCTAACATTATTATAAGGAATCTTTTGCATTAATGGTTGCTGTTCAATAAAAGGATAAAATTTAGCAGCTAATAAAAAAGCTAAGATTAAAAAGACTATTGTGACAACCTCTTTTACTAAACCTGCAAACAGCCCTTTTAAAATAAAAGCAAAAAGTATGATAATTATTATCCAATCTATCATAGCAAGTTGACTGATAAAACTATTTAATGTTTGTAAATTCATTTTAATTCCTTTTTAGATGTTATTATTATAGGTTTAACTTTAAACTCTTTTTTTAATTTAAGAATTACTTTATTTGCTTTTGCATGTGTGTTATAAGGTCCTACTCTTACTGCTCTAATTAACCCTTTCTTATTGTATGAATGAACTATGTTTGTTTGATACCCTTTTTTTTTCAATTTACTAACTAAGTTCTTTACAGTATTAATTTCATAAAAACTTGCAACTTGAACAAACCATTCTAATTCTATTTTTAGTTTTTTTTCCTCAACTTCCTTACTAATATTATTGCTATTATAATCAACTATGCTCTTCATAACAGTAATTAAAACTAATATTGCAATTAACCAGATAAAACTACCAGCAATAATATTTTTTAATTGATAATCATTCATTATCTTTTAATACCTTTAAAGCATTTGAAACTGTATAAAAAGACCCAAATATTACTACTCTATCAAAATCTAATTTAAATAAATTATCAATTGCAGTTTTCATACTGGCACACAAGCTAATTGTTAAATCTTCATCATTAAAAAAACTTTTTATATCTTTTAATTTACTAGCTCTATTAGTATCAAGAGGAACTATTAACCAATTCTTAATTAAAGGTGTAATTTTATCAAGCATTTGAGTTATGTTTTTATCTTTTAAAGCAGAAAAAATTGCAATTGTTTTTTTATTATCTTTTTTTAATGTTTGTGCTAGAACTTCTACCCCTTTTGGGTTATGGGCAACATCAAGTATAAATTGCTTATTTTTAATATTTTTTATTTGATAACGACCAATTAGATTAGTCTTTTTCAATCCTTGTTTTATTGAGTTTTCTGTTACTTTTAAATTACTTTGTAATTCATTTACTGCCATAATAGCTGCATTTGCATTAAGTTTTTGATAATCACCTTTTAATCCTAATTTATAGTTACATTTATTATTAGTTAATTTTAGTTTAGCACCAATATCATTGATTTTATTTATTAAACTTTGAGGTGGGTTAGTATCTGCACAAATAACTGTTCTATTTTTTCTTGCAATTGCTGCTTTTTCTAAAGCTATTTTAGCTCTAGTATCTCCTAAATATTCTGTATGGTCTATAGCAATATTAGTAATTACGGCTACATCTGCATCTATTATATTTACAGCATCAAGCCTACCACCAAGACCTACTTCTAACAATGCAATGTCTATATCAGCATCATTGAATATCAATAAAGCTGCTAAGGTTGAAAATTCAAAATAAGTGAGAGAAATATCGCCTCTTTCTTTTTCAATTTTAGAAAATGTAGCACAGATAATTTCACTATCAACCTCTTTAGCGTTAATACATATTCTTTCGTTATAGTTTAAAAAATGTGGAGAGCTAAATTTTGCAACATTAAATCCAGCTTGTAGATATATTGATTCTAAAAAAGCAATAGTAGAACCTTTTCCATTAGTCCCAGCTACAACAATAGTTTTAAATCTTAAAGATTTATTATTCATTAATCTTTTATAAACCCTGCCTATTCTATAGAGACCTAAATCAATTGCTGTTGAGTGTAAACTTTCCTGATAATCTAGCCAATCTTGCAAAGTTTTAAGATTAGGCATTTATTTATCTTCCCAAAAATCACCTTCAAATGTATTTGTTGTTTTATCTTTAGTGTAAATTCTAGTTTGACTGCGATTTGATTGATAAGTTATGTTATTTTTAATATATTTTTCTAAAATTGTTTTGATAAAAAACCTTCTGCTTAATGGAATAAGCCCTAAAAGGCCAACAGCATCTGTTATAAATCCTGGAGTTAATAATAAAATACCACTTACTAAGATAATAAGACCTTCTAATAAATAAAAAGCCGGTATTTCATTATTCTTAATAGATTCCTGCACATTTGTTAAAGTATGTAAGCCTTGATGTTTTAAAAGAATAGAGCCTATTAAAGCTGTTAATATAACCAATGATATTGTTGGGAAAGCTCCTATCACTTCACCAACAGAAATAAGAACATATAGCTCTAGTAAAGTTGAGGTTATAAAAATTAAAAATATCATTTTATTTAAGAGTTGTGCTTATTTTAAATTAAAAGTTTAAATTTTAACATTTGCTAAATATTATATCCCAAACAGAGTGTCCTAATCTTATACCTCTTAATTCAAACTTGGTTTGCGGTCGTAAATTCTTTATTGCAAATTCTTTATCAGGAATATTTTTAAAATTTTTATCTTTTGATAATAAAAATATAATTTCATCAGCATACTCTTGCCAGTCAGTAGCGATATGTAAATATGCATTAGGCATTAATTTTCTAGTTAGTAATTTTAAAAATTCCTCATTAATCAGCCTTCTTTTATGATGGCGTTTTTTATGCCAAGGGTCAGGGAAAAATATATTAACAGCACTTAAAGAAAAATCGCTTATATTATTTTTTAAAACCTCTACTGCATCATTTTTAATTATTTTAATATTAGTTAATAAATTTTTTTTAGCATTATTAATAAGTTTTCCTATCCCTGCCTCATATACTTCAATACCAATATAATTAAAGTTAAGATTACTTTTAGCCATTTTTATTATGCTTTCACCGTTACCAAAACCAATATCTAAAACAACTGGGTGATTATTATTAAAAATTTTTCTAAAATCTAAATTATTAGTATCGGTGTTTATACCATATTCATACCAGTAATTTTGCAGTGCTTTTTTTTGTGCTTTAGTTATTCTAGACGACCTTTTGACAAAACTTTTAATTTCTCTCACTCTATCGCCTTAATGCTTTATTTAATAAATTTATATTTATTGCTATTATTTTCAAAATGTAGGTATGCAAGTGGTTATTAATAGTTTTATAAAGTTGCTTTTTGAATTTAGAGCCATTACTTATTCAATATATTACTCATATCAAAATGGAATATCTATTTAATATTAGTTTTAAAACTTCTTGAAGAATTTTAAAGAATACTGTAATTCTTCGTTATTTGAGTTAGAGTCCACCCATTTTTCAATTTGTTTCCAGTCCCAATATTCAAATTTATAATCATTATAATTTTTGCTAAACTCTTTCAATTTTTCATATAAATTCATTTCTTCCTTATTAAAAACTATATTATTGAAGATTTTTAACATATCAAAAATCATATAAATTTTTTTATCATTAGAATAAAGTTTATTGAATTTATCAACTAATTTATCATCAAATTTCTCTTTATTTATTAAATTTAATTCAAATAAATTAATATAAGAAGATTCCTGTTTTGGATTATATTTAATTGCTTTTTTATAAAAACCAGCAGCCTCTTTATAATTATTTAGTTTTGTGTAAATAACTCCTATATTGTAATGGGTGCTACTATTTTTAGGATGCTTATTAATTACTTTTTTTAAGGCTTCTACTGCTTTTTTATATTCGCCTAAGTTAGCATAAGCAACACCTATATTACTATATATTGAATAGTTTTCTGGGTTTAAAGCAAGAGATTTCTCATATGCTTTTATTTCTTGTTTATATTGTTTAGTTCTATTAAAAGCATAAGCAATATTATTATATAATTTATAATTACTTTGGCTTATTTCTAGTGCTTTTTTATATGCTTTTATTTCCTCTTGAGGCTTATCTAAATAATAATAAGCTATACCCATATTAAAATATGTTTCATATACTTTAGGGTTAAGTTCAATAGATTTTTTATAAGCATTTACTGCATCCTGGTATTGTTTTAACTTAACATAACTATTACCTAAAATATTATAAACCCCCTCATCTACTAAGATTAGTTTTATGATTTTTTTTATATTTTCAACTACTTTTTTATGTTTTTTTAAATTAATATAAGCATGAACAAGCTTGATATAAGCATTAACATTAGCAGGATTTATAGCTATTGCTTTTTCTAAAATTATTACTTCTTCGTCATAGTATTTTGAATTAGAGTAGATATTACTTAAAACTACATACATATCATCTGTACTAATAGCAGAATAGCTAATTTTAAAACTAAACATTAGTAAAAATATTAAAAATAATTTTTTCATATAAAAAGTTTTACTTAATTAACAAGATTTTTAAAAATAACATAAAAGTTTGAAATATGCATGTCATAAATTATAGCATTGCTAAAAAATAAAATCTTATAATTGTATGCATCCAAAATGTATCACACTTTTTCTTATAAAGATTTTTATCCATCTTATCAAGACCATTGCAAAATAGCTTATTGGAGATGGAGTTTGAGGAAGGGGAGATATATTGTTTCTTAACTTATTGATTTTACTCCCCTTCCTCATACAAACAACTTGGGTAAAGATGTTGTGAAATGTGCTTTTTACATTTTGCAACACTCTTTTATCATTTAGTCCAGCTTAAGATAGTATGATGAAATTCTGTAAGTTCTAAAAATCACTAAGTACAAGATAGGCTTTGAAGCTAATGGCTTGTTGCGTCTTTGGCAAAAAACTTAACACAGTGAGTGATTACTATAAGGCTTGTTTAGGTCGGACTATATTAGTGTTTTTATATTATTTTAGAAAATAATGTATTAGATTTTGCTAAGTAAGCATCAAATGACATACATATACTTCTAATAAGCAATCTTCCTTGAGTATTAATTTTGATACTGTCATTGTTTAGCTCTAAAAGCTTATCTTTTTGAAATGTTTTTAATAAATTTAGTTCTTTTTTAAAGTATTCCTTAAAATTAATATCATATTCATCTTCAACTTTTGAGAAATTAAGTTTAAAGTTACATATTAGTTTAGTGATGACATAGTTTCTAATCTCATCATCTAAATTCATTATTAAACCTTTTGCTATAGGAATTTCATTTTTTTCAAGAGACTGATAATAATCATTTATATTTTTTGCATTTTGGCTATAGCTATTAGCAATTGAGCCAATAGCACTTACTCCTAATCCTATAATATCACAGTTTGAATAAGTGGAATAACCTTGAAAATTTCTATACAGCTCATTATTTTTCTGAGAAATATATAATGGGTCATCAGGAAGAGCAAAATGATCCATACCTATATATACATAGCCAACACTCAATAAGAAATTAATACTATATTGTAATATATTTAATTTTTCATAAGCTGATGGTAATTCATCAACATTTATCCTTCTTTGAGGTTTGAACAAATGAGGAAGATGTGCATAATTAAACAACGATATTCTATCTGGCATAATGTCAGTAAGTAGATTTAGAGTTTTTTTAAAACTGTCTTCAGTTTGCAAAGGTAATCCATAAATCAAATCAATGCTAATAGATTTAAAACCATATTTTCTTGCAGTATCAACTACAAATTTTGTTTCTTCATAACTTTGAATTCTATTTACTGCTTTTTGAACATCTTCATTAAAATCTTGCACTCCTAAACTTATTCTATTAAATAAGCATTCTCTAAGTGTTGCTATAGTTTCTTCATTAACTCCTCTAGGGTCAATTTCTATTGAGTATTCTCCATCGCTAGAAAAGTTAAATTTAGAATGTAATTTTTTTGTTAAAGACTTTAGCTGTGCTGCTGATAGAAAAGTTGGAGTTCCGCCTCCAAAATGTAATTGTTTTACCTTTCTTTTGTTAGAAAAAATTTCTGCTTGTAAATCAATTTCTTTAAATAAATAGTCTAAATAATCAAGAGACTTAGTTTTATCTTTAGTTGCAATTTTGTTGCAACCACAATAAAAGCATACAGTATCACAAAAAGGTATATGGCAATATATTGAAAGAGGATTACTGTTTTTATTGCTTATATTTGCTTGAGCTTTATATTCTATAGTACTTAATCTATCAAAGTTATTAGCACTTGGATAAGAAGTATAACGAGGTCCGCTCGTGTCATATTTGTTAATTAAATCAAGATTAAATAAATTCATCAAAAGTATTGAAATTTTTATTGTTAAAAACTATATAAGAATATTATAATATGTTAATATATATGCTTATGAAAAACATTATACTCTCTTTGTCATTAATAATTTTTTATTCTGTTGCTATCACTAATAGTTATGCAGAACAAGACTCAAATACTAATAGTAGTGATTCTCTTAGTCTTGTGTTTGTTAGTGATAAAGATTTTAATACCACAATTAATGATTTAAAACATGCAATTAAAGCTTACAATTTCAGAGTATATAAAAATCGCTACTTATTACAAGACCTTGAAGGAAAGATTGATGAAAATCAAGTAGTGATAAGATTTTGTAATTTTGAGCATATGGCTAAATTTATAAAAATAGAGCCAAGAGTAGGCTTATTGTTGCCTTGTAAAGTTACTGTCATAAAAGATAAAAACAATCAAGTTAAAATTTTAGTTAAGAATTATAAAAGGCTAATAAATGATTTTAATAATCAAAAATTAATCAATGAAACTAAAGATTTATTACCACAAATGCAAGATATGATTGAGGAGGCGTTATTATGAAAAAAATACTACTTATTTTAATTATTATTTCTAATTATGTATTTGCAAGTAATAATAATATTTTATTAATTGAAATAAATAAAAACTTTGCAAAAACATGGGATATTTTAGAAAAAGAAATTATAGAGAGAAAACATACTGTTGCTTACAAGCAAAGATGTGATTATGCTTTGACTGAGCGTAATTATGATACTGATAAATATAGAATTATTTTTTTTGGCAAATATAGTGAAATAAAAGAGCTTGCTAAAAATTATCCAAAAATTATTCCATATTTACCATTAAAAATAACTGCTGTTGCTTATGGAAATAAAACTTTATTAACAGCAAAAAAACCAGTAGAGCTATTAGAAATAGTTAAAGATGAAAAACATAAAAAAATTATTCAAAGCTGGAATAAAGATTTAGAAGCAATTATTACAAAGGTGCAAGAATAATTTTAGTTAGCTTTAATTGTTAATAAAACTAAACTCCATATTGCTTTTTATATAATTCAATTTTTTTGATTAAATCAGTATCATCTTGCTTTTTTAGATAATCAATAATATGTTCTAAACTTATAATACTTACAACATTAGTATTGTATTTTGCATTTATTTCATTAATAGCTGATTTTTTAGTATCTGTGCCTTTTTCTTGTCTATCAAGTGCAACTATAACCCCAGCTAAATTAGCTTTATGATTATTAATTATTTGCACCGCCTCATTAATTGCTGTTCCTGCAGTTATAACATCATCAATAATTAACACATCCCCTTTTAATGGATGTCCTACAATATTTCCACCTTCACCATGGTTTTTTAATTCTTTACGATTAAAACTATAAGAAGTATTTTTATTAAAATCATTGTTAAGTGATATAGCTGTTGCTACTGCGAGCGGTATTCCTTTATAAGCAGGTCCAAAAAGCACATTAAAGTTTAATTTATGATGTTCTATTGCTGAGGCATAGAAATAACCTAATTTTGTTATGTGTTCCCCTTTATTAAAAAGACCAGCATTAAAAAAATAAGGGCTTTTTCTACCTGATTTTAAAATAAATTTACCAAATTTTAATACCTCTAATTTTAGTGCAAAATCTATAAACTCTTGTTGATATTGTTCCATGATAAATGATATAAGTAAAAGAGTAATTATAAACTGTAGTTATATTTTTAAGATTAAAAATAAGTCTTACACTTAAATTATTATAAAATTTATTATTTTAAATAAACTTTAAATAATGAAAATAATAAGTGCAAATGTTAACGGTATTCGTGCAGCTCATAGAAAAGGATTTTTTGATTGGTTAAAAGTAATTGCTGCTGATATAGTTTGCATTCAAGAGATTAAAGCTCAAGAAGACCAACTTGATGATAGTTTTTATCCCAAAGAATATTATGTTTATTATCACCCTGCTCAAAGAAAAGGTTATAGTGGCGTGGCAATTTATACTAAGGAAAAACCTAATATTATAAATAAAAGCATTTGGGAGGATATTGATTATGAAGGCAGATTACTAAGTGTTGATTTTAATGATTTAACGATTATGTCATTATATTTACCATCAGGTTCTGCTAAACAAGAAAGGCAAGATTATAAAATGGAATTTTTAACTAAGAGATTTATGCCTTATCTAAAAGAGCTAGCTAAAAATGGGCGTAAATATATTATTTGTGGCGATTTCAACATAGCACATAAAAAGATTGATATTAAAAATTGGTATGCAAACCAGAAAAACTCAGGATTTTTACCTGAAGAGAGAGCATGGATGAGTGAGCTTTTTAATAAATCAGGTTTTGTTGATGCATTTAGAGTTATAAATAATGCAGAACATCAATATACATGGTGGTCTAATAGAGGTAAAGCTTGGGAAAATAATGTTGGTTGGCGTATTGATTATCAAGTGATAACAGAAAATTTAAAAGACAAAGTAAAAGAGGTAGCTATATATAAAAAAGAACGATTTTCTGATCATTCACCTTTGATTATCAACTATGATTTATAATAAAACATAATCTTAACTTTTTTATTCATTTATTAAGACCATTGCAAAATAGCTTATTGGGGATGGAGTTTGAGGAAGGGGAGATATATTGTTTCTTAACTTATTGATTTTACTCCCCTTCCTCATACAAACAACTTGGGTAAAGATGTTGTGAAATGTGCTTTTTACATTTTGCAACACTCTTTTATTATCTAATGCAGTGACTTTAACATGGTTGGAGATTGAGAAAAGATATTTTTGCACTTTTAGAGATTGATTAGTCAAATTTTTTATTGTAAATCTGTAATATTCCAGAAAAATTATAATCATATAACGAGTAACCAATAATTTTCATAACTTATGTTGAATAATATATTTTTTTAAGTTTAATAGCCTCAAAATAATTATATTAGCTTATTTTAGATAAATGCTATAATGCTTCTCTTTTTAAAAATTCATAATCAATGAAAATCAAACAAGTAAAGGCTAGAGAAATTATTGATTCAAGAGGTAACCCCACAATTGAAGCAGATGCTATTTTAGAAAATAATGTAATTGGCAGAGCGATTGTCCCTTCAGGAGCATCTACAGGTACTAGAGAGGCTATAGAACTAAGAGATGAAGACAAAAATAGATATTTAGGTAAAGGAGTTTTAAAAGCTGTTAGTTTTGTTAATAATGATATTAATGATGTTATAAAAGGTATGGATGTTAGAGAGCAGCAAGCAATAGATAATAAAATGATAGATTTAGATGGGACTGAAAATAAATCTAGGATTGGTGCTAATGCAATTTTAGCAGTATCACTTGCAAGTGCTCATGCTAATGCTAAAAATAGTAATAAACCACTTTATAAAACTTTAAATCAAGGTGAACAATATAAGTTACCAACTCCAATGATGAATATTATTAATGGTGGAGAGCATGCGGATAATAATGTTGATATTCAAGAATTTATGATAATACCAGCAGGAGCTCCATCTTTTAAAGAGGCACTTCGTTATGGAATAGAAGTTTTTCACAATTTAAAAATTATATTACATTCTAAAGGATTAGCAACTGCAGTAGGAGATGAAGGAGGTTTTGCTCCAAATCTTAAATCAAATGAACAAGCACTTGAAATTATTTTACAAGCAATTGAAAAAGCAGGTTATAAAGCTGGAAAAGATATATTTATAGGCTTAGATATTGCAAGTTCTGAATTTTATAATAATGGTAAATATCAAATTAGTTCGGAAAATAAAAATTTAACTAATGAAGAATTTATTAGTTATTTAGAGAATTGGGTTAATAAATATCCTATCATTTCTATTGAAGATGCAATGAGCGAAAATGACTGGCAAGGTTGGAATATATTAACTAAAAAATTAGGGGATAAAATTCAACTTGTAGGCGATGATTTATTTGTAACAAATAGTAAAATACTAAAAAAAGGTATTGAAAAAAATATTGCAAATTCAATATTAATTAAACTTAATCAAATAGGCACTTTAACAGAAACATTAGCTACTATAAATTTAGCAAAAAAAGCTAATTATAGCACTGTAGTATCGCACCGTTCTGGAGAGAGCGAGGATACAACTATTGCTGATTTAGCGGTAGCAACAGCCTGTGGGCAAATTAAAACTGGCTCACTATCACGCTCAGACAGATTAGCAAAATATAATCAATTATTGCGTATTGAGGAATCCTTAAAAGACAATGCAATATTTGCAGGAGTGGAAACTTTTAAATTTTTAAATAACTAAAAAACACATTGGAACACATACCTACTAGCTACCTTGTTGCTACACTTATAATTTTAATTTTAATTTCTGCATTTTTCTCAGGAACTGAGACCTCAATGATGGCAATTAACCGCTATCGTTTAAAATCATTAGTACAAAAAAATAATAAAAAAGCAAAAAGAGTTCAAAAGTTACTAAAAAATATTGAAAAATTAATTGGGGTAATCTTACTTGGTAATAATTTCGTTAATATTTTAGCGTCTGCAATATTTACAATTATTGTACTAAGAGTATGGGGCGAGAATACTATAGCATTAGCTTCACTTTTATTAACATTTGTTATATTGGTTTTTGCTGAAGTAACACCAAAGACATTTGCAGCAAATTATCCTGAAAAAGTTGCACTTAATGCCTCTTTTATCATAGAAGTGTTAACTAAAATATTAAAACCATTTGTTTTATTTATAAATTATTTAAGCAAATTAATTTTGCTAATTTTTAGAATTAAAAAAGGAAAAGAAAATAACAAGATTGGTAGAGAGGAATTAAAAATTGCTGTTCGTGAAGCAAAAGGTTTTGTATCTTTAAATTATCAAAAAATGTTACTTGATATTATTAATTTAGAAAAAGTAGAAGTTGATGATATTATGATTCATTATGATGATTTAATAGGTATTGAAATAAACGATAATATAGAGAATATTTTATCTCAGTTAGAACACACTCAGCATACTAGATTATTAGTTTTTGATAATGATAATATTGTAGGGACAATACATACTAGAAGTATAGTAAATCTGCTGGCATCAGGGGAGTTTAACAAAGGCAGTTTAAAAAATATTATTAAAAAACCTTATTTCATACCACTTGGCATAAGCTTATCAAAGCAATTAGAAAACTTTCAATTAAATAAAAGAAGACTTGCTTTAGTGGTTGACGAGTATGGTGGGGTTAAAGGTATGGTGGTATTAGAAGATATTTTGGAAGAGATTGTAGGTCAATTTACTTCTAATTTATTTGAGGGTTTTAGAGATATAGAAAAACAAAAAGATGGTAGTTATTTAGTAGATGGTAGAGTTACGATAAGAGAGCTTAATAGGTTTTTAAAAACAAATCTTCCAAGCGAAGACTTTAAAACCTTAAATGGACTGATTTTAGAGTATTTAGAAGATATTCCTACTAGAGGTATCAGCATTAAAATTGAAAAAGTTTTATTTGAAATAGTGCAAGTGTCTAATCATATTATAAAACTAGTGAAAATAAAATTATAATTTAAACTCATAGCTGGTTTAATGACTGCATCCACTATTTTAAATTTTTTGACCCATTTTAACTATGGCATTATTTTTAACACCATCTAAAATATTGTTATTTTTAGGTAGTAATAAAATCACAGTTGAACCCATATTAAACCTTCCTAACTCTTCACCTTTTTTGAGATAAATACTATCATTAGAATAATCAAATTTTTTGATATTTTTTCTATATGGAGGAGTTATTTTACCTTGCCATGTAGTTTCTATAGAGCCAACAAAAATAGCTCCTACTAAAATTAGAGCACAAATACCAAAATCATCAGTATCAAAATAACATATAGCTCTTTCATTTTTAGTAAATAAACCTTTTACCTTGCTCACAGTTTGAAAGTTGACAGCAAAAAGAGAGCCAGGCACATAATCCATAGCAATTAATTTTGCAGAAAAAGGCATATGAATTCTATGATAATCTTTTGGAGATAAATATATAGTTGCAAAATCTCCATCAATAAAGTTATTAGCATGTTTATTAGATGCTAATAAGTTTTCTAAAGAATAATTTATATTTTTTGCTTGGATTAATTTGTTGTTAGATATAGTGCCAAACTGTGCTACTTGACCATCAACTGGATATATTAAATTAGCAGTTGCAATAATTCTTGCATTTTCTTTAAGTTCACGAGTAAAAAATTCATTAAAAGATTTATACTCATTAATGTTTTTAATCTTGGCTAAATTCAAATCTATTTTATAAATCCTAATAAATATTTTTATACAAAAGTTCTTAATCCATTTAGTTTTTATAGCTGCAAACTTGTGCATTAAGTTAGATACAAAATGTTGAGGGATAAGGTATTGTAAAAAGACCATAAAAATACTGGTTAAAATTTAAATGACTAAATTATACAATCAATAGCTTGCACTAATTAATAACTATAATGGGAATGTTAAATTCTAAAACCACATAATTTAATTAAAATATGACAAAATATCTTCATTTATCAATTGGTTAAGAGTGTTGCAAAATGTAAAAAGCACATTTTACAACATCTTTACCCAAGTTATTTGTATGAGGAAGGGGAGCAAAACCAATAAGTTACTGAAACAATATTCCTCCCCTTCCTCAAACTCCATCCCCAACAAGCTAAACAGTTATTTATAACTGGCAAAAATATCACTGAAATTGCCATGCTAATGAATTTGTCTCGTGCAACTATCTATAATTATAAAAACCAAGATATTAAAAACAGTATTGATTGGGATGAGCTTAAGTTTTTACACGCAACTGATAGCACACGAACAAATAAAACTGAACAAGAATTTATCGCACTGCTAATAAATCAATTTGATGAGGCTTTAGCTGATTTAGATAAAAAGTCACCTGAGGGGAAAATAGCGACAATAGCAAAATATACTAATCTTTATTATAAATTAAAGCAGCAGCGTGATAATCCTATAGTATCAAAAGCAGATATTGCCAAAGCAGTTATTGAAAAAATAAGTTTAATAGCATTAAACCATAAAAAGCAAGCAGTTGTTAATTTTCTTGCAGCTAATGCTGATTTAATTATCAGTAAAGTGATTAAGCAATGAACATCAAAGATGTAGAGCAGTTAAGAGCATACTTAAAATCACTGCCTCGCCTAGCAGACAGCAATAAAGATGCACGAGTAAAAAAAGCTAAAAAAGATTTTTGGTTTTTTATCAAAACTTATTTTCCACATCATATAGACCATAGTAAAGTTGAAACATCTAAATTTAGAAAATTTGCTCATAAAGAATTATATAATTTAAGTAAAAAACATAATAAACTTTTATTTACTGCTTATCGTGGGGGAGCTAAGACCACAGTTATTAGCAAACTATTTACTCTTTGGTTATTAGTTAAAGGTGAGACTAAGCATACAGTTATTATTAGTGCAACCGATAATTTAGTAAGCCAGATTTTTGAATTTTACAAACTAGAGTTAGAAGACAATCAAAATTTAATTCACGATTTTAATATAAGCATTCCATCAATTTGGAGAGCTACCGAATTAGTTGTTAGTGTTAATAAGCAATTATCTAAATTAGTTGGTTTTGGTGCAGGTAAAAAGATAAGAGGCACAGCATTTTTATCATATCGCCCTGATTTAATAATTTTAGACGATATAGAAAATGATGAGAATGTAGAAAGCAAAATTCAACGAGACAAATTAGAAAACTGGTTTTTAAAAGCAGTATTAAAACTACCAAGTAGAATCACTAAATACCGTCTAATTGTAGTTGGCACTATCCTCCATCATGACAGCTTATTAAAAAGATTAGAAAAAAGAGGCGATTTTATAAGTTTTAACTTTCCACTAGTAATTAAGTTCCCCAACAATCCAGATGGCAAATCAACTGTAGGCATGGTACTTGATGACACACGAATAGATAAAAAAGAGGTATTAAGAGAATATAAAATAGATAAAGATAGCTTTATGTCTGAGTATCAAAACACTCCTTTAAGTCAAGACAGCTTAGTATTTCAAAATCATCAAACTTTTATCAATATGCCCAAATGTGATATTTATTATATGGGCTTAGACCCAGCGCTTGGTAAAGCCAAAGGTGATTATTTTGGTATTGCGTTACTTGGTTATAAAACAGAAACCAAGCAATTTTATGCAACTGTCAAAGGTTATAGATTAAGCCCAGTACATCTTATTAGTAGGATTATTACCACATACAATAAATATAACGCCATTGCCCCAACTACCATAGCGATTGAGATTGTACAATTCCAAGAGTTTTTTAAAGACATCTTAAAAGAGCGAGCAAATGAGATTGAGATTAAATTAGCAGTTAAAGAACTAAAGAACACTGCCCCAAAAGAATTAAGGATAAATTCTATAGCACCACTTATTAATGATGGCACGATTAAAGTTCATGCCAAAGACCAGTTATTGCGTGAAGAATTAGATACCTATCCTAAAGCGGCACATGATGATTTATTAGACGCCTTAGAAATGGCATATCGTATTTTTAGAGGTGGTAATAAGATTAACTATAAAGAGGTTAGAGAAAAATTAAAAAGGAGAAACTTTGCTAGATTTAAAACTAAATACAATTAAGAGTTGGCTATTTTTTTGTCATGCTGAACCCAACATCCATCGTCATGCTGCCCTGAAACAAGTTCAGATACTGTCTTAAAAATCAAGTAATTTTATTAATTTTTTTACAACTTAAAACGGCTAGATTTTTTTAATTTTTATAAATTTTACTGTCAATTTCGGCTAAAAGCGTGCCGAACTGCTCCTCTCGTTCCTCGTTACGCCCAAGGTGACAAATAAAATTTATAAAAATACTAACCATAATTAGTCCAACCTGAATAATTCACAACTTATTGATTTAAATAAATAAAATATC
>CAZDRI010000028.1:0-20556 GCA_964508055.1 uncultured Thiotrichales bacterium
GATAAATATTTGCAAGAAATTACGCTATATTTTACACTAAAGTTGCAATTTATATTATTAATAATTGATATTTTATTTACTTAAATCAATAAGTTGTGAATTATTCAGGTTGGACTATTTAATGTCGTTAGGTTGCCTTGATTTTTATAAGCTTTATTTAGTTTTATACTTATAGCTCCATTAGAGGTAATATCTCCTTTTTGCTTTAAATTATCAGCTGTTATATTAATATCACCCTTAGCATGTGCATTTTTTAATACAATATCACCATCTGCTGTAATGTCTATTTTTGATAAATCAGCAATAATATCACTTTCAACCATATTTATCCCAGCACCTTTTTCTGTAACGATGATATTAATTATTCCTGCTGAGATATTGGTTAAATGAGATGCGTCAATGGCAAATTTAACTGGAGAGGCGTCAGTGTTTGATTTCACTTCTCCTGTAATATAATCATAATAATCATTACCTTGTTTTAAAGCTAAATCCTGTTTAGCTTGGAGTTCCCCTCTTAGTTTGATTGCCCTTGAGACAATATTAACACTGTCAGTATTATTAGCATACAAACCTAATTCACCTATCACAAAATCAGAACTTAGGTCATTGTTTATATTAAAACTTGTTACTTGCCCATTTGTGATATTAGCATTACCAGTTATTAAGCTAAGTCTTGAAGTATTGATAAAGGAACAACCATTACAATCAATACCATTAGGATTGGCTATCACAACAGCAGCATTCTTACCAAAAACCTCTAATGCCCCAGTTAGCACTGAACGATTAGTTGAACCAACTTCATTTAAGATAATATCTGCTGTTTTGTTTAAATTAGGATTAGCATAAACTACACCGCCTAGTTGTGATATCCCAATCACTTTTGAGTTATTTAAGATAGCTCCTTGATTGCCAACATTAAACTTATTGTAATGATTAACCGATACCCCTTTGGAATTAGGATTAGATATATTAATTAAATCAATGCCATTTGCAGTTTTATCAATATAGGTCTGTGGACTTTTGGAAGTATCAACTTCTTGATTTGCAGCATAAACAGGAATAGCTACATAAAAAAATGCAAATAAATAAAGTAATTGTCTTATTAAATTCAAATATAAAATATTGTTTTAAATTGATTAATTTTAAGCTAAATTTTTTTATGAATAAAAATAAATTTATTACATTTATATTTATTGTATTGTTTTTTAATATAGCTTTTATTTTTGCTGCTGAAAATGTTAGCGATAAAATTATCAGAGAACAAACTCAAGAAAAAATTAAATTAGAAAGAGAAAGACAACTTCAAGAAAAACAACAAATAAAACAAAAGACTATTGTTGATGTAAAGCCAAAACCAAGCAAACAAATAACAAAATCTAAAAATTGTATAAAAATTAAAGAAATAAATACCTCTCAATTTGATTTGGTAAAAGACTCTCTAATAGAACATATTAAAAGAAATTATGAAAACAAGTGCTTATATAACACAGATATGGCTAAGTTTATTGATAAACTAGTTAGGCTACACCAAGCACAAGGATTTGTAACGACAAAGATAGGACTAAAATTACCACAGCAAAAGCTTAAACAAGGGATATTAGAAGTTGGCTTACAAAAAGGCTTTTTAAATGAAATAGATATTAATACTAAAGCGCCAAATAAATCTTTTGTTAAAGCTATATTGTTTAATGACTTATTAAATAAACCACTAAATATAAATAAATTAGGACAAAGAATAGATAGTATAAATCGTCTTAGTTCACATCAAGCTCAGATTAAAATCAAACCCAGTTCTAAACCTTATTATTCTGATTTAGAAGTAATTGATAATAAGAAAGATTATCAAAAATTTTATGTTAGTTTTGATAATTCAGGAAGTAAAGCAACAGGAATAAATAAAGTAATCATAGATGCCCAAATTGATGATTTTATTTTGCCGCTTAGTAAATGGTCATTAAATTTTTCTACTCCAATGGATACTGATAGAGATTTAAGTGATTCTAATTCCTATAATTTATCAATATCATTGCCATATCAAAATTATTTATTAAGCTATCAAGCAACTAAGTCTGATTATATGACTAATCAAGTATTAACAACAGGGGATATTTTTTACTCTTTTGGTAAAACCCATACTAATAAGTTTACAATTACCCGTTATATTAATAAAACTAAATACTATAAAAACAGCTTAAAATTAGCTCTTGATTTGCGTGATGAAAAAAATTACTCTCGTGTTAGAGATGTAACTACTTTTAATAAAATAGGTTCTAGGAAATTAGCTGTTATCTCCCTTAGTTATGAGCATACGATTAATTTTAAGAATAGACAAGTGTTATTTTTAAACCCAACTTTGAGACAAGGCATTAAAGGTTTTGATGCTTTAGATGATGCAGATTTTGATTTAGAACAAAAAGCACAATTTAGTTTATTTAAATTTTATGGCTATTTATCAGCTCCTTTTACCATCAAAGATAAAAATCTCACATGGCAGATTGAGTGGGATGCGCAAATCAGTGAAGATAGTTTATTTGGTGCTGAGGTTTTTAGTATAGGCGGGGAGTCAAGTGTTAGGGGGTTTAAAAAAGATTCTTTGTCTTCAGAATCAGGGTTTTATATTAAAAATGATTTAACTATTAATATCAATCAATTAATACCTAAGTCATATAATTTAAATGCAAATTTATTACTATCAACTTTTGTGGATTATGGTCGTATATACAATACAGCAAAAAACTATAAAGAATTATCAGGAATAGGCTCTAAAATTAGTTATCAACATAAAAACCTTGAATTGTCATTAGCTATGGCTAAAAATACTCAAAGGGATGAAATAATAGAAAAACACGCAATTTATTTTGATATTAAGTACAAGTTTTAACTATGATAAATAAAAGTATTAGCGGCATTTATAATAGAGTTTATTGTCTGTAAAGTTGGATTTAATACTACTTTATAGCTACTCATAAAAAATACAGTATATATTCGGATGCATATAAAATTATATTTTATGTTCAATGTTTAATCTATAATTGATTAGCAGTCAAGCTAAATACGAAAGGAAAAACAAATTAAAATGCTGATAATCTTCAATAGAAAGCCCTATAACAACACTGCTGTAACTTGGAATGATTGGCGCTACCTAGCTGGGAAACTGGTGCGTGTCCTGCATGAGGTAAGAATTTTTCTAATGAATATTCTCGTTAAAGCAAATCCTTCAGTGCAGATTTTATGCAGGAAATTTTAACTATGAACGATCTTACAAAAGAGAAAATAGAACAGAGTATTAAGGATAGAAAGTCGCTACATCCTAAATTTATGAAGAATGTGAAAACTTATGACTCATTCATTGAGTTGGAAAAAATTGCCTTTTCTGAAGGTTCTATATCAAAGAAACATAAAGAATTAATGGCGCTTAGCATTTCCATAGTAACAAAGTGTGAGCCTTGTATGGAATGGCACTTGGAGCAGGCAATGTTAGCAGGAGTAAGCGATAAGGAAATTTATGAAACAATTGATGTTGCAATTGAAATGGGAGGAGGTCCGGCGGCAGCTTATGCAAGATTTGTCCTTAAAGCTATGGATTATTTTAAGAACAAACACTCACTGTAGTGTTAAATTTTATTTGTTAATATTATTTTTATTACGCCAAATTTTTGGTTTTATTGGAATTTGATAATAAGACCAAAAACCAAGTTTTTCTGATTTTGCTAATTCTTCTTCTTTTTTATATTCATTACCATAAGAAAATGCCACACCTGCTCTTACCATTTCTCTTCCTATATCAATATTATTATCACGATAAAGTTTAACTAACATTCTATTATAACTATCAAAACCATAATTTTTTATTCTAACCTTACCCTTTGATTTTTTAAATGCAAAATCAAGTGCATTTCTAGCTAATAATCCACAATCAACATAAACTCCTTTATTCTCTTGACATCTTTGTCTAATCTCAGGAGTATCAATCCCTTTAATACGCATTTGTAAACTAATGCTGTCGCCATCAATAATATAAAATGATTTCTCATTAGGGGCAGTTATATCAAAATCATCTGCAAAAACATTAAGACATAAAGCAAAAAAAATTAAAAAAAAAATCATATGGTAAAATTTAATTTTGCAAAAATATCAATTATAAATGAATTTTATTAAATTACTTAAATTTAACTCTGAAGGATTAATACCTGTTGTTGTAGAAGACTATAAAACAAATAAAGTTATTATGTTTGCCTATATGAGTGAAAAGGCTTTAAAATTGACAATTAGGCAAAAAAAAGCTCATTATTGGTCTCGTTCAAGAAAAAAATTATGGCTAAAAGGCGAAACCTCTGGTCATACTCAAATAGTAAAAGAATTATATACGGACTGTGACTATGATGTTATATTGCTTAAAGTTGACCAGATAGGCGGCATAGCTTGTCATACTGGTAGAAGTAGTTGTTTTTTTAATAAAATTGATAACAATAAAATCACTGTAGTTGAAAGTGTAATAAAAGACCCAAAACTTATATATGGAAAATAATATTTTAAAAGAATTAGAACAAATATTAATAGCTAGAAAAAATGCTAAAGATACTAAATCTTATACTGCATCATTATATAGCGGAGGGCTTGATCTAATTTTAAAAAAAATTGGAGAAGAAACAACTGAAGTAGTTATGGCTTCTAAAGATAAAAATAAGGATAAAATAATATCTGAAATAACTGATTTGTGGTTTCATTGTATGGTTTTATTAGCATACAATGACATTTCAATTAAAGAAATAGAAAATGAATTTAGCAAACGATTTGGAATATCTGGTTTAACGGAAAAACTTAATCGCAATAAATAGATAAATCTTAAAAGGAGTATAAATATGATGCCAGGAATTTGGGAATTATTAATAATATTAGCAATAGCTTTACTAATATTTGGTTCAAAAAGAATTAAAAATATTGGGGGAGATTTAGGCGCTGCAATAAAAGGCTTTAAGAAATCTATGTCTGAAGATAAAGGTAAATCTTCTACAGAAACAACAAAAAATGAAGAGGTTATAGATGCTAAAGCAGAAGAGGTAGAAGTAACTGCAGAAAATAAAAAACAAGAAAGTAATACAAAAACTTAAAGTTTATGTTTGATATTGGTTTTTGGGAATTAACACTAATAGCATTAATATTATTAGTTGTTGTAGGTCCTGAAAGATTACCTGCTATTGCTACTAAAGCTGGACGCTATTTGCGTGAAGCTAAAAATTTTATTGATAATATAAAAAGTAAAGTCAATGAAGAATTTGAAGAGGAAAATGTAAAAAAACATTTAGCTGTAGAAGATAAAGATTCTAAAATATTTGATATCGTAAATGAAAGTAAAAAAAGCTTAGGAACTATTAAAGAAGATATTGAAAAATCAATAAAACCAAAATAGTGAGTGAAAGAAAAACAAAATACGAAGAAATGTCTTTTATTCAACATTTGCTTGAATTACGAAATAGACTTATAAGAGCTATAATATCAATATTAATTATTTTTGCAATTACTTTTCCTTTTTCAAATACAATCTATGAATTTATAGCCACACCTATATTATCAGTGCTGCCTGATAACTCTGGAATAATTGCCATTGGTGTTATATCTCCTTTCTTAACACCATTGAAAATGTCTTTAATTTTTTCAGTATATATAGCTATACCCTATCTTTTATATCAATTATGGGCTTTTGTTGCCCCAGCTTTATATAAACATGAAAAACGCATGGTTATGCCATTAGTTATATCTAGCACAATATTATTTTATGCTGGACTTATATTTTCATATTTTGTAGTATTTCCTATAGCGTTTAAATTTTTAACTACTATTGGTCCCAGTATTGTAAATGTAACCCCAGATATTCAATATTACTTAGATTTTGTATTAAAAGTATCATTTGCATTTGGGGTTGCGTTTGAAGTTCCTATTGCAACTATTCTATTATTAGTTACTGAAGCCACTACTATTGAAAATCTAAAAAAACAGCGCCCATATATAGTCGTTGGCTCTTTTATTTTAGGTATGTTACTAACTCCTCCAGATATAATTTCCCAAGTGTTAATAGCACTACCTATGTGGATTTTGTTTGAATTAGCTTTATTTTTCTCTCGTTTTTTTACGAAGTTAAAAAAAGAAAATGAACAAATAAAAGAAAAAGCAGCAAGTGAAGAGAATGAAAAAAATGAAGAAAATGAAGAAGACAGCAATAAAAATGAAGAAGATGAATATCAAGAAATGACTGACAGCGAAATGGAAGCCGAATTAAAAAGAATTAAAAAAGAAGAAAAGAAATTAAAATAATCTTAACGAAATAATATTTTTAATATCAAACTTATTTTGCTGTTTTTATATTGAAGTTAGCACGAAATTTTTATATAAAAGCAATGCACTAGATAGCAATGATAAGTATTTATCACTTTATTTCTGGTCTTTTAGCTAGTGGTATTGATATTATTTTTATATTATTATTGCGTTTAAATTTAATTTTTATTTTCTTACCAGGTTTATTTTTACTAATAATATTAATAGCTTGTTCAACACTTTTAAGTTCAATATCATTTATAGCTAGTAGTATATCCTTGTTGTTTAAACCAGCTCTATGAGCAGGGGAGTATTTAAATATGCTGGCTATTTCAACTTCTGAATTTTCATTTAAGCTGATGGCAACCCCCAGCCAACCACGAACGATTGAGCCATTAGTTATTATCTCTTCTACTATTCCTTTGACCATATTACTAGGTATAGCAAAAGCAAGTCCAGAAAAAGCTCCTGAATCAGATATTATCATAAAATTAATGCCAATAAGTTCACCAGCAGCATTTACTAGCGCACCACCAGAATTACCAATATTTATAGCAGCATCGGTTTGAATGAGATTATCATATATGCCTACTCCTAAGTTTTTTTTACCTAAAGCGCTTATTATTCCTTTAGTTACAGTTTTACCAATATCATAAGGATTACCTATAGCTAATGCTATATCACCTACTTTTAGTTTAGCTGAGTCTGCAAAAACTGCACTTGTTAAATTATCAGCATCTATTTTTAAAACAGCTAAGTCAGTTTCTTTGTCAAAACCTATTAGTTTGGCATCAAATTGTCTAGAATCTTGTAAGGTTACTTTGATAACCTCAGTATTTTGAGTGACATGAAAGCTAGTAACAATATAGCCATCATTACTTATTATCACTCCAGAGCCTGCTCCTATAGTGTAGTTTTTATTACCATATATGTAATTAAATAAGGGGTTATCATATAATAACTTTCCTACATGGACGCTTACAACAGCATCACTTGCCCTAGCTATAGCATTATGATAACTTTCGTTAGTATTAATGTTTTTTGAAATTGCTTTATGCTCAGAAGTTTTAATTACAACCTTTTTATCGTCATTGAAAAAATAATTCCAAACAATGAAAATAGCAATTAACCAAGTAAGAATTTTTGTTAAATTATCAAGAGTTTTCATACATTTAAAATATAGCTGTTATTTAGGTGATTTTTACAAATATGATAAAAGTATAATTAACATTTTTCAATAAATTTAAAAAAATATGCAAAAAGATAAGCCTTTGATTATTGCTAACAAAACATATAACTCAAGATTATTAGTAGGCACAGGTAAGTATAAAGACTTAAATGAGACTAAAAAAGCTATTAAAACAAGCGGCGCTGAGATTATAACTGTTGCAGTTAGAAGGACAAATATAGGTCAAAATAAAGATGAACCTAATTTATTAGATGTAATTAATATAGATAAATATACCTTGCTACCAAATACTGCAGGATGTTATACCAAAGAAGATGCAGTGCGCACTTTAAAATTAGCAAGAGAATTATTAGATGGGCACAATTTAGTTAAATTAGAAGTTTTAGGTGATGAAAAAACTCTATACCCAAATGTAGTAGAGACAATAAAAGCAGCTCAAACTCTTATTGATGATGGTTTTGATGTCATGGTATATACTAACGATGACCCTATTTGTGCTAAAGAATTTGAAGATATGGGTTGTGTAGCAGTGATGCCTCTTGCATCGCTTATTGGTTCAGGTTTAGGTATTAATAATCCACATAATTTAAAATTAATAATAGAGGAGGCAAAAACTCCGATATTAGTTGATGCTGGAGTAGGCTGTGCTTCTGATGCTGCTATCGCTATGGAATTAGGTTGTGATGGTGTGCTTATGAATTCTGCAATTGCTAATGCTCAAAATCCAATATTAATGGCAAGTGCTATGAAACATGCAATTATCGCTGGAAGAGAATCATATCTTGCAGGAAGAATGCTTAAAAAAGCCTATGCAAACGCATCATCACCAATGCAAGATTTGATTTGAGGTAAAAGACAATTATTAATATTTTTTATTTTAATACACAAAATCAATGTTTATCCATTTTATTTCTTCACTAATCAAGTGGTCTTTTTTAATTAAGTAAGCATGGAACAACTAACAGATTTAAAAGCAATACTACACTCTAAAAGAGCAAATATTTATTATTTAGACAAATGCAGAGTAATGCAAAAAGATGGCAGAGTTTTATATCTTGCTGAAGATAGAGAAAGCAAGCAATATTGGAATATTCCTATAGCTAATACTACTTGCATTTTATTAGGCGGTGGCACTTCAATTACTCAAGCTGCAGTTAGGATGCTTGTCCAGGCTGGAGTTATGATAGGTTTTAGCGGCACTGGAGGCACACCACTTTTAGCAGCTAGTGAAATTGAATGGCTAAGTCCTCAAAGCGAATACCGTCCTACTGAATATGTGCAACACTGGCTTAAGTTTTGGTTTGATGAAAATAAAAGATTATATTTTGCTAAAAAATTACAAATATGGCGTTTAGAATATTTAGCTGATATTTGGGGAAAAGATAATGATTTACAACAAGCTGGGTTTAACTATAAAGACTTACCATTAGCTAAATTTAAAGATAAAGTCCATAAAGCTGGGAATATAAATAAGCTTCTAACAGATGAAATGCAATTAACTAAATCTTTATATAGATATGCAGCTACTAAAACTAAAACCAAAAATTTTATTCGCACTCATGAGAATGCAGATTTAGCTAATATGTTTTTAAATCATGGCAATTATTTAACTTATGGCTTAGCTGCTACTACACTTTGGGTTTTAGGCATACCTCATGGTTTTGCCCTAATGCATGGTAAGACAAGAAGAGGAGCTTTGGTTTTTGATATTGCCGATTTAGTAAAAGATACTTTGATTCTACCATGGGCTTTTATATGTGTTAAAGAAAAAATGACAGAACAAGGCTTTAGACAACAATGCCTACAGAACTTCACCAAACATAAGGCATTAGACTTTATGTTTGACTCTATCAAGAAAATTTGTAAAGAGGTAGATAAGTTGTGATAGTAACTTTTATATCCGAATGTGAAAATAAAGCACTTAAAAGAAGCAGAAGAGTTTTAGATGCCTTTGCTAATCGCATTGGTAATAACACTTGGCAAACAGTTATAACTTATGAGGGGCTGCAGGCAGTAAAAAAATTACTTAGAAAAACTGCCACTAAAAATACTGCTGTTAGCTGTCATAAAATAAAATCACGCAAATTAACAGAACTTTTGTGGATTGTAGGAAGTAGGAATAAATTTAATAATGAAGGTTTTGTAGCAGTGAACTATACTGAGCAGGATGTTTTTATTGGGGAAGATATGCAAGATTGGCAAACAATTAATATAATCAAGTATGCATCTAATATTGCAGGATTATTTCATGATTTTGGTAAAGCCAATAAATTATTTCAAAATAAATTAAATCCTGAACTAAAAACTAAGAATTATGAGCCTTATCGTCATGAGTGGATATCTCTTATCTTATTTCAAACTTTTGTGGGTAACATTAAAGACGATATTCAGTGGCTTGAAAAACTAAGCAAAGTAGAGAAAGATGAAAGAGGATTAATAAATAATGATAGAGACAATAGCACAATAATCAACCTACCACCATTTGCTAAATTAGTTGCTTGGCTTATTATTTCACATCATAAATTACCGCTTTATCCAGAATGGAAAAAAGAGTTTAATTCGCCACCCAAATTAAAAGATATTGATAATTGGTTAAAGAATAATTTTGCAGTTGGTTGGAATTCACCAAATTATAAAAATCAAGATTTACAAGATTTGGTTGAGCAAAACTGGGAATTACAAGAAGACTTGCCATATAAAAGTACAACTTGGCAATCTTATGCTCGTATTATTGCTAAAGAAACCAAGCAGCAATTACAGAAAAATTCTCACGAAAACTATTTAGATAATCAATTATTTAGCACACACTTATCAAGACTTTGCTTAATATTGGCAGACCATTATTATTCATCTTTATCATTAGATGATATTAAGCAAGAATACCGAGATGATAATTATAAGGTTTGGGCAAATACGGATAAAGAAACCAAACAATATAAACAACAATTGGACGAACATTTAATTGGTGTAGGTCTTCAGGCAAAAAAGATTGCTAAAGCATTACTACGATTAAATGGTAGTTTGGATTCATTAAACCTTGATAGTAAAAGTAAAATCAAGCTAACTAGTAATGTAGAAAAGAATGATGAAGATGATTTTGGTTGGCAAGATATAGCAAGAAAAAAAGCTAAAAGAATTGGCAAAGAGACACAAGAAAAAGGTTTTTTTGGTATTAATATTGCCTCAACCGGTAAGGGTAAAACCCTTGCCAATGCCAAGATAATAACTGCTATTGGTAATAAAGTTGGCAGAGTTAGGTTTAGTGTGGCTTTAGGTCTTAGGACCCTAACCATGCAAACCGGTAAAGAATACCGCACAGAACTAAAACTTAATGATAAAGAATTAGCAATTAGGATTGGAAGTACAGCTGTTAAAGAATTATTTGAAAATCAGAAAGGGCAAGAATTAGAAAACAATACTGGCAGTGAATCTGAAAATTTTGATGATAAAGAATTAGCTACTGATTATAGTGGCATTATAGTTGAGCATAGTTTAAATAAATGGACTAAAAATAAAAAGAATCTGAATAAATTAATCTGCGCACCGGTTTTAGTTAGCACCATAGACCATCTTGTTACTGCTACCGAAGGCACAAGAGGGGATAAACATATTGCCTCCAC
Source organism: uncultured Thiotrichales bacterium (assembly GCA_964508055.1). Taxonomy (GTDB): domain Bacteria; phylum Pseudomonadota; class Gammaproteobacteria; order PS1; family Pseudothioglobaceae; genus CAZDRI01. The sequence continues at coordinate 11,122 of CAZDRI010000028.1, forward strand.
ACTTAGACTTTTAACATCTGATTTAGTCATTGACGAGCCTGATGATTTTAATTTAGATGATTTGCCCGCACTTTGCCGTTTGGTTAATTGGGCAGGAATGTTGGGTAGCAGAGTTTTATTATCAACTGCAACTATGCCACCTGCACTGGCAAATGCTTTATTTAGAGCCTATTATCAAGGTTGGAAACAATATGCTAAAGCAAGACTTGATAATTGGAACGGTGAAGTGCTATGTGCTTGGTTTGATGAAAAGAAAAGTATTAGTGAAAATCATAAAGACTTTAATTCATTTAAAGAATCACATAAAAAATTTATCAATAAAAGAATTAAAAAACTTGATAAATTACCTATTAAAAGAATGGCAATTATTAAAAATATTACTGAGGATAATGATAGGTTAGTTATAGAAAATATGGCAGAGATTATTAGGTGTGGTATTACAGAATTACACGAAAGGCATAATCAAAGCAAAAATAACAAAATTATTTCTGTTGGTTTAGTGCGTATGGCAAATATTAATCCATTAGTCGCTGTTGCCAAAAAATTATTAAAAATTGGGACATCAGAAGATATTAATATTTATTATTGTATTTATCATTCTCGTTATCCATTAGCATTGCGCTCTTATATTGAAAATAACTTAGATAAAATATTAAAACGCAAAAAACCCGATGCTATTTGGAATCAACAAGCTATAAAAAATAAGTTAGATAATAGCAATAAGAAGCATCATATTTTTGTTGTAATTGCTTCACCAGTTGCCGAGGTTGGCAGAGACCATGATTATGATTGGGCAGTGGTTGAGCCAAGTTCTATGCGTTCAATTATTCAATTAGCAGGTAGGGTTTTAAGACATAGGAATTTAGAACCAAAACAAGAAAATATTATTTTGCTTAATAAAAATTACAAAGCTTTAACATCAAAATATAAAAGATGTTTTGAGAGACCAGGATTTGAAACGAATAAGTTTAGTATGATAGATTATGACTTAAATAATATTTTATGTAAGAGACAATATGAAAACATTACTGCCAAGCAAAGAATAGTCTTGCCAGAAAAGTATAAAACTCAAAGAGATAAGTATTGTAATTTGGTAGAATTGGAACATAAAGCACTATCTGATAGATTGTTTTCTCAGGATAATGGAGCTAGATTATGGTGGGAAAACAGTCCTAGTTGGTGTGGAGAAGTGCAAAGACAACAGCAATTTCGTAAGTCAAAACAAGATGAGTCTTATTATCTTTGCTTGCGAGATAAGTATTCAAGTCTATATTGGCAATGGAAAAATGAACATATTTATCCTGCTGAGTTTGGTGAAGGAGCTATTAATATCACTAATTATGAGTTTGATAAGATAGCAGATGGCAATGATTTTTTGTTTGATATAGATGTTAAAGATATATACAAAGAGCTAAGTAAAGATTTTAAAATTGATTTAAAACAAGTTAGTGAAAAATTTGGTGAAGTGCGTTTAATTGAATATGAAAATAAACAGCAAGAATACAATTTCAACCCTAATTTAGGAGTTTACAAAGATATTGGAGAGCAATTATGAGTGAAGTAGAGTTTAAAAGTTGGGAAGAGGTAATTATTGATTTTTTTGAAAATAAGATAGAAAACATAAAATATTCAAATCCTAAAATTAGTTGCGAACTTTATAAAGCAAAAAAAAATATTACTAAAAAAGAAAATGATATTAACAAAGAAAAAGATGAGAATAAACTTAAAAACCTAATAAAAGCCAAAGAGAAAAAACAAGAAGCACCGTCAACAGAAATTAGAAATTGGATAGATATAACAAGTAAGAAAAAAATTAAGAAAGATGTTAGAATTATTAAAGCTACTCATGTCTTAAAATTCACCCATAGCTCATCTGATAATGAGGGGGTATTATTAACAAAAAAATCTGATGATAAATTATTATCAACCTCGTCAATAAAAAAGAAACTTATATTAGATTTGGCACATAATAATGGGAATTTAATTTCAATATCTCGTTTCTTAGCATTAGAACTAAATAATAAGCCTATTTTTGATTCTATTTTAGATAGTGATTTCAAATTTTTAGAACCATTTAAAAAAAATAAAGAGCAATTAAATAATTGGACAGAAGGTTTTTCAGATTTAGTTGAACAACGAGAAATTAAAACAGCAGACAAAGCTAAACAGCTATATTTCCCTTTTAAACCTAATACTACTAAAGACTATCATTTAATCACGCCATTGTTCCCATCATCTCTTGCTCAAGAAATTAACAATGTGATAACAGATATAAAATACAGCAAAATACAAAAAGAAATAAGAGAGCAAAAGCAAAATAAAGAAGATAAACCTAAGTATCATAGGAATGATTATATTAATTTTCCTGATTTAGCCATGCAACGATTTGGTGGCGATAATCCTCAAAATGTATCCATGCTTAATGTTAGTCGTTCTGGAAAATGTTTTTTATTTTCAACCCAGCCGCCGAATTGGCATAGCAGTTTAAAACCACCAGTTAATAAAAAATCAATGTTTGATAATTATTATAAATCTCAAAATATTCAAGAAAATATAAATTATTTAAGAGAGTTTTTATTGCGTTTTAAAAGTTTAAATCTTAGTATTAAAGACCCTAAAAGAAAAAAACATTTAATTAGCTGGGTAAATAGTATTATTGATGATTTTTTATTTTATTTCAGTAGCATTCAAAACTTACCTGCTGGCTGGTCTGATGCTAAAAATATCAAACTTAAAATTGAACATCAATATCTGCTAGACCCTTATAAACAAGACAAAGATTTTCAAGCAAAACGCAAAACCCAAGATTGGCAAAAAGCGGTTTGTAGTGATTTTGCCAGATGGCTTAATAGTCAACTAAAAGGCAAGGATAAAAAGTTTACCCCACAACAAGAACATAGCAAAATATGGAATAAATTAATTACAAAAAAGCTAAGAGAATTTAATGATGGCATTGGAGATGAATTATGAGTAATTATATTTTATTAAATCGTATTGAAGTGCAAAATGCTAATGCTATTGCTGGTTTTACTTGGGGTTTTCCGGCTATTACCCATTTTTTAGGATTTGTTCATAACCTATCGCGTAAATTATCTAATACAATCTATAATGATATTACCCTATCGGGTTGTGCTGTTATTTCACATAATCATCAAGCACATATTTATCATGCGGGTGATATTAGATTTACTCAAACGCGTAACCCGCCTTATTTAGCTTCTCATAATAAGAAAGATGCCCCTCCAATTATTGAAGAAGGTAAAATGAATATGACAGTTTCTTTAATAATTAAATTTGATGGCAATATTGGCAATCGTCAAAATAATTTTATTAACTGGCTTAAAAACTCTTGCTATTTACAACGCTTAGCAGGTGGCACAATTCTTAATATAAAGGATATTAATATTTATACCTTAAATGAAGAGAACTTAAAAACTATTAAACGCAAGCTATTGCCGGGTTTTGTATTGATAGATAGGTCACAATATTTAGCTGAGCATTACCAAAAATTACAACAAAATAACCAAAATATTGAATTATTAGATGCGTGGCTGGATTTTATAAAGCTACAACAATATGCTCGTCCAAAATCAAATTTGCTTGATAAACATATTCTAGAAAGTAAGGATGAAGACTTAATAGCAAAATGGTATAAACATTTAGAAAAAAAATATGAACAAGACACAATACCATCAGAAATAAAAAATTATTTTACTAATATTGATAATAAAAAACTTAGTAGACAATGGCAAGAATATTGTAATCCAAATGAAAATACTGACGCTAACTGGCAATATTTACCAAAGCCAAAACACGGTTATTTGGTGCCTATTATGACAGGGTATAAAGCAATATCAAAAGAGTATTCAAACGGTAAAATAGCCAATACTCGTGATAATAAAACTGATGTATATTTTGTGGAAGCAGTCCATAGTATTGGAGAGTGGCTAAGTGCTCATCGCTTAACTATGGGTGACTTTAAAACAATTTTATGGCACTATGATTATCAAAAAAACTGGTATTTATGCAAACAACAAGATGATAATCAGCAAAATGATAACACAGTTTATAAGGACCCAGAGGATGATTATTAACTATTAATTTAAATTTTATATTTTAAAAAGGAGATAAAAATGACTAAGAAAAATAATGAAATTACACTACCAAGCGTTTTGGCATTTGAGCGCAAACTAGAAGTATCAGATGGGCTTATGTGTGCCGGAACTTGGAAAAATCGTAATCAAGTCAAAAACAAAAAAGGTAAAGACTTATGGCAGCCTATCGCTATCACTCCCAGAAAAAATCGTTCCACTCAAAGTGCGGCAGGAATAAAAGACATAGATAAAACTAAACCAAATCCTGTAGCATCAGGAGATGATAAGGCAGTAGTTCCAACAGATTGTAATACTTTAAAATTAAGCTGGACTATGCGAATTATTGGTAATGTTGGAATACCATTTTCTTGTAACGAAAAAAATTTTGAAGATTTAATTGAAGAAAAAGTAAATAATTTTAAAAGAAGTGGTTTAAATGATTTAGCTTTTCGTTATGCTTATAATATCGTTAATGGGCGTTTTTTATGGCGTAATCGTGTTTGTGCTGAACAAGTGGAAATTCAAGTAACTACCCAAGATGAAGAAAAACCTCTTATTTTTAATGCTTATGATTTTTCCTTGCAAGATTTTACAACTAATAAGGACGATAGTGATTTAGCAAAAATAGTTTTAAAAATTAATAATGGTTTAATTGATACTAGCGGTGAAAATTTTACTTCTATAAAAATTAATGCCTTTGTCAAATTAGATGAATTGCAAGAAGTATTTCCATCACAAGAGATGAATACCGGCGAAAAAGGTAAAAAACTATTTCAACTAAATAGTTGTGCTGCTATGCATAATGTCAAAATTGGTAATGCTATTCGCACCATTGATACTTGGTATAACGGCAATGCTATCAAACAAAAGCAGGACAGCAGTGATACTGAAAAATTTGATGTTGGTGATGAGAAAACCCCAATTGCAATTGAACCTTATGGCTCCGTTACTCAAAGAGGTGTAGCGTATAGACCAAATAAAGATGATTTATACAATCTAATGATAGACTGGTTAAATAAAGATATTAGAGATGATGATAAAAATTATGTTGTTGCTAATTTAATCCGTGGCGGTGTGTTTAGTAAAAAAAAGTGAAAAATAATGGATAGTTACATTTGCATACAGTTATTACCAGATAGAGAAATTGATATTGCTTTTTTAAGAAATAAAGTTTACGCTAAACTTCATAGAGCCTTATCTGATTTAAAAGCAACAGATATAGGAGTAAGTTTTCCTGAAGTTAATATTAAATTGGGCTGTGCAGTTCGTATTCACTCTAGAAAAAAAAGGCTGCAAGAATTACAAAATCTAAATTGGCTAGGAGGACTATCTAGTTATTGCAGAGTAAGTAATATCTTATCAGTTCCAGATAAAGTTAAAGGTTATCAAATAACCTCTCGTATTCAACCGAAAATGACTAATACCAAACTGCGAAGTAGATTAATTTATAAAAAAGAAGTTGAAAAGTTATCAGAAGATGAATTAAAACAATATGCCAAACAATATAAAGATAAGATGTATAGTTTAACTAACCCATATTTAGAATTGCAAAGCACCTCTACAGCAAATAGGTATAGGATTTTTATAAAATTTGGTAAATTAAAAGATAAGCCTTTAATAGGTAAATTTAATTATTTTGGTTTAAGCAAAGAGGCAACAGTGCCAATTTTTTAACCAAAAAAATATAGCTCTTTAAAAATTTGTTAAAAAACAGATAGTTATAACTTGGCAAAAAAATATTGTTAAAAATATTTTTTATTAGCTATATATTTGTTATAGTTGCATTTTTTTTCTAAAATTTATTGTTAACTGCCATATAGGCAGCTTAGAAAACGCATTGTATAAATCATTTTCAATCTTATAAGTTAACTGCCATATAGGCAGCTTAGAAATTTGTAGCAGCAAATAACTAAATCAGTCTGCTGTTAACTGCCATATAGGCAGCTTAGAAATATCGTTCTTAAAGTATCACAAGCTGTCAAAAGTTAACTGCCATATAGGCAGCTTAGAAAGTTTTCACTACTTGCAAGTAATAATGCAGAAAGTTAACTGCCATATAGGCAGCTTAGAAAACGCCCTGGTGATGTAGCAGTAGTTATTTTGTGTTAACTGCCATATAGGCAGCTTAGAAATACTGCTATTCGTGTAGTGCGTGCATATAAAAGTTAACTGCCATATAGGCAGCTTAGAAAAACCCGCTTTTAACGACTGATCTAAGACTTAAGTTAACTGCCATATAGGCAGCTTAGAAACTTTATAAATTAAAGTGATTAAAGTGATGAACGTTAACTGCCATATAGGCAGCTTAGAAAAATTTTTATTTTTGGGATTTTTAACTTGAACTGTTAACTGCCATATAGGCAGCTTAGAAATACTGAATTAAGTTCAATTCGCTGTTCCCATTGTTAACTGCCATATAGGCAGCTTAGAAAAGCACCCCCGCTGGCTCACTCACCAGTTTTTTGTTAACTGCCATATAGGCAGCTTAGAAAGGCAGCTACTTCCATTTCCCAAAATAAAGAAAGTTAACTGCCACATAGGCAGCTTAGAAAGCAGACCAAATCTATTTCTTGTTCAGCTACGGGTTAACTGCCACATAGGCAGCTTAGAAATGCTGATAATGTAGAGAGATATTTTATTTTTTGTTAACTGCCACATAGGCAGCTTAGAAAACACCAGCCTCTTTTACATTTTTCATCAGCAAGTTAACTGCCACATAGGCAGCTTAGAAATACTGCGTAAGCTGTTTCATTTAGATAAGTTTGTTAACTGCCACATAGGCAGCTTAGAAATACAACTCTTTTAATTCCGCCTTCGGGTGAGCGTTAACTGCCACATAGGCAGCTTAGAAAAGTTAAAAATAGTATCTGCTACAAAAGTTGGAGTTAACTGCCACATAGGCAGCTTAGAAATTTTGAAAAGTAAGGACCATTCCTTAACTTTTGTTAACTGCCACATAGGCAGCTTAGAAAACATTTTTAATATCATCAAAAAGTATCCAGTTGTTAACTGCCACATAGGCAGCTTAGAAAATCCCCCATTACTTGATTTTTCGCTTTGTAAAGTTAACTGCCACATAGGCAGCTTAGAAAAAGAACAGCAAGTTTTTGGAGATTTTAAAAATGGTTAACTGCCACATAGGCAGCTTAGAAAACGAGGCGCACGAATTTTAGCTATACATTTGCGTTAACTGCCACATAGGCAGCTTAGAAATTTCAAAAGGGGGGCAAAATAACTTTTTATATGTTAACTGCCACATAGGCAGCTTAGAAATCCTACAAAAACAGTTATTAGTAATGATAAAGGTTAACTGCCACATAGGCAGCTTAGAAATGCTAAATTGTTGCTGACTGCTACTTTGCCGTGTTAACTGCCACATAGGCAGCTTAGAAAACTAGTGTAGCAGGAACTATAGATATTGATAAGTTAACTGCCACATAGGCAGCTTAGAAATCAGAGTTGGTTAGAAAAATCATCAAAAACAGGTTAACTGCCACATAGGCAGCTTAGAAAAATCTCGTTGATTGTGTAATTTTTATTGTTATGTTAACTGCCACATAGGCAGCTTAGAAATTTTGTTAATTCTAAATCTAAACCCCATTTGCGTTAACTGCCACATAGGCAGCTTAGAAAAATCAAAGACTTCACCCGTGTCTTGTTCACGGGTTAACTGCCACATAGGCAGCTTAGAAAACATGCACTGTATCTGTTAAAGGTACGATATGGTTAACTGCCACATAGGCAGCTTAGAAAAGCAAAAAACTGACTATGAAGTTTGGAGTTTAGTTAACTGCCACATAGGCAGCTTAGAAAAAAAGTAGAAAAAATCCCTACTTTTTATTGCAGTTAACTGCCACATAGGCAGCTTAGAAATCTTTTTTTTGTAACAAATAAAAAATATGAAAGTTAACTGCCACATAGGCAGCTTAGAAAAACAACTGCTAAATCAGTTGCTTGATTTTCTAAGTTAACTGCCACATAGGCAGCTTAGAAACCATTCGGCGTATGCCACCAAAATAAATTTAAGTTAACTGCCACATAGGCAGCTTAGAAAACTTATCATATCAGCGTTTTCACTTCTTAACTGTTAACTGCCACATAGGCAGCTTAGAAATGATTTAAAGATACAAAAAGAAATTATTAAAGGTTAACTGCCACATAGGCAGCTTAGAAAATATTCGGTGGGTTGGTATTCCCAAGATTACGGTTAACTGCCACATAGGCAGCTTAGAAAAACCGAAAGGTATAATTATTCCATTATGTTTTGTTAACTGCCACATAGGCAGCTTAGAAAGACTTAGCTTTAATCATTAAAATTTCGTCTTTGTTAACTGCCACATAGGCAGCTTAGAAATATTAGGTTTAATATTGGGAATTTATCTTTATGTTAACTGCCACATAGGCAGCTTAGAAAAACGCCACACTTCAAATATTCTTTAACAAACTGTTAACTGCCACATAGGCAGCTTAGAAATAGTGAAATTTTATTATTGTTATTAAGAAGGCGTTAACTGCCACATAGGCAGCTTAGAAAAAAAGAGCGCCGCCATCGTAAACTTGAAAGAAGTTAACTGCCACATAGGCAGCTTAGAAAGTCAGAGTTGCACGGTATAGATTTAAGAATAAGTTAACTGCCACATAGGCAGCTTAGAAATTTCAAAGTAAATATGCCTTTCTGCACTGCTTGTTAACTGCCACATAGGCAGCTTAGAAATATAAAATCTGCTGAAGCATCCAGTGATTTGGGTTAACTGCCACATAGGCAGCTTAGAAATAAGCTAACTAAAGCAGTACAGCTTTATAAATGTTAACTGCCACATAGGCAGCTTAGAAATTTATCGCTTCTCTGTATGTTAAGCTTTCTGCGTTAACTGCCACATAGGCAGCTTAGAAATGTTCCATCTTTATTTTTCTTGTATAAAATATGTTAACTGCCACATAGGCAGCTTAGAAATACTTTTGGTAAAGAAGGTAAAGAGTCAATTAGTTAACTGCCACATAGGCAGCTTAGAAAAGTAGATTTTTCAAGAACATTAACAGCTGACAGTTAACTGCCACATAGGCAGCTTAGAAATATTTTAGCTATACAGACTGACTACATTAAGTGTTAACTGCCACATAGGCAGCTTAGAAAAAACGGAAAAGATGAGATTTTAATGATTAAAGGTTAACTGCCACATAGGCAGCTTAGAAAAGCAATAGATAAAGACTTTATTCGCCATATGGGTTAACTGCCACATAGGCAGCTTAGAAATGTTCCATCTTTATTTTTCTTGTATAAAATATGTTAACTGCCACATAGGCAGCTTAGAAATACTTTTGGTAAAGAAGGTAAAGAGTC
>CAZDRI010000029.1:0-17810 GCA_964508055.1 uncultured Thiotrichales bacterium
CCTGAGTGTTTTTTGTATAATCCGAAGGATAAGAGAGTGGAACTAAACAATTAGTGAAACAGATGGAAAAATAATATATGCACCTCCGCATCCTAATGAACTGCAACCGCTGCTTAATGATTTAGAGAAATTTATTAATGCTTCAAATGATGTAGATATTGACCCTTTGATAAAAATGGCAATTATTCATCATCAATTTGAAAGCATTCACCCTTTTTATGATGGTAATGGTCGTATTGGTCGTATTATCAATATTATTTATTTAGTGCAACAAGGCTTATTAAATACTCCTATACTATATTTGAGTCGTTATATAAATCATAATAAACAAAAATATTACTATTTTTTACAAGAAGTTAGAGATGCTAATAGATGGCAATATTGGGTTATATTTATGTTAAGAGCAGTAAATAAAACTGCACAACAAAGCATTATATTAATTAATGAAATAAAAAAATTGCAGCAAGAATATAAAAATATTATTCGTAGCCAATACTCTGCCATATATTCTCAAGATTTACTCAATAATATTTTTAAAAATCCTTACACTAAAATTCAATTTTTACAAGATGACTTAGGAGTTTCTAGATTAACAGCTAGTCGTTATCTTGATAAGCTGACGCAAGGCAATTTGTTGATAAAGCACAAATTAGGTAGAGAAAACTATTATCTTAACTATAAATTAATCAATATATTATCTAAAATAGGAAATATGCATGACAAAAATTTATAGTGTATAGAAAGTTTACATATTGTTTTTATGTGTTCAAAAAACGCATTTTTTGAACACTTTAATTTAATATATATCAAATTTAGTTATTTATTAACATTTAAAGTTTATATTTAGTGGCTTATGCTTGGGTAAAATTGCTTTATTTTAGCTATTATCTACAGTGCAACTTATATTAGCATCTTCTTCATCTTATAGAAAACAATTATTGACAAAATTAGGGCTAAGTTTTGTTTGTGTATCACCTGATATTGATGAGACTCCTATAGCGGCTGAAAAAGTAGATGAGCTAACATTAAGATTAGCTAAAGAAAAAGCATATGAAGTAAGTAAAAAACATCAAGGTATTATTATTGCTTCTGACCAAAATGCTGTATTAGGTAATAAACTCCTTACTAAACCAAATAATTTTGATAATGCATTTAAGCAATTAAAAAAAAGCTCTGATAAGACTATTACATTTTTTACCAGTATTTGCCTATTTAATACCTATACTAATAATATGCAATTAGATGTTGATTGTTATGAAGTAACATTTAGAAAATTGACAGATAACGAAATAACTAATTATCTTAAAAAAGATAAGCCATATAATTGTGTAGGGAGTTTTAAATCTGAAGGTTTAGGCATAGCTTTATTTAAAAAATTAAAAGGAGATGACCCTAACACTTTAATAGGATTGCCTATTATAAAATTAATCAAAATGTTAAAAAATGAAAATATTAGTGTGTTATGAACTTACTAATAGATAAATCAAATTATCTTGAAGCAAAAAAACAATTTAAAAGTTACTGGGGCAATCTTAAAAATAGTTCTTTAGCACTTGCTATAGTTGAATACATAAGGATAAATAAAGGTGTTGCCTTATTTATAGCTGATGATATTAATAATGCTAATGAAATTAAAGAAGAAATAGATTTTTATAATTCAAATAATAATATCAAGGTGTTTGATTTTCCTGATTGGGAGGTTCTACCTTATGATATATTTTCACCACACCAAGATATTACTGCTACTAGACTTAACTTATTAAATAAGGCTAAAAGTTTTAAAAGCACAATTATCATAGTAACTATTGAAGCCCTCATCCAAAGACTTTGTCCTAAAGACTTTATCCAAAGCAAAAGTTTTTTTATAAAGGTTGCTGATAAAATAAATTTGAGTTCTCTAACTGCAAAACTTATAAAAATAGGATATAACCGAGTAACTACTGTTATGGAGCATGGTGAGTTTAATGTTAAAGGCTCAATAATAGATATTTTTCCATCTGCTGCAAAAAAACCTTATAGAGTAGATTTATTTGATGAAGATGTTGAATCAATTCGCACTTTTGACTCACAATCACAATTATCAATTGCAAATGTTAAAGAAATATCTCTTATACCTGCTAAAGAAATAGCTACTGATAAAGATGCAGTTACAAAGTTTTTAAAAAAATATCAAAATATATTTACTAACACCTCAAGCTATATATATAGCGAAGTTAGTGATAATAGATTTCCAGCAGGTATAGAATTTTATCTACCTTTGTTTTTTGACACTACTTGCACTTTATTTGATTATCTTCCTAAAGATTTAATTGTTTTTCGCCAAACAAAATTAGTTACTAAAGTAGATAAATTATTTATAGATATTGATAAACGCTATAAAAAAACAAAAAATGATATAGATAGACCTCCACTCCCTCCAAATAATATTTTTATATCTAAAGAGGAATTATTTTCAAAAATAAAGCCATTATCTCAAATAGTATTACAACCATCAAAATTAGAAAATGAAAATGTTAATTCTATAAATTATCCAACTAAATTATTAACTCCTTTAACTATCCAAAATCAAGCTCCAAATCCTTTACAAAGATTGGTAAATTTTATTAAGAAATTTAAAGGAAGAATATTATTATTAGCTGAATCTTTATCAAGAAAAGAGCTATTAATTGATTTATTAAATAATCATAATATAAATCCTGATAATACCAAAGATTATCATTCTTTTATAACCTCAAAAACTCCTTTAGCTATTTGCTTATCTACAATTAAAAAAGGCTTGCTATTAAATGATATTGCAATAATTACTGAAACAAATATTTTTGGTGAATCAGTTGTTAAGCAACAAAGAATACGCAGAGCAAAGCACAAAGACTTTACTGATAGTATTAAAAATTTAGTAGAGTTGAATATAAGCGACCCTGTAGTTCATGAGTCTTACGGAGTTGGGCGTTATTTAGGTTTAGAGGTTATAAAACATGACGATGAAGAGCAAGAGTTTTTAAAAATAAAATATGCTAATAATTCAAAATTATTAGTACCTATAACATCTCTTAACTTAGTAAGCAGGTATTCATCTGTTGCAATTGAAAATGCACCTTTACATAGATTAGGTTCACAACAATGGGCAAAAATTAAGAAAAAAGCTCAAGAAACAATATACGATATTGCAACTGAGTTATTAGAAATTTATGCTAGAAGAGAAAACAAAAAAACAACTCGTTTTATAGAACCTTCCGACTCTTACACTTCTTTTATTAGTCAATTTCCATTTGAAGAAACCGAAGATCAAATTAATGCAACAATTGATATTTTAAAAGACATGACCTCATCTAAACCAATGGATAGATTAATATGTGGTGATGTTGGTTTTGGTAAAACAGAAATTGCTATGCGAGCTGCATTTTTAGCTGTAGAAAATAATAAACAAGTTGCTGTTTTGGTTCCCACAACTTTATTAACAGACCAACATTGCAAAACATTTAAAGAAAGGTTTATTATGCATGGAGTAAATATTGAAATGCTATCTAGGTTTAAAACTCAAAAACAGCAAAAAGAAATAATAGCAAAACTTGCTGCAGGTAAGATTGACATAATAATAGGGACCCACAAGTTATTACAAAAAAACATAAAATATAAAAAATTAGGTTTAGTAATTATTGATGAAGAACATAGATTTGGAGTAAGACAAAAAGAATTTTTTAAAGCTATTCGGGGCGAATGCGATATTCTTACTATGACTGCAACACCTATACCAAGAACTCTTAGCATGGCATTAGGTGCACTAAGAGAAATGTCAATTATAGCTACTCATCCTGCTAAAAGACTAGCTGTAAAAACTTTTGTTAATGAATGGGATGATGCACTGTTACAAGAAGCGTGTATGCGTGAACTTCATCGCGGGGGACAAATTTTTGTACTTCACAACGATATTGATAGCATTGATAATATGGCTAAAACAATTGCAAAACTTGTCCCTAAAGCAAAAATAAGAGTAGCTCATGGCAGAATGCCTACTAAAGAATTAGAGTTAGTGATGCAAGATTTTTATCATCAAAGATTTAAAATATTAGTCTGCACTACAATAATTGAAAATGGTATTGATATACCTTCAGCTAATACTATTATTATTAACGATGCACAAAACTTTGGGTTATCTCAATTACATCAATTAAGAGGTAGAGTAGGTCGCTCTCATCATAGAGCTTATGCATATTTAATTGTAAAATCATTTCATTCTTTATCAAAAAATGCTAAAAAGCGCTTAGATGCAATTGAATCTTTAGAAGAATTAGGAGTTGGGTTTATGCTGGCTAATCATGACTTAGAAATTAGAGGTGCAGGCGAATTATTAGGTGAAAATCAAAGCGGTAGAATCCAAGAAATTGGCTTTAATCTCTATCGTGAATTACTTGATAGAACTATTAATGCAATGAAGAAAAACATATCTTTTGATTTAACAAAGGCAATAGATGATATTGAAGTAGATTGTGGTATTTCTTGTATTATTCCTAGTGATTATCTGCCAGATGTTCATATGCGACTTATGTTTTATAAGCGTATCGCTAATGCATTAAATCCAAAAGAGTTAAAAGATATAGAATTTGAAATGATGGATAGATTTGGAATATTGCCAGAAGCTATAAAAAATTTATTTTTAAACACTAAATTAAAAATGACAGCAAAGAATATTGGTATTAAGAAAATAATATTAACTGATAATAATGCTATTATTATTTTTACAGAAAGCCCAAATATTGATCCTATGAAAATTATTAATCTTATTCAATCACAACCACAAGTTTATAAATTTATAAAAAATGATAATAAATTAATTATTAATAAAGAAATGCAAAATGATTTTACAAGAATCAATAATATAGAATTATTCCTAAATGATTTATAAGTGGTGCAAACTGTATGAGATATACAAAATAAGGCTATTGCATTGAATAGGTAGAAAATAGAATAAATTTAAAAAAATCTAACCGTTTAATGCTTTGGTCACCTTGGACTTGTTTCAGGGTCTATGAAAGACTTATGAGATGCTGAAATAAATTCAGCATGACATGAAATATTTTGTCACCCTTGTATCTTAAATATCCGTGTAAATAATCAATTTTTTTTGATAGTTTTAACTTACACTACCCAATGGCGATTGGGTAAGGGGATAGAGATGTTGTTGTCACACTAAGATTTTAAAAATCTGTAGTTCAGGTTAGCACCTATCCCCTATATTTAACTTCATTAAATGCGAACAGTATCTAGTGCATAGCTCATGCTAATAGCACGAATTATACAAGGATGCATAGAAGTTAATATCATCCAATCGGTTTTATTATAACTAAACAACTAATTAAAGCAGTTCCTTTTTGTTTTCTAATGCCAGCTTCATTACCTTTGATAATCTTTTGTGCTGCAATAATCATATTAATAGTAATAAGATTATTTTTGTTTAATTTTTGAGCAAAATCGTTTAGAGCTATGCCATAATTATTAACTTCTTTTGCTGCAATGTTCTTATATTTTGGTTGTAAGCGAAACTTAAAAATTTCATCTTGAGTAGTTATAATATTTTCAATTTCTGAACTATCTTGTGCCTCTTGTAAAGTTAAAGTGTTTACTAATATAGATTGATTAGGGATGCTTTGACATAAACCTTTAAGTTCACCTAAATAACGATTAGCTATATTTAGCTCTTTTAAAATAGATACTGTCTCAAATTGATTACTTTTAATAATTTGTGCTAATTTTTGCATTTAATAGTTTTATAATTATGTGTTCAAAAATGCATCATTTTAATATATATAATAGTTAAAGTGTTCAAAAAATGCGTTTTTTGAACACATAAAAACAATATGTAAACTTTCTATGCACTAAAAAATCAACAAATAATTTTAAGCTTGTTTTTAAAATAATTATCAATAGCTAACCCTAACCAATGTAAAGTAAAATATCAAATTTTTAATAAAGTCAATACAATGTTAATTTCAATTATTGTTGCAATGGATGAAAATAATCTTATAGGTGAAAATAATGATCTGCCTTGGCATATACCTGCTGATTTAGCATATTTTAAGAAAATGACCTTAGGAAAACCAATACTTATGGGGCGTAAAACTTATGAATCTATAGGCAGACCATTACCTGATAGAAGAAATATTGTTATAACAAGAAATACTAACTTCAATGCTAAAGGATGTGATGTAGTATTAAGCATAAATGATGCCTTAAATTTATGCAAAAAAGATAAAGAGGTTATGATAATTGGTGGAGCTTCAATTTTTAATGATACTTTATTGAGGTGTGATAAACTTTATATAACTGAAATTAAGCATAAATTTAATGGGGATATTTTTTTTCCTGTATTAAACAAAAATGACTGGCAGGAATCAAGTAGAGAATCTTTCAAAAAAGATGATAAGAATAATTATGATTATGATTTTGTAATTTATTATAGAAAATGAAACAAATTTATCAAGCAAAAGAAATTGAAGAAGAAGCTCAAAAATATTGGGATGATAGTAACTCTTTTAAAGTTATAGAAGATAAAAATAAAGAAAAATTTTATTGTTTATCAATGTTTCCTTATCCAAGCGGTAAATTACATATGGGACATGTACGCAACTATAGTATAGGAGATGTTATAAGCCGCTTTATGAGGATGCAAGGTAAGAATGTATTACAACCTATTGGTTGGGATGCTTTTGGTTTACCTGCTGAAAATGCTGCAATGGAGAATAATGTAGCTCCAGCAAAATGGACTTATGAAAATATTAAATATATGAAGTGGCAGCTAAAAGAGTTAGGTTTTGCTTATGATTGGTCAAGAGAGATAGCAACTTGTCATCCTAAATATTACAAATGGGAACAATGGTTATTTACTAAACTTTTCAATAAAGGAATTGTTTATAAAAAAATGGCTGAGGTAAATTGGGACCCTGTAGATAAAACAGTCCTAGCAAATGAACAGGTGATAGATGGTAAAGGCTGGCGTTCTGGTGCAGAAGTTGAGAAAAAACAAATTCCACAATGGTTTATGCGGATTACTGATTATGCCGAAGAGTTATTAGCTGATTTAGATAAACTTGAAGGTTGGCCAGAAAGAGTTAAAACAATGCAAAGAAATTGGATTGGCAAATCCAGAGGTTTAGAAATTATTTTTAAAACAGAAGATGGCAAAGACTTAGCAGTATTTACCACTCGCCCTGATACTTTAATGGGCGTTACTTATATGGCTATTGCAACTGAGCACCCAATTGCAAATAAAGCAGCTAAACTTAATCCAAAAATAGAAGAATTCATAGTAAATTGTAAAGCTATGTCAACATCAGAAGCTGATATTGAAGCTATGGAAAAAAAAGGCATTAATTCTGGTTTTTTCTGTATTCATCCAATTACAAAAGAAAAAATACCTATTTGGATAGCAAATTTTGTTTTAATGAGTTATGGCACAGGTGCGGTAATGAGTGTGCCTGCAAATGATGAAAGAGATTATGAGTTTGCTAAAAAATATAATATAGCTATTAAAGAAGTAATAAAGCCACCTAAAACAGAAAAAACTACTGCTAATAAAATATACACTGGCAAAGGCACTTTAATTAACTCAAGGAAATTTGATGGGCTTAATTTTGATGCAGCATTTCAAGCGCTAAAAAAAGAATTAGCAAAAGATAATTTAGGTGAAGAAAAAATAAATTATAGATTACGCGATTGGGGAATATCAAGACAGCGCTATTGGGGCTGTCCTATTCCCATTATTAATTGTGTTAGCTGTGGGACACAAGCTGTGCCAGAAGAAGACTTACCAGTAGTATTGCCAGAAAATGTAGTAATTGAAAAAACTTCATCACTTGCAAAAATAAAAGAGTTCTACCATACTAAATGTCCAAAATGTGGAGAAAAGGCTAAAAGAGAAACAGACACTTTTGATACCTTTGTTGAATCATCATGGTATTTTGCTCGCTATGCTTGTCCAGACCAAAATGAGAAAATATTAGATGCAAGAGCGGATTATTGGTTAGCAGTAGATCAATATATTGGAGGCATTGAGCATGCAATATTACATCTTTTGTATGCTAGATTTTTTAATAAATTATTAAGAGATGAAGGCTTAATACAATATGATGAGCCTTTCACTAATTTATTAACTCAAGGTATGGTTTTAAAAGATGGTGCTAAAATGGCAAAATCCTTAGGCAATACTGTTAACCCCCAACAGATAATTGAAAAATATGGTGCTGATACTGTTAGATTATTTATATTATTTGCCTCCCCTCCTACTCAAGATTTAGAATGGTCTGATAGTGCTCTTGAAGGTGCACATAGGTTTATTAATAAACTTTATCGTTTAGTTTATCAATATTTAAATGCTACAAGTAATGAGTCAAGCCAAGATTTAAAATCACAAAAAGAAATGCGTTTTCAAGCTCATAATGCTCTTAAAAAAGCAAGTAATGATATTGGACATAGATATGCTTTTAATACTGCAATTGCTGCAATGATGGAGTTAAGTAATCATTTAGTAAAATTTAATGATAATAGTGTATCTGGCTTAAAAGTTATGAGAGAGAGCATTAATATAATACTATTGGTTTTATCTCCTATTATCCCTCATGTTTGTCATTATCTTTGGCAACAGCTAGGCAATAAGACTGCTATTATTAATGAAAAATGGCCAAAATATAATGAAGACTTATTAGTTCAAGATAGTATTGAGGTTATTGTGCAGGTAAATGGCAAATTGCGAGCAAGAGTAAAAGTAGCAAACAATATTACCCAGGATAAATTAGAATCTATAGCATTAAAACAAGACAATGTAATAACATTTACTGCAGGTAAAGAAATTAGAAAAGTAATTGTTGTAGCTAATAAATTGGTCAATATAGTTGTGTGAGCATATTAATGAATAAAAATATAATTTTTTCAATAACTAGTGTTTTACTGTTCTTAATAAGCTTATCAATTTCTTATGCTGATAATAAAGATGTAGAACTATCTTCAGGAAGTGAGATAAGTGTTAGAGTATTTGAAGCAGATAATGATAAGATTTTTTTATACCTACCATCAGAAAGAGGATTTGGTAATGGTTATATAAATTCTGCAGAAGAGTTATCTTTGATGGGATTTGATACTTGGGCATTAGATTTACATAGTAGTTATATGGTTAATAAAACCCGTAATAGTATTGATAAATTTTCTGTAAGTGATTTAATTCTTTTATTAGAAGAGTTGAAAATTAAAAAATACCAAGAACTATATTTTATTACTAGTGGTAGAGGAGCAAAGTTAGCTTTAGATGCTGCATATCAATGGCAAATAAAATATCCTAATTCTAAGTTTGTTAAAGGGCATATTTTTCATACGCCACATCTTATAACTAGCTCTAATCTTGAATCTAAGGCAAATTATGTAGAAATAGCAAAACATAGTAATTTACCAATTTATATGTTATTACCTCAATTTTCTACCAAATATTTCAGAGCTAATGAAATTGCAGGAGTGCTTAAAACTGGAGGCTCTCAAGTCTTTGTGCATAAATTAGCTGGTATCAGAGGCGGCTTTCATATGCGTCCAGATGAAGATTTAACTGACAAAGATATTAATTTAAAAAATAAATTAGCTGCTATGTATATTAGTGCTATAAAGCTAATGGCTAATATAAATGTAGCAAAAATAACTAAATTTAAAAATACTAGTACTAACAAAGGCTCAAAAAGCAATAAGGCTGGCAAATTAAAAGAGTTTTCTAAAAAAATTGACGCTCCTATCATTAAAACTAAAGATTTAAAAGGAAATGACTTTAATTCTAAAAGTATTAAAGGCAGTGTTGTATTAGTTAATTTTTGGGCATCATGGTGTAAGCCTTGTGTCAAAGAAATGCCATCACTTATGCGACTTAAAAATAAATTAGCTAGTGAGAATTTTAAAATAATAGCAGTTAATATTGGTGAATCAAAAGAGGATATTTTAAAATTTAAAGATAAAATTAAATTTGATTTTCCAGCTTTATTAGACTTAGATGGCAAAATAGTCATAGACTGGAATGTATATGCATATCCTACTAGCTTTATTGTAAATAAAAATAATAAAATCCATTATGGATATATAGGCTCTCTTGAGTGGGATGATATTGAGATAGTTGATATTATTAAAGGCTTACTGTAGCTGAAAATCAGACTGAGATTTGTTTAAAATAATCTATAAATTTTTTATTTTTATTGTAAATTATGAATAAATTTAACGAATTAGACTTATCTGTTTGGAGAGAGTTAGATATAAATGTTAATAGTCTATGGTTAATAGATAAAAGAGATAATTCTGGTAAACATAAAAACATTTATCATGGCAATTTTATTCCACAAATTCCTAATCAACTAATTAATCGTTATACAAAAAGAAATGAAGTTGTTTTTGAGCCTTTTATGGGAAGTGGCACTACACTTTTTGAATGTGAAAAGTTACAAAGAGAATACATTGGTATAGATATTAACTCAGAAATGATTGATTATGTAAATAAACAGATGAAAGGGACCAAAACAAAATTTAAAATTTCAGAATGTGATGCAACAAATAGTGAAGAAGTATCAGATGTATTAAAGAACAAAAAAGTACAGTTTATATTAATGCACCCGCCTTATATGGATATTATTAAATTTTCTAATAATAAAAAAGATTTATCTAAAATTAACGATATTAATAAATTTGTGCAAAAATTTAATATAGCTTGTGAAAATACGCTTAAATATTTAGATAAAGAACGATATTTTGCTTTAGTGGTAGGTGATGTTTATAGAAATAGTGAAGTATTACCTCTTGGGTTTTATTGTATGGATATGATAAAGCGAAATTTTAAAGTTAAACTCAAAGGTATAATTGTTAAAAATATTGAAGGTAATCGTGGCAAATTAGGAGTTGGAGGTATTTGGCGTTATAGAGCATTAAAAAGCGATTATTATATTTTCAAACATGAATATATCTTTATTTTTAAAAAGGAGTTTTAATGGTCAACCCATTTAGAGGAAAAACAACAGCATATTATGACTGGGAAGTTTTAAAAGATTTAAAATGGCATTGTACAAAATGTGAACTAAAATCTGGTCAGGCAAAAACCTGGCAGGTTTGGAGACAAGAAAAAGGCATCCAACTAGATAAAGATGAAAAAGGAAATTGGTATAAAAAGATAGCTTGTGAAAATTGTAAATCTAGCACAATACACAGAAAACTAAAAACATTAAAAATATTAAATAAAACAAAAAAACGATGTGGTATTTCTCAAAAATTAGCTAAAAAAATTAAAAGAATATTTGATAATGAAGAAGCCTTGTTTTTAAGAAAAATTTCACCAAATCAATTAGAAATTGACCATAAATTTCCCCAAGTAAGATGGGACAATGATGAGATTAAATATAAATTAACTATTAGCGAAAAAGATATTAGAGCAAAGTTTATTTTATTGAATAGAAGTAATAACTTGTTAAAGTCTAGATATTGTGAAAAATGCTTTAAAGATGAAGTTAGAGGGAGTTTTCCTGGCATTAATTTTTGGTATCAAGGTAATGAAAGATGGCAAGGAAAAACAAAGAATGATGAAAATGGATGTAGTGGCTGCTTTTGGTATGACCCATACAAATGGCGAAAAGAACTGAACAAAATAGTTAATAAATAACTTTGATTATATTAATAATATAATTGTATTTTTTACTATATAAGGTATAATTTTGAAAATAAATAAATTTAAAGTTAAAGAATTGATGGCTAAAAAACAAATCAATACCCAAAGTGAGTTAGCAGCTATGTTAGGAATATCTAAAAACCAGTTGTCAAATATTTTATCGGATAAATTTATACCGATTAAAAGCAATGTAATTAAGTTAGCAAAGTTTTTAGAAGTAAGTCCTAAAGAGCTTATTGTTGATAGTGATAAAAAATGAACTATATTGGTTCAAAATATAAATTATTATCTTTTTTACAAAAGACCATCTGTGAAACTGTTATTGATGATTTAAAAGATAAAATCTTTTGTGATATTTTTGCAGGAACAGGAGTTGTTGCTCGTATATTTAAATCAAAAGTCAAGTCTGTAATCAGTAATGACATTGAATTTTATAGCTATATTCTTAACAAGAATTATATTGAAAATCATATAGAAATAGCAAATGCTCAACAATACATAAATGAATTAGAGCAGTTGCCAATAATTAATAACGGGTTCATTTATAAACATTACTGCTTAGGTAGTGGTAGTGGGAGGCAATATTTTAGTGATGAAAATGGTAAGAAAATTGATACTATTAGAATTAGCATAGAAAAGTGGAAAAAACAAAAAAAGATAAATAATAACTTATATTATTTTTTATTAGCTTCATTATTAGAAAGTGCTGATAAAGTTGCAAATACTGCGTCAGTGTATGGTGCATTCTTAAAACACATTAAAAGAACTGCTCAAAATAAAATGTCGTTAAAACCTGCTTGGTTTGAAATTAATGCTTCAAAGCATAAAGTTTTTAACGAAAATTCTAATAAGCTAATAAAAAAAATTGAAGGAGATATTTTATATTTAGACCCTCCTTACAATACAAGGCAATATGGTGCAAATTATCATTTATTGAATACTATTGCTCTGTATGATAACTTTATTCCTAAAGGAAAAACAGGTTTAAGAAATTATTATCGCTCCAATTATTGCTCGAAAAATAAAGTTAAAGAAAGTTTTTCTGAGTTAATAAAACAAGCAAAGTTTGAATATATCTTTCTGAGTTACAATAATGAAGGCTTAATGAGTGATAAAGACATTAAAAATATTATGAAAAAATATGGTAAATATGATTTAATTACTACAGAACATCAACGCTTTAAAGCAGATAAAGAAAAAAACAGAACTTACAAAGCCATTAAAACTACTGAATATTTGCATATATTAAGGAAATAATAGTTTTTAGGAAGTGTAATAAATTAAACTGTATACATCCCGCCATTGATATGTAAAGTTTGGGCTGTTATATAATCACCACTTTTAGCTGCTAAAAATAATGCAGTATTTGCAATATCCTCAGGTGAGCCTAATTTTGCTAAAGGTATTTGTGCAATTAATGCTTGTTTTTGGGCTTCAGGTATTTTATCTGTCATATCAGTTTTAATAAATCCAGGTGCAATTGTGTTAACTCTAATACCACGAGTGCCAACTTCACGAGCTAGAGATTTACTAAAACCCATAATCCCAGCTTTAGCTGCTGCATAGTTAGATTGCCCAGCATTACCCATAGCACCTACAACAGAAGCTATACTTATTATTTTGCCGTATTTTAATTTCATCATATCTCTTAGGACAGCTTTTGACATTTTATAAACAGAGCTTAAATTTGTTGCTATGATGTCGTTCCATTCAGAATCTTTCATACGCATAAGTAGGTTATCTCTAGTTATACCAGCATTATTTACTAAGATACTTATTACTCCAAATTCTTGTTTTATATTTGCTATTACTTCATTTATTTCATTATCATTAGTTACATTTAGCTTTAAGCCTTTACCTTTTATATTATTATCTTTAAATATTTTTGTAATGTTTTCCGCACCGTTAACACTAGTAGCCGTGCCTATTACTGTAGCACCATTATTACCTAATTTTAAAGCTATTGCTTGACCTATCCCTCTACTTGCTCCAGTTATAAGAGCTATTTTATCTTTAAGCATTTTGTATTCCTTCTATTGTTTTATTAAGACTATTATTATCAAATACCATTAATGTATTTAATCTTCTATTAATGCGTCTATTTAATCCAGTAAGCACCCTGCCTGGCCCACACTCTATCATGGTATTTATTTTAAGTTCTGATGTTAATTTTTTGATAGTTTGAGTCCATAATACAGGGCTATATAATTGTTTAATTAATTTTTCCTTAATTTTATCAACATTTTTAGATATGCTAGTATCAACATTGTGCATAACTGCAATATTTCCCATTTTAAATTCAGTTTTTTTAATTTCTAAGGCAAATTCTTTTGCAGCATCTTTCATTAATGATGAATGTGATGGCACACTAACTGGTAGCATTACAGCCATTTTAGCGCCATTATCCTTAGCCATATTACACACTTTATTAACAGCATCTTTATTTCCTGATATTACCACTTGATTAGGTGAATTAAAGTTTGCTGCTTCAGCTATTCCAGCATCATTATCATTATTTTCAGCACATAATTTTATAACTACATCATCATTTAAACCTAATATAGCAGCCATAGCACCCTGAGAATTTTTTACAGCAGATTGCATCAATTCGCCTCTTTTTCTTACTAAAGCTATTGCTTTATCAAAATCTATATAACCAGCTGCTACTAAAGCAGTATATTCACCTAAGCTGTGCCCGGTTAAGCATATAGGATTAATATTTGTTTTACTTTTAAGTACTTTATAACAAGCGTATCCTACTGCTAACATTGCTGGTTGAGTGTTTATAGTTTGATTAAGTTTCAATTCATCATTTTGAATTAAATCATATAAATCAAAATTTAATACCTCAGCTGCGGTCTTAAATACAGTTTTAACTTCATCAAAACTATCGTATAGTTCACTTAGCATAGCTTTTGATTGTGAACCTTGACCTGGGAATAGTATGGCGTTTTTCATATTATTTAGCTCCAAAATAAAAAAGCTCTAAAAAAGAGCTTTTTTATTATACTTAAAAGTTGTATTTTATTCGCTAACAACACTTACATATTGGCGATTATATTTACCTTTTTTCTCAAATAATACTTTACCAGATGTTATTGCAAAAAGAGTATCATCCCCACCTTTTTTAACATTTGTACCTGGGTGAAATTTAGTGCCTCTTTGTCTAACTAAAATATTACCTGCTAATACTGCTTCACCGCCATAGCGTTTTACTCCTAATCTTTTGGATATGGAATCCCTACCGTTATTAGTGCTACCACCTGCTTTTTTATGAGCCATTATTAATCCTCATTTATTTACTTATTTTATTTATTTTAATTTTTGAAAATAATTGACGATGCCCTTGTTTTGTCATTGAGTGTTTGCGTCTTCTAAATTTTATGATATTGATTTTTTTATCCTTACCATGTTTTTCTACTGTGGCAGATACTTTTGCCTTTTTTATTATAGGAGTTCCAACTTCTATTTTTTTGCCATCATTTAATAGTAACACTTCATCAAAGACTACTTCTTTACCAGCATCAACAGTTAATTTTTCTACTTTTAGAGTGTCTCCTTCGTTAACTCTATATTGCTTACCACCAGTTTTAATTACTGCGTACATCTAAATCCTTAAAATAATAATATAAAACTTGGTAATTTTATACTAAAATTCTAACTTTTAAAAGGAAAGTTTATATGATTATTATACAAACTAATATGGGCAATATTGAATTAGAGCTTTTTGAGGATAAAGCACCAATCACCACAAAAAATTTTATTAATTATATTAATGCTGGTTTTTATGATGGCACGATTTTTCATAGAGTTATTGATAATTTTATGATTCAAGGTGGGGGATTTGATGAAAATATGAACCAAAAGCCAACTAATGCAGCAATTAAAAATGAAGCTGATAATAATATTAGTAATGATAAATACACCATAGCTATGGCAAGAACAACGGACCCTGATTCAGCATCTTCACAGTTTTTTATTAATGTAAAAGATAATAATTTCCTAAATCATAGAGCAAAAACTATGGATGGTTGGGGTTATTGTGTTTTTGGTAAAGTCTCTAAAGGAGAAGATGTAGTTGATAAAATTAAAGAAGTAGCTACAACTTCAAAATTTGGTCATGACGATGTTCCTGTTAATAATGTAGTGATTATAAAAGCAAGTATTTCATAATTATAAGATGGCTTTTAGTTTATTTATTTCTGATCTTCACTTAGATTCTAAAAGTAGATTAGAAATTAATAATTTTATAAAATTTTGTAATAATCCAAATACTCAAAAAGCTGATAATTTATTTATATTGGGTGATTTTTTTGAAAGTTATTTAGGAGATGATATTTCTTTAGCATATTATGCAGAAGTTATCACTTTATTAAAAAAATTAGCTAAAAAAGTTCCAACATTTATCATCAAAGGTAATAGGGATTTTTTATTAGCTAATGATTTTGAAAAAGCAAGTGGAGTTAAAATTATCCCAGAGCCTTATTTACTTAATTTATACAATAAAAAATATCTATTAATGCATGGTGATAGCTTATGTACTGATGATGTTGAATATCAACAATTTAGAAAAAATATAAGAGATGAAAATAATATAAAAGAATATTTTAAAAAATCAAAGACTGAGAGAATAGCAATAGCAAAAAATTTGCGTGAAAATAGCAAAAAAACAAATAAAAACAAACCTCATGAAATAATGGATGTTAATAAAAAAACTGTAGCTGAATTAATGAGTAAATATCCAAATACTACATTAATTCATGGTCATACTCATAGACAAAATATTCATAATAATATTAATTATCAAAGAATTGTCTTAGGTGATTGGCATAAAGATAAAATAAGTGTATTAACAATAACTAATAATAACGATATTAGTTTTAACTAGGATGGAGTTTTATAAATGAAAAATATAGAAGTAAAAATATTAGATGATAGAATAAATAAAAATTTCCCATTACCACAGTATGAAACACACGGTTCAGCTGGTATGGACTTAAAAGCTATGCTTGATAAGGATACTATAATAAAAGCAGGTGAGACAAGATTAATACCCACTGGCATAGCTGTTAATATGGGAGATGATAATATCTGTGCAACAATCCTACCTCGTTCAGGGCTTGGGCATAAAAATGGAATTGTGCTTGGTAATTTAGTTGGTTTAATTGATTCTGATTATCAAGGACAAATATTTGTCTCAATTTGGAATAGAAGTAATGATGATTTTGTAATTAAAATAGGTGATAGAATCGCTCAATTAGTATTTTTACCAGTTATAAAAGCTAAATTTGAAGTAGTAGCTGAATTTCATGAAACCCATAGGGGAGAAGGAGGTTTTGGCTCAACTGGGAGTTAAAAATTTACTTATCACATAATTTATGACAAAAACAAGTTGTTAGATGGTCGTTTACCATTCCAGTTGCTTGCATAAAAGCATAGCAAATAGTTGAGCCAACAAATTTAAAGCCTCTTTTTTTTAAGTCTTTACTCATCAAATCTGATTCTTTTGTATTAGCAGGAACTTCAGCTATTTCTTTAAACTTATTTTGAATTGGCTTATAGTTAACAAATGACCATATATATTTATCAAAATTACCAAATTCTTGGACTACATCTAAAAAAGCCTTAGCATTAGTAACAGTGGAATTTATTTTAAGTTTATTTCTTATTATTTCAGGGTTTTGTAATAACTCAGCTATTTTAGCTGGAGAGTAGTTAGCAATTTTTTTGACATCAAAATTATCAAAAGATTTTCTATAACCTACACGCTTTTTTAAAATAGTAGTCCAGCTAAGACCAGCCTGAGCTCCCTCAAGAGTTAGAAATTCAAATAATAATCTATCATCATGGACTTCTCTACCCCATTCCTCATCATGATATTTTTTATCTAAATCACTTATATTTGCCCAAACACATCTTTGCATTTTTTATATTTTGAATATAACATCAACATAAGGTTAGTTCCATTTATGATTTTAACATCAACTCGTTCCCAAGCTCCTGCTTGGGAACGAAAGGATATAATTGCTTACTAAGCACGCATTCCCAAGCAGGAGCTTGGGAACGAAAGAATGGACTTCTCTGCCCCATTCCTCATCATGATATTTTTTATCTAAATCACTTATATTTGCCCAAACAC
>CAZDRI010000029.1:17910-19601 GCA_964508055.1 uncultured Thiotrichales bacterium
ATCTTTGCATTTTTTATATTTTGAATATAACATCAACATAAGGTTATGTTTCATTTATGATTTTAACATTATGGACTGTTAACTAGGGAATAAGATATTGTTAGCATTATAAAACCTATACTAAAATCAAAAATTTTCCATGCTTTAGGGTTTTTAAATATCGGTGCTAGTAATCTAGCACCATAGCCAAGAGAAAAGAAAAATATAAATGAGGCAAGTATTGCCCCAAGTGCAAAATTTAATTGTGATGGTTGATACTTAGTTGATACAGAGCCTAAGAGAATAACTGTGTCAAGATAAACATGAGGATTGAGCCAAGTAAATGCTAAACAGGTAATTACAGCTTTATATACTGATTTTTGACTATTTTTTTCTAGCTTTAAAGCATGATTTTTAGTGATAGAATCTTTAAAGCTTAATAATGCATATAGAAATAAAAATATTGCTCCTCCATAGCGAGCAAATATTTCTATGGAAGGATGTCGCTCCACAAAAACACCAAAGCCTGCCACTCCGAGAGAAATTAGTATTCCATCAGATAGTGCACAAACAAAACAAACGATAAATACATGTTGCTTTTTTAGTCCTTGTTTTAATACAAAAGAATTTTGAGAGCCAATTACTAGGATAAGAGACATTCCAAGTGAAAATCCAGCTAAATATGTTGTCATTAATTGTTTTGCCTTATTTAATTTGTTTTTAGGTTTAGACGAACTACATTAACATAATTTTAATTATTTAGAGGTGGTTTTGATAGTAAATATCCTACAAGTTCAGAAAAACCCATTCTTTTTGAATTTTATTATTTTTAAAATAAGAAACAACAATTTCATTCCATCTTATTTTTTGTCCAGTTGCTAGTATTCCCATTAATTTTGCTTTGTGTGTGCCTTTTAAGGTTCTTTGCCAGGTAATAGTGTCTTGTGCTCGGTTAAGAATGTCTATTTTTACAACTTGAATATTAGGAATTGCTAAATGGAGGTTTTTCAACTCGTTCCAAAGCTTCTGCTTGGGAACGAAAAAAATGGTATTGAATCATTTTTGGGGTATGCAAAAACTAGGCTAGTAAAGTTTAAAGGCATGGATAAAAATATGTTTGAATTACATTTAAAAGAATGTGAATTTAGATTTAATAACAGAGGTAAAAATTTGTATAAAATTTTATTAGAATTTTTTAAAAATGAACCGCTTAAGTTGTCATGACCCCAGAAAAATTTAAAAAGTCCATTAGATTTATGAATTACCAATTAATACGAATACGCTCTAAGCGTAAAATCCTAGTTTTAGTACCTCAGGGGCGCTACCTTTTTTATTGAAAAAGTACAATTTAAAAACGACTATGTGAAAAGAGGGTAGCGTCCCCTTTTTCTCCATTATTTTGTCAATTGTTTTGATATTTCTATATCTTGTTTTATTAATGAATTGACAGTTGCATTTAATGAAAAATTAGTTTGTTTAATATTTTTCATAAAAAACTGTTTAACATCATCGTCAAGATAAACAGGTATGTTTAATTTTTCGATTGGTCTATAAAATTTACCTTGTTCTGCGTTTGTAAAGTCATATTCTTTTTTCATATTGGACACCTTTTGTAATAAATTTGTTTTTCTTTATTTGTTGCCTTTCTTGCACTAATTAGTTGACCCTTAAAAAATTAGTTATGAGCACAAATACTATTATAAATTTTTAAG
>CAZDRI010000030.1:0-4188 GCA_964508055.1 uncultured Thiotrichales bacterium
CGTTTTAAGTTGTAAAAAAATTAATAAAATTACTTGATTTTTAAGACAGTATCTGGACTTGTTTCAGGGCAGCATGACGTGGAATGCTTTGTCACCGTGAACTTGTTTCAGGGCAGTGTAAACAGTATGTCGTTCTGAACTTGGTTCAGAATCTATAAAAGGCTTATGAGATGCTGAAATAAATTTAGTATTACAATAGCTTTATTTTTGCATTAATTTTTCTATTTCTTGTTTGAATTCTTCTACATCTTGAAAATGACGATAAACTGAAGCAAAACGAATATAGGCTACTTGGTCTAAATTTTTAAGTTCTTCCATAACTAATTCGCCTATTTGCTTACTTGGTATTTCTCTTTCATTATAGGTTACTAATTTATGTCTTATGTTTTGGATAGCTTTTTCAATTTCATCTGTTGGGACATCTCTTTTTTCTAAAGCTTTTAAAATGCCAAATTGTAGTTTTTCTTCATCAAACAACTCTCTAGAATTATCATTTTTTATAACTCTTGGAAGATTAAAATCTATTATTTCTCTTGTAGTATAACGCTCATTACAAGCAGTGCATTCTCTTCTTCTTCTAACTTGCTCTCCATCATCAACAAGACGAGTGTCTAAAACTTTAGTATCATCTGAGCTACAAAAAGGACAACGCATTATTTATATACAGGATATCTTGCGCAAATCTCACTTACCTTTGCTTTTACATCTGCTATTATTGATTCATCATCTATGTTATCAAAGATATCACACATCCAATTAGCTAGATTTACACAATCATTTTCATTAAATCCTCTAGTAGTAATAGCTGGGGTGCCTAATCTAATACCACTGGTCACAAAAGGTGATTCTGGATCATTTGGCACTGAATTTTTATTTACTGTAATATGAGCTTTACTTAGAGTTGCATCTACTTTTTTACCTGTTAAGCCTTGTTTTATAAAACTAAGTAAAAACAAATGATTGTCTGTCCCACCTGATACTACTTCATAATCTCTATTAATAAAAGTTTCTGCCATTTTTTGAGCATTAAGTTTTACTTGTTTTTGATAAGTTTTGAAATCATCACTCATTGCTTCTTTAAAAGATATTGCCTTGGCAGCAATAATATGCATCAAAGGTCCGCCTTGAATTCCAGGAAATACTATAGATTGTATTTTTTTAGTTATTTCATCATTTTCTTTAGCTAAGATAAGTCCTCCTCTAGGTCCTCTTAGAGTTTTATGAGTTGTGGTAGTAACTACATCCGCAATTTTTATCGCTGATGGATATTCTCCAACAGCTATAAGACCCGCAACATGAGCCATATCTACCATTAAATATGCCCCAACCATATCTGCAATATCTTTAAATCTTTGCCAATCAACAATTCTTGAATATGCTGAAAATCCAGCAATTATCATTTTTGGTTTATGTTCTTTTGCGAGGCTTTCTACCTCATCATAATCAATTTCACCAGTATCAAGGCTAAGTCCATATTGAACTGCATTGTAAATCTTGCCAGAAAATGATGGTTTTGCACCATGAGTTAAATGCCCACCATGAGCAAGGCTCATACCTAAAATTGTATCATAAGGTTGCAATAATGCCATATATACAGCTGCATTTGCTTGTGAGCCTGAATGCGGTTGCACATTAGCATAATCAGCACTAAATAATTTTTTAGCTCTTTCAATAGCAATATCTTCCACTACATCTACATATTCACAACCACCATAATACCTTTTATGAGGATAGCCTTCAGCATATTTATTTGTAAGTTTTGAACCTTGTGCAGCCATAACCAAAGGTGAGGCATAATTTTCAGATGCAATTAATTCAATATGGTCTTCTTGACGCTTAGCTTCAGCATCAATTGCTTTTTTAATATCAAGGTCAAATTGTTCTAATGAGGTGTTTTCAAACATAGCAGTTAAATTTAATAAAAATAAATTATTTTACTACTATTTTAGAATTAGATTTTTTCAAATATTACGAATTTTTAAGAAGTTTACTCTAAACTTGATATTAAATATAATTCTTGATTGTCAAGTTCAGATTCAGATGGTAAATAATAATTTTCTAACTCTTCAGTAAAACTAAGATATTGATAGTTAGCATCATTTAAATAATTAGGTTTATTATAAGAAACATAGAAATAAAATGATAATGCTGTAGCTAATACAAAAACAAAACTAAAAGCTCTGAGCCAGTTAGGTAGAATAAAACTATTATCTGCTTTTATATGCTCTTGCTTTACAAAAGTAGTATTTTTAATAATCTTATCTTTAATACTTTTATCTACTTTAGGAATTTCTAATTTAGATAATATTTTAAAATCACTCCTATTCATATTTATCACTCCAAAAATTTTTATCTATTAATCCTTTTAAATTATCTCTAGCTCTTCTAAGATGTGCCTCAACTGCTTTAGGTGTTATTTTCATAATACTAGCTGTTTCTTTAGTTGATAATTCTTCATAATAAAATAAATTAATAATATTTCTTTGTGCATTTGGCAATTTTTTTAAAGCAGCAATAATATGCTGATTTAGATATTTATCATCAAATGAATTTCTCTTATCTTTTAATTCAATTATATTTATAGTTTCAGTTTTATTATTTCCCCTTTTAAAATCAATACAAGCATTCACTAATACTCTATAAAACCAAGTGCTAAATTTGGTATTTTTATTTTCATCAAATAAATCAGGTCTTTGCCATATTTTTAAAAATACTATTTGCACTACATCTTGAGCATCTTCTTTAGAAAACAGCTCTCTCCAAGCAATATTAAAGGCTTTTTTATAATATCTTTTTACTAATTCTTGAAAAGCATTATGCTTACCTTTATAAATCTCATTTATAAGATAAGCATCAGTTTGATAAGTAAATAACAATGTTTAGCGTCTTTTTTGTGGTGTTCTATATTTATAATTTAAGAATTCTTTTCTACTAATAGAGCCATCATTATTAACATCCATTTTCTTAAAACGGCTTGCTCGTGCATAATTTTTATTTTCATCTTCCATTAAATATCCATCATTATCAGTATCCATCTCTTTGAATTGAGAGTTGCTATAAGATATAAATTCTTCTTTAGTTATTTTATTATCATTATTGAAATCAGCTTCTGATTTTACTCTTGTAAACATTCTTCCTCTAGTTTCGTCCTGTGTTATAGTTCCATCATAATTTCTATCAAATCTTGTAAACATCATATCATGGTGTGAAGCCATTTCACCAATACTAATTTTGCCATCATTATCAATATCCATCATTCTCATAAAATTAGGCATACCTCGCATACCATACCCATGCATCCCTGGCATGCCATATCCTTGCATTCTTTGTTGCATATGCTGATAATAATCATCAGATACATTAGTTTCAGCAAATACATTAGTTGCTATAAAAATTGCACTTAGTATTAAAAGTTTTTTCATTTTTTTCTCCTATTTACAAATTTAATTATTACCTTGTTATACGCAATGCATACCCTGCCTTCACATACCCTGACCTTGCATACCTCTCATACCTTGCATTCCATGATGCATTCCTTGACACCTTCCTTGGTGCATACCTTGCTGCATTCCTGGCATACCATACCCTTGCATTCTTTGATGCATTCCCTGATGCCTTCCTTGGTGCATACCTTGCATATTTTGCATTCTTTGATGCATTCCATGATGCATTCCCTGATGCCTTCCTTGATGCATACCTTGCATATTTTGCATTCCTTGATGCCTTCCTTGGTGCATGCCTTGCATATTTTGCATTCTTTGATGCATTCCCTGATGCATTCCCTGATGCATACCTTGCATGTTTTGCATTCCTTGATGCCTTCCTTGGTGCATGCCTTGCATATTTTGCATTCTTTGATGCCTTCCCTGATGCCTTCCCTGATGCATTACTTGGTTCATTCCCTGGTGCATACCTTGCTGCATTCCTGGCATACCACACCCTTGTATTCCCTGATGCATTACTTGCATGTTTTGACAATAATTAAAACCACTATTATTACTATCTGCATCATTATTACTACTATCCGCTAAGATATTAGTCGCTATAAAAACTGAGGTTAATATTAAAAGTTTTTTCATTTTTTTCTCCTTTTAAAAAGTTTTATAAAATTAGGCGTACCTCACATACCATACCCATACCCTTGCATTCCTGGCGTACCATATCCTTGCATTCCTGGCATACCATACC
>CAZDRI010000030.1:4288-18223 GCA_964508055.1 uncultured Thiotrichales bacterium
TGCATTCCTGGCATACCATACCCTTGCATTCCTGGCGTACCATATCCTTGCATTCCTGGCATACCATACCCTTGCATTCCTGGCATACCATACCCTTGCATTCTTTGTTGCATATACTGATAATAATCATCAGATACATTAGTTTCAGCAAATACATTAGTCGCTATAAAAACTGAGATTAATATTAAAAGTTTTTTCATTTTTTTCTCCTTTTTAAAAATTTAATTAAGTACTCTGTTATACGCAACTAAAAACTAAACCCCTCAAAAAAAATTATTTTTTATGTTGAATTTGCCACAGTTTGAAATATAGACCTTGTTTTTCTAATAACTCTTTATGAGTCCCCTGCTCTTTAATTTCACCCTTATCTAACACTACAATATTATCTGCATCAACAATAGTAGATAATCTATGCGCTATAACAATAGTAGTATGATTATGGGATAAATTATTTAAGGCTTGTTGAATATCTTTTTCTGATTTAGAATCAAGCGATGAAGTTGCTTCATCAAAAATTAATATTGGTGGATTTTTTAATAATACTCTAGCTATTGCAAGTCGTTGTCTTTCACCGCCTGATAATTTCAAACCTCGCTCTCCAATTATTGTTTCATATTTTTGGGGCAAACTTTCAATAAAATCATCAATTGCTGCTAATTTTGCAACTCTTGCTACCTCATCAATACTAGCATCTGGTTTAGCATAAGCAATATTATAAAAAATTGAATCATTAAACATAACGCTATCTTGAGGGACTATACCTATATTTTTTCTAAGGCTTTTTTGATTTACTTTAGCAACATTTTGTCCATCAATTATTATTTGGCCATTAATAATGTCATAAAATCTAAATAATAGTCTTGCAATAGTTGACTTCCCTGAACCAGATGGACCAACAATAGCTACTTTTTTTTGAGCATTAACTTTAAAAGAAATATTTTTTAGAATTTGCCTTTCTTGCTGGTAATGAAAATCTACATCTTGAAATGCTATTTCAGCATTATTAATGATTAAATCTTTAGCATTTGGGGCATCTGCTATTTTTGATTTTTTCTTTAAAAGACTAAACATATTATTCATATCTACAAAATTATGCTTTATTTGCCGATAAACAATGCCTAAAGTTCCTAATGGTAAAAATAATTGTAATAACAATGCTTGAATCATAATCATATCACCAAGAGATAGGGTTTTATCAACCACACCTTCGGTAGCTAAGATTAATATGATAGTTACCCCAACAGCAATAACTCCTCCTTGCACAAAATTAAGTGCTGTCATTGAAGTAAAACTTTTTACTGCAATACTCTCCCACTTATCCATAGTTGCATCATATCTTTTTGCTTCATAATCTTCATTATTAAAGTATTTCACTGTTTCAAAATTAATAAGACTATCAACCGCCTTACTATTAGCATCTGATTCCATTTCATTCATCATATAACGATATTTCATTCTCCATTGTGTTATTAACAAAGTTATAATTACATAAAAAACCACAGTAGTTAAAGATATTAATGCAAAAAATATATCGTAGTTAAAAAGTAATATCCCTATTACCAAAAACACTTCAAAAAACGATGGGAGGATATTAAAAACAAAGATAGATAATAAAGTGCTAATGCTTTGAGTGCCGCGAACAATATCTCTATTTATCCCACCTGTTTTTCTTGATAAATGAAATGCTAAGTCTAAATCATGGAGTTTTTTAAAAACATTAATAGCTATAAGTCGCATGGAGTGATAACGAACTTTGGCAAAAATAGCATCTCGTAATTCATTAAATAATGAGGCTAATAGCCGCAAACCGCCATAGGCAAATAATAATCCTAAAGGTATAACTAATAGCACATTAGTTTTATCTAAGCTATCAACAATTTCTTTTAAGATTATTGGCACCCCAACATTAGCAAACTTAGCAAGAATTAATAATGTTAAAGCTAAGACTACCCTTACAGACATTAATTTCAAATATGGATATAATTGCCTTAGGGCATAAATATCATCAGTTTTAAAATCACTTGCTTTAGTTGGGGAAAAAATTCTACGAGTGTCCATTAAAACAATCTTCCTAAATATCTAAAAAATACAGTTGTGTTGTTAAAATACTTAATGTTTTTTATAATTATCTGCATAAGCAATAATAAAATCTACTATTGATTCAATATCAGCTAAATCTAATAATATTCTATTGGTTTTAATATTTTTGTTATCAGATATTAAGGCTATGATATTTTTATCATTTTCAAATAATGTTGGTTTATTTAGCTCTTTACGGCTTAGCTCTATTTTATTTATTTTTTCATGCTTAAAGCCTTCAACTAATATTAAATCCAATTTTGAGTAATGTAAGTTTTTTATCAAAAATTTCAAATCAGGCTCTAAATCTTTTTTTTGATTTTCTACTATTAAAGCAAAGCGTTTTTTTGAGGCAACAATTACTTGTAAAGCTCCATTTTCTCTAAATTTATAACTATCTTTTTTAGGGTAATCTATATCAAAATCATGGTGTGCATGCTTTATCGCTCCAACTCTTATGCCTTTTAAAGTGATTTTTTTTATTATCTCAGTTATTAAAGTAGTCTTACCCATACCGCTATAAGCACAAAATCCTAATAATGGCACTTTATTACAAAAAATTTTATTAGTATGTTTAGCAAAATCCTCTTTAGTATTTAGATTTAAAAACCAAGATTTATTATCATCCATATTAATAAATGCTGTGTTTTCTGATTTATACCAAAGTTCAATTTTTCTATCGCCATTGGCTAAAAATTTTGTTAGATTATTTTTTAAACTCACTCTTATTAAAGCAAAGACTGCTTGTACTCTATTATCACTACAAGTAACACTTATATTTTTATCTTTTATACCAGTAATTAATCTTGTAATTAATTTTTTAGTAATAAATGGTGCATCACAAGGTAGCACTAATAAATATTTATTATCAGCTAAACTAAGTGCTTTATGTATGCCTGCTAATGGTCCTTGAAAATCATTTAAATCATCTTTTATAATTTTGTTATGGCTTAATTTTTTATACTCAGAAATATTCCTATTAGCACTTATATATAGGGTTTTAACTTCTTTTTTTACAACATCTATCACTTTTTGGATGATAGGTTTTTGATTAAACCATAAAAGGCCTTTGTCTTGATTATTTATTCTACTAGCTTTGCCTCCAGCAAGAATAACAGCTGTTATATCATTTTTAGTTATCATTGCATTGCATAGTTTATTTCATCAAAATTAAAACCGCGAGATTGTAAAAATCGCATTTGTTTTGCTTTTTCTTTATAATCTTTGGGAGTGTTTTGACCATATTTTTTTATTTTTACTGCTAATGCTTTTGCATACCAGTCATATTTTGTTAAATCATAGTTTATTATTCCTTTTGATTTAAGCTCTTTTGCAATAATCAAAGGACCTTTACCTTGATTAAATCGCATTTGGATAAAAGCAGCACAAAATCTTTTATCGCTTTGTAGGTTTTGCTGTTGTAATTTTTTTATAGCACTATTAATTTCATCT
Source organism: uncultured Thiotrichales bacterium (assembly GCA_964508055.1). Classification (GTDB taxonomy): domain Bacteria; phylum Pseudomonadota; class Gammaproteobacteria; order PS1; family Pseudothioglobaceae; genus CAZDRI01. The sequence goes on from CAZDRI010000030.1 coordinate 7,820, forward strand.
ATAGCAAAGCCTTTAGCAGTTAGTTTTTTTTCAAGTTCAAAACTAGAATGTTCTCTAATTGCTAATAATTTTAAAGCTAAATTATAAGCGCTGTTATTAATTTTAATCCTCAGTATGATTATCTGATGGCATTAGTTTTTCTCTTATTTGTGTTTCAATTTTCTGACAAATATCAGGATTGTCTTTTAAGTAATCTCTAGCATTATCCCTACCTTGTCCTATTCTATCACCACCGGCTATACTATACCATGCTCCAGATTTTTCAATAAAGCCACAACTAACTCCTAAATCTATTATTTCACTTTCTCTAGAAATGCCTTGATTATAAAGAATTTGAAATTCGGCTTTTTTAAAAGGAGGAGCTACTTTGTTTTTTAAAACTTTCACTCTAGTTTCATTTCCTAATATTTCATCACCTTTTTTAATTGAGCCAATCCTGCGAATATCTAAACGCACTGATGCATAAAATTTTAATGCATTACCTCCAGTTGTAGTTTCTGGATTACCAAACATTACTCCTATCTTCATTCTAAGTTGATTAATAAATATAACTAAAGTATTTGTTCTTTTAATATTAGATGTTAATTTTCTTAAAGCTTGTGACATTAATCTTGCTTGTAAGCCCATGTGAGAAGCTCCCATTTCTCCTTCAATTTCAACTTTTGGAGTAAGAGCTGCTACTGAATCTATAACTACAATATCTACCCCCCCAGAACGCACTAACATATCAGTTATTTCCAAAGATTGTTCACCTGTATCTGGTTGTGATACTAATAACTCATCGGTATTTACTCCTAATTTTTTAGCATATATAGGATCTAATGCGTGCTCTGCATCAATAAAAGCAGCATTGCCACCTAATTTTTGTATCTCTGCTATTGCATGTAGGCTAAGAGTAGTTTTGCCTGATGATTCTGGTCCATATATTTCAACGATTCTGCCTTTTGGTAAACCACCAACTCCTAAAGCAATATCAAGGCTTAGGCTGCCAGTTGATACTACATCTATACCAGTTTGAGCCTCATCATCGTTTAGAAACATTATTGAACCTTTACCAAATTGCTTATCAATTTGGGTTAATGCTGCCTCTAAAGCTTGTTTTTTATTATCATCCACAACTAACTCCAATTTAAAATAAAATAGTAATTATTATATATTAAGTTATGGCTTATGGCGTTTTCAAAATTTGATTACCAAATGATGACAAAAGCAATTAGATTTGCTAAAAAAGGTAAATATACTGCAAGTCCTAATCCTATTGTTGGTTGTGTTATAACTAAAAATAAAAAAATTATATCTTATGGCTATCACAAAAAAGCTGGTGCACCTCATGCTGAAGTTAATGCTATTAATAATGCCAATCAAAATATAGAAAACTCAACTATGTACATAACTTTAGAACCATGCTCTCACTATGGGCGCACTCCTCCATGTGCTGATGCAATTGTAACAGCAGGTATTAAAAAAGTTATCATAGCTACTCTTGACCCTAATCCTAAAGTTACTGGGCTAGGAGTAGATATTTTAAAAAATGCCAATATAAAAGTTAAAACTGGTCTATTAGCTAATAAAGCACAATCATTAAACAAAGGTTTTTTTAAAAGAATGGTTAGTAAAAGACCTTATATAACTTGTAAAATTGCTATGAGTTTAGATGGAAAAATTGCTCTTAGTTCAGGAGAAAGTAAATGGATTACATCTAAATATTCTAGATTAGATGTACAAAAATTAAGAGCAAGGTCTGATGCTATACTAGCTGGTGTGCATACCGTTATTTATGATAACCCTAATTTAACTGTTAGAGATATAAAAGCAAAAGCACCAATTAGAGTTATTTTAGATACTAAAAATAAAACCAAGGGGAAAAATCTAAATATATTTTCTAATAATGCTAAGACCTTAATATTTAATAATAAAAACACTAAAACTGACTTAAATAATGGCAAGCTTGATTTAAAAGATGTAGTAACAAAATTAGCTAAATTAGAAATAAATAATGTTTTATTAGAAACTGGTCCAAAACTTGCAGGGTCTATGTTAAAAAAAGGTTTAATTGATGAATTTATTATTTATATAGCACCTATACTAATGGGTAGTAGTTCAAAAAGTATGCTTGATATTAAAATTGATAAAATGCTTGATAAAATTAATTTAGATATTAAAAATATACAAATGATAGCTAATGATATAAAAATAACCGCCTTACCAAGATGAAAACTTTAACCAATAAAAATATATTATTAGCAATAACTGGCAGTATATCTGCTTATAAAGCTCCAGATATAATCAGTACATTAAAAAGCTTAGGCGCTGATGTTAAAGTCATACTAACTAAAGGTGGTTCTAAATTTATTACAAAATTATCACTACAAGCAATATCTAAAAATGAAGTAAGAGAAAATTTATGGGATGAAAAAGCTGAGCTTGCTATGGGGCATATTGAACTTGCTCGCTGGGCTGATATTATATTAATAGCTCCTGCTTCTGCTAACACAATAGCTAATATAACTCACGGTGTAGCTAATGACTTACTATCTGCTGTGATTTTAGCAGCTGATTCCAAAATCATCATAGCTCCTGCTATGAATCATAAGATGTATCAATCCTATATAAATCAAAATAATATTAAATCTCTAAAAAAGCGTAACATTAAAATTATAAAACCAGATTATGGAAACCTGGCGTGTGGAGAAATAGGGATAGGACGCCTGCCAAAAGCAGAAGAGATAGCAGATACAGTTAGTAAATCTTTCAAGACCACTAACTTAACAGCTAAGAAAACTATGATAACAATTGGGGCTACTAAAGAATATATTGATCCTGTTAGATACATCTCAAATAATAGTAGTGGAAAAATGGGTAGTGAACTTGCAAACGCATTAATTGAAGCTGGTAGTGAAGTTTTAATAGTATGTGCTGATGTAACCGTAACTATGCCTGAAAAAGCTAATATAATAAATGTTGTAAGCTGTGATGATATGTATAAAGCAGTAATGAATAATATTGATGATATTGATATATTTATCGGCTGTGCTGCTGTTAGTGATTATAAAATGAAAAACATAGCTGAACATAAAATCAAAAAAACCAATAATTTAGAACTTAGTTTAATAAAAAACAAAGATATCCTACAAGAAGTAGCTATGCTAAAAAACCGACCTATTACTATAGGGTTTGCTGCAGAAACTAAAAATATAATTGAATATGCTAAAAAAAAACTATTAGCTAAAAACTTAGATTTAATTATCGCAAATAATGTAGCTAAAAAAAAATCAGGTTTTAATGCGGATAAAAATGAAGTGTGGCTAATAAGTGAAAATAATAATAAAAAAATAGCTTTAAATTTAAAAGAAAAAATTGCAAAAAAAATTGTAGCATTTATTAGTAAAAATTTTAATTTTAAAAAAAATTAAGCTTTTTCAATGAATTGTTTAGTTATACACAAAACTGTGGATAACTCTGTGAATAACTATAAAAAATCAACCCAAAAATAGCGATTTTATAAGGTTTTCAACCTCTTAGGTTAAAAAACATACAGCCTAATTTTATTAAGCTAAATCAAATAGTTATAAAAGTCAATAGTTAGTTTAAAAGCAAAACTTATATTTATTTATAAATTTGCAAATTTAAAGGTGGATAAGTTTAAGCGTTTCACGCTAATAATGGCGTTTCACAATTATAAAATGGGATGATAAAAAAAGCTTATAAAGTGAATAAATTTAAAAATAAAATTGAATATGTTAAAAAAATTATTAGCTAAAAACTTAGATTTAATTATCGCAAATAATGCAGATAAAAATAAAGTGTTTTCGTTCCCAAGCTCCTGCTTGGGAACGAATTGATTTTAGTTTATTTTAGTAGAGTTTAGTGAGCAGGTGTAATCCCTGATGCTATTTGGAGGATGTAATGCCATTTGGGAGATGCATTCCCAAGCAGGAGCTTGGGAACGAGCAAAAATTTTAATTTTAAAAAAAATTAAGCTTTTTCAATGAATTATTTAGTTATACACAAAACTGTGGATAACTCTGTGAATAACTATAAAAAATCAACCCAAAAATAGCGATTTTATAAGGTTTTCAACCTCTTAGGTTAAAAAACATACAGCCTAATTTTATTAAGCTAAATCAAATAGTTATAAAAGTCAATAGTTAGTTTAAAAGCAAAACTTATATTTATTTATAAATTTGCAAATTTAAAGGTGGATAAGTTTAAGCGTTTCACGCCAATAATGGCGTTTCACAATTATAAAACGGGGTGGTAAAAAAAATTTATAAAGTGAATAAATTTAAAAATAAAAAAATAGAAAATTTGCTAATTATTTAGTTAGTTTGTTTCACTTTATATTACTAATTTATAGTAGCTGTTACAATTTTATAATTTTGACTTATAAGCCATAAATAATAAGACTATACCCAATACAATCATAGGAAAAGATAGCACCTGCCCCATAGTCAGCCAATCAAAAGCTAGATAACCTAACTGGACATCTGGAACTCGGACAAATTCTACAATAAATCTGAAAAACCCATAAGCAATTAAAAATAAAGCAGATATTGCCATTTTAGGTTTTGGCTTAGCACTAAAAAACCATAAAATTAAAAATAATACTAAGCCCTCTAATAAAGCCTCATATAATTGCGATGGATAGCGAACTGCCCATACTGCATTTGATAAATGTGAATCTGGTGCATACATACCTAAAGGACTATTAGTTATTTTGCCCCATAATTCAGCATTAATAAAATTACCAATCCTTCCTAAACCTAAGCCAATAGGCACAAAAGGTGCTATAAAATCAGTTATTTTAAAGAAAGTTTTATTGTTTTTTTTAGCAAACAGATAAATAGCTAACAACACTCCTAAAAAGCCACCATGAAAAGACATACCTCCTTGCCATATTTTTAAAAGTGTTAAAGGATTATTTAAAAATATTGGAAAATTATAAAAAAACATATAACCAAGTCTGCCACCTATAATTACTCCTAATATGCCGAAAAATATTAAGTCTTCAACTTGTTTTTTATCCCATGATTTATTATTTTTTATTTTATAATTCATTAAAAACCAAACACTAATGAATGATATTAAATACATCACACCATACCAATGGATTTGGAAAAAACCTAAATCTAAAAATACTGGGTTAATATTTGGGTAAATCATAACTAGTTTGACTTGATAATATCAAAAATATAAAAAGATATACCAATAGTAATTGCCATATCCGCCACATTAAATGCTGGCCAATGATATTGATTGAAATGAAAATCTAAAAAATCAATTACAAATCCATAAATAATCCTATCAGTAACATTACCAAAAGCACCTGCTAAAATTAAAGCATATGATAAAAGTAAAATTTTATTATTATTAGTATCAAACATCATCTTTAAAATAAAAATAATAATTACAACAGCAATTATAGTAAAAAAATATCTTTGCCAACCTGATGCGTCATGTAAAAAACCAAAAGCAGCACCATAATTATGGACTCGGACAATATTGAAGAAAAAATTTATAAACTTAGCTTCACCTAAATAAAACATATCAGCAATAATGACTTTAGTAAATTGGTCTATTAAAAATATAGCTAAACTTAATAATAAATAATAATAAATTTGCTTTAGTTTTCTTGTCTTTTCCATAATCTATATAAAACTATTAATATTATGATAATAAATATAATAAGTGGTAAATAAGCAATTTTATTGTATTTTTTTTGATAATTAACTCTTTTAAGAGTATCTATTTTTAAATATTTCAAAGTGTTTTTTGCCATGATATTTGGCTTAGCATTATTAAGCCAACTATGATAAAGGCCAAAACCTTTAGGTATAAAACCCCATACCCAAGGAGCATCTTTTCTAACTATCTCTACCATTTGATTGATTATTTCTTGGCGTTTAGGTGTATTTTCCATATTGCGCATTTTTTCAAAAAGTTTATTAAATTTACTATTATCATAATTAGCTCCATTCTCACCTTGAAATTTAGCTTTAGAATTAGGTCCATAGAGTAAGAATAAAAAATTCTCTGGGTCTGGATAATCAGCATTCCAACCAAGCTCAAATAATTGGGTTTGTCCTCTTCTCATCTTATCTTGAAAACGATTAAAACTTGTTGCTCTAATTGACAATTGGATATTTAGTTTTTTAAATTGTTTTCTAAACCAATTTAATCTTGCTTGAGCGCCTGCTCCTGTTGCTGTGGTATCAAAATAAAGTAATAATGGTTTATTAGTCTTACTATCAATGCCGTTTTTATAACCTGCATCTGCTAATAGTTTTTTTGCATGAGATATATTTTTACGCTTTATTTTGCCTTCTGATTTTTCATAAACAATATTATTATAATCATTGATATTACCAAAAATACCTGGTGGTATGGGCCCATGTGCTGGGGTTCCTCTACCATTAGCAAAAATTGAAATATATTCTTCTTCATCTAATGCAATTGATATAGCTTGTCTTAATTTTTGTGCTTTTTCTGAATAACCACCAACCACATCATCAAGCATGTTAAAAGCAGTATAGTAAATTGAAGCACTATTTGAAGTAAGCAAAGTCATATTCCTTGACTGCATACTAGTGCTTAACTCCATTTTACCGGCAGTGTTTATATTTATTGCTTGGTCAAAATTATCAGAAGAAATTCCTGAGCGGTCATAATAGCCTTGTAAAAATTTATTCCAATATGGAATGCTTTCTTTTTCTAATACAAAATGAATTTTATCCAAAAACGGTAATTTTTTATTCGCATCAGTCAACAATCCTAATTCTTTATCTCTATCCTCTCCTGAGTTTGGATAAGTTTCTAAATGAAAATTTGGATTTTTAACTAAAATCATTTCTCTATTAGGATTATTAACTGTTAGCATAAATGCACCAGTACCTATAGGATACCAATCAAGAATAATATTCTTATCAATAAGTCCTTTTTGAGAATAAAACTTATCTGCCTCACTAGGCATAGCAGTAAAAAAAGGCATAGCTAACCAATAAATAAACTGTGGTTGTTTGCCTTTAATAGTTATTTCATAATTATATTTATCTATAACTTTTACTCCTTTTAATTCAAATTTAGTCAAATCTAAATTTTTATTATTTTTAATTGCTGCTTTTAAATTTGAATTTAACTCACTTAAACCAATAATATATTTTTTCATTAGGCTATAAACAGGTGAATGTAATTTGGGATGTGCTAAGCGTTTTATTTGATATACAAAATCTTTAGCAGTTAACTCTCTAGTAGCAGTTTTTTTAAAATCTAAAATAGTATGTATTGCAGATAACTCAGTATCTGATAGTTCATGATTTTTTTTAACAAAAGCTGGATGTGGTTGATAATATATACCTTTTTTAATATTAAGTTTATAAATTGTATTGTTATCTTTTTCAATAATTACAGGCATTTTAGTTAGAATATTAGGCTCTAATTGATAAGGTCTTTTTAAATAATGATATTGAAGCGGGGTCTCATAAACTGATTGGATAAAAGTCCATTCATCAGAAGAATATGACTTTGCAGGATCTAAATGTTTTGGCCGTGCAGAAAAAGAACTATATAAGGTGTTATTCGTTATTGAATTATCAAGATATGGACTATTAAATAATCCATCATCACAACTTATTAACAATAGCGAAAAAATAAAAATAATCAGTTTATAATATTTCATTATTGTAAATTATAGGATATTTATGGGTTTTTTAACTGGTAAAAAAGCATTAATTACAGGAGTGGCAAGTAGTCGTTCTATTGCATGGGGTATAGCTGAGGCTATGCACAAACAAGGCTGTGAGCTTGCCTTTAGCTATCAAACAGAAAAATTAAAATCACGAGTAGAGAAATGTGCACAAAGTTGTGATTCCAATATCTTAATTCCATTAGATGTGAGTTCAGATGAAAATATTAAAAATGCATTTAGCATATTACAACGAAGTTGGGATAATTTTGATATTATTGTCCATTCCATAGCTTTTGCTCCAAGAGAAGCATTAAAAGGAAACTATACTGATGTAACTAATAGAGACGCTTTTATCAAAGCTCATGAAATTAGCTCATATAGTTTTAATGCTCTTGCAACACATGCAAAAGAAATGCTTAATCCTAAAGGCTCACTTTTAACTTTAAGTTATTTAGGAGCAGTAAGGGCTATACCTAATTACAATATTATGGGAGTTGTTAAAGCAAGCCTAGAAGCTAATATGCGCTATATGGCTGCCGATTTAGGAGCTAACAAAGATATTAGAGTAAATGCAATATCAGCAGGACCTATTAAAACCTTAGCTGCAAGCGGTATTAAAAATTTTTCTAAATTACTAAATTACGCTGCTGAAAGTTCTGCTCTAAAAAGAAATGTAACTATTGAAGAAGTTGGTAATGTTGCAGCTTTTTTATGTTCTGATTTAGCATCAGGTGTTACCGGAGAGGTAACTTATGTTGATGCAGGTTATAATTTTTATGATAAAGGTCCTGATTTATAAAATGAGACTATTAATAAATTAAGGGCTTTATTATTTAATTTGCCTTAATTGATAATCTTTAAGGATAAAAACATTATCCATTTTTCTCGCTAGTTTTTCATCATGAGTAACAATTATTAATGAAGTTTGTTTTTCATTACTTAAATTAAGCATCATATCAAATACATTTTTAGCATTATTTTTATCAAGATTACCTGTTGGCTCATCTGCCAAAATACAATCAGGGTTAGTTATTAAAGCCCGTGCAATTGCTACTCTTTGTCTTTCTCCACCTGATAATTCTGAAGGACGATGGTTAAGTCTATGATTAAGGCCAATAGCATCTAATAAAGATTGTGCTTTTTCATAACTTTTAGCTTTAGTATTATTTTGAATTAAAAGAGGCATAGCAACATTATCTAAAGCGCTAAACTCCACTAACAGATGATGAAATTGATAAACAAAGCCTAAGTGTTTTGACCTTAATTTAGTGCGTCTTGCTTCATTGATATTTTTAAGATTAATATTATTTAAAAAAACATCACCTTTTTTGACTATATCTAAGCCTCCTAATAAATTTAAAAGTGTTGACTTACCACTACCTGAGCTACCTAAAATAGCAACTTTATTGTTTTTTTTAATTGTAAAGTTCAAGTCAGCTAATACTTTGGTAGCTGTATCGCCATCTTGAAAATAATGACTGACATTTTTACATTCTATAATATTATTCATAACGCAATACTTCTGAAATATTTACTTTACTTGCTTTATAAGCAGGGTAGATTGAGGCAATAACAGTCAAAATAAATGCTAATAAAATTGTATTAATAACATCGTTTAATTGTAAATCAGAAGGGAAATTATTAATATAAAAAACTGTCTTCGGAAAAAAACTAAAACCTAAAACAGATTCAATAAATTTAACTATTACCTCTACATTTTGTGCTATTAATATACCTAAACCTGTGCCTATAATAATTCCAATAAGTCCTATCAATAAACTTTGATATAAGAATACTTTTACTATACGTTTTGGAGTCATACCTATAGTCCTTAAAATAGCTATATCCGCTTTTTTATCAGTTACTACCATTACCATCATTGATACAATATTAAATGCAGCAATAGTTATTATTAGCACTAATATTAAAAAAATCATTTGTTTTTCTAATTGCAAAGCACGAAAAAAATTTTGTTTTTGCCCTATCCAATCAGTCGCATAATATTTATTATCAGCCAAACTATGTAGTATATTATTTGCTATTGAAGATGCTTTAAACATATCATCTACTTTTAATCTTATGCCACTTACTTTAGAGTCCATTTGATAAAGGATATTAGCGGTATTAATATCTATAAATGCGAGATTATTATTATATTCGCCAATACCTGCATCAAAAATAGCGCTTACTGTAAACCTTTTAAACTTTGGTGTTAAACCAATAATTGAACTTAATATTTGTGGAGTTAAAAGTATAACCTTATCTTTAATACTTACCCCTAAACTATTAGCTAGGCCTGAACCTAAGATAATTTGATACTTGTCTAATTTCAAACTACCGTATTTGATTTTATCTAATAATATAGATACATCTTTTTCTAACTTAGGGACTATCCCTCTTATAAAAACTCCTTTAGATTTTCCGCTATAAGTCAATAATGCGTATTGCTCAATATATGGTGCTGAAGCTATAACATTTTTATTTTTTAAGATTGTATTATTAACATCTTGCCAATTATCTAATTTCCCATTATATTGGCTTATATTAACATGAGATATTGCACTTAATATTCTATCTCTTAGCTCATTATGAAAACCATTCATCACTGAAAGCACAGTTATAAGCGAAGCCACACCTAAAATAATACCCAACATTGAAATTAAAGATATAAAGGAAATAAAACCGCGTTTTCTTTGCGATAATAAATATTTATTAGCTAT
>CAZDRI010000031.1:0-17773 GCA_964508055.1 uncultured Thiotrichales bacterium
AATATAGGGGATAGGTGCTAATCTGAACTACAGATTTTTTAAATCTTAGTATGACGACAATGAATATATTGAAATACTTTATCACCATTGTATTTTAAATATCCGTACAATATTTTATTACTTATTGCTTTTTATCCTCTAGGGTGATGTTTTTCATGCTGAGATTTAAGTATAGTATTATGGATATAAGTATATATTTGTGTGGTAGATATATCGCTATGACCTAATAATAACTGCACTGCTCTTAAATCAGCACCTCTTTGCACTAAATGGGTGGCAAAAGCATGGCGTAAAGTGTGAGGAGATAAAGGTTTATTAATACCAATATTATTCGCATAACGCTTTATGATATACCAAAAATTTTGCCTAGACATAGCCTTACCTCTGTTTGATAAAAAATAAGCATTTGTTTTGCCTTGGTTTAAAAGATTAGGTCTAACTTCTTTTTCATACTTTTGTAAAGTTTCCATAGCACTATTGCTAAGAGGAAGCATCCTTTCTTTATTGCCTTTACCAGAAACCATAATAAACTCATTGTATACATTTACTTGATTTAGTTTTATATTAATCAATTCAGTAACTCTTAAACCGCAACTATATAAAAGCTCTAACATAGCTTTGTCTCTTAGACCAATAGTAGTACTTATATCAGGAGCCTCTAAAAGATTAGTAACTTCCTGCTCATTTAAATGAACGGGAAGTTTTTTATCTTTTTTGGGTAGCTTGAAATTTACAATAGGGTTTTCTTTAATATAATTTTCATCTAACAAGTATTGAAAGAATTTTCTAAAACAAGACATTATCCGAGCTTGAGTTGACATACTCATATCAATATTTACTCTTTTATTAAAGTAATTTTCTATATTAATTTTGGATAGACTTTTGAAATCTTTATCAGTATTTTGCTTTAGATAATTATCAAATATAATCAAATCTGAACGATAAGCATTTAAGGTGTTTTGACTTACTCCTACACTAAGCCAATAATTATCTAAAAAGTCATTAATTAATTTACGATTATCCATAAGCCACATCTAAACTGATGCTTAGTATAGCTTAAATAATTTATTGTTTTATAGTTAATTTTTCTTTAATTCTAGCAGCCTTACCAGTTCTACCGCGTAGATAATAAAGTTTAGCACTGCGAACTTTACCACGCCGCTTAATTTCTATACTTTCTATTAATCTAGAATGAGTTTGAAATACTCTTTCAACCCCAACTCCGTGAGAAATCTTGCGGACAGTAAAAGCAGAATTTAGTCCACGATTTCTTTTAGCAATTACTACACCTTCAAAAGCTTGCAATCTTTCTCTGTCACCTTCTCTAACTTTTGATTGCACTACTACAGTATCCCCTGCAGTGAAATCTGGAATATCATCTCTTAGTTGAGCTTTTTCTATATTTTGAATTAAATTCATTTTAAAAATACTATTTTAAGAAAACTTATCAATTATACATTTATGTTTTTTACTTAACAAGTATATGTATGCATCCAATAAATATTATATTTTTTGTTTAAGCTATTACTCATAGTTAATTAAAACTGCCAGAATGAGCGATGAAACATTGCAATTAAAGTAAGTATTTCTAACCTACCTAATAGCATAGCAAAACTTAGCACCCATTTAGCCACATCATTAATATTAGCATAATGTTCTGCAACTTCTCCTAAACCAGGACCTAAATTATTAATACTTGCGGCAGTTGCAGAAAATGCAGTTACTTGATCAAGCCCAGTGAACATTAAACTTAGCATAACCACTACAAACATAAAAACATATAATGATAAAAAACCCCACACTGCCATTATTATTTTTGGTTGGATAGCTTTATCACCAATCTTTACTACTACCCTTGCACTTGGATGAATTAAATTCTTTATTTCCTTAATGCCCTGTTTAAATAATAAAATAGTTCTAATAACTTTCATACCACCACCAGTAGAACCAGCACAAGCACCTGAAAAACTCGCAAATATCAATAAAACAGGTAATATTGCTGGCCACAAACTATAATTTTGAGAAGCAAATCCAGTTGTAGTAGCAATTGAAACTGCTTGAAATGTAGCATGTCTTATAGTCTCACTAGATGTTGGGTAATAATCATCAAAATATAATACAAAAAATGTAATTACTGCCAGAAATGATAAAATTAAAAAATATGTTTTAAATTCTATATCTTTAAAATAATTCTTAAAACTCCTCCTCTGCCATGCAACAAAATGTAGCGAAAAATTAACACCTGATATAGCCATAAAAATAATTGCTACTAATTCAATATTTGAACTTTGAAAATAAGCAATACTAGCATCGTGAGTAGAAAACCCACCAATTGCTATAGTGCTAAAACTATGAGTTATAGCATCAAATAAAGACATACCTGCCAAATAATAAAATAAAGCACATATAATTGTAAGGCTCATATAAATAAACCATAATACTTTAGCCGTATGGGCAATTTTAGGAGTGAGTTTATCTTTATTAATTCCTGGAGTTTCAGCACGATAAAGTTGCATACCCCCTACACCCAACATAGGCAGGATTGCGATTGCTAAGGCTATGATACCCATACCTCCTAACCATTGTAACTGTTGGCGATAATATAGTAGTGCTTTGGGCAAATTATCTAAGCCTGTTAAAATTGTCGCACCTGTAGTAGTGAGACCTGACATTGATTCAAAAAAAGCGTTAGTAAAAGATATATCAATTAATACAAAAGGGATACTCCCAAAAAGGCTTAAAACTATCCAAAAACTTACTACAACTAATACTCCTTCACGAATATGAAAGCCTTGTTTTATTTTTCTTACTGGATACCAAGCTATAACACCTATAAATAGACTAAAAGTAAAATTAATTAAAAAAGGATACTTCATATCCTCACCATAAATAATATCAATAAAAATTGGAGGCAATTGAGTAATGCTAAATAGCATTAATAACATTCCAATTACTTTAAATATTATTTTAAACTGCATTTTTTATATCAGTAAAAAGTGATTCTACTTCATGAATTTTACTAACATTAGTTAATACTATAATGATATGGTCATTTTCTTTAATAACTACATCGTGTGTTCCCATGATTACTACTTCATCACGGACAATGCAGCCAATTTTTACTCCATCGGGTAGCTCTATTTGTCCTATTTTTCTACCTACTACATTAGATGTGATTTCATTGCCATGGACTATAACTTCTAAAGCTTCTGCTTTTCCATATCTTAGCGAATATACAGCCATAGTATCACCTTTACGAGTATAAGTTAGGATTCTGCTAGTTGTTATCTGGTCTGGTGATAGGCTTATATCAATAATTCCACTTTGTTGTATTAAGTCCACATAAGCTGTGCGCTTCACTAAAGTTAAAACTTTATCAGCACCTAATTTTTTTGCAAGCAATGATATTACTACATTAGTTTCATCATAATCTGTTAATGCTAAAAACAAGTCAGTATTTCTAATTCCTTCTTCTAATAGTAAACTTTCATCAGAAGCATTACCACTTAAAACTATAGTTTTATCTAATTCACCAGCTATTTCTTTAACTCTTTCATTATCTAGCTCAATTATACGAATATTGCATTTACCTTCTAAAGCTTGAGCTAACTTAAAACCTATATTGCCACCGCCAGCAATCATGATATTTTTATATGTCTTTTCACGCCTTCTAAATTCTTTGATAATATTAGAAATATGTCTCTGTTTAGCTATAAAATAAACGCTATCTCCACTTTCTATAATAGTATCTCCATAAGCAGTAATTGCTTTCTCATTCCTATACAAAGCCACTACTCTTACTTGATTTCTTGGCAAATGTTCATGTAGCTCTTTTATTGGTCTGCCAACAATTGGTGTGCCTTGATATGCTTTAACAGTTACTAATTTTACATAACCATTTTCAAAATCTAATACTTGAGTTGAACCAGGCTCTTCAATGATTCTTTTAATATGAGTAGTTACTAATTCTTCAGGGGTGATAACATGGTCAATAGGTATTGCTGATTTATTAAACAACTCATCGTGTTTTAAATATTCTATTGTTCTAATTCTAGCAATTTTCTTTTTAACATTATATAAAGAGTGTGCCATTTGACAAGCAATCATATTTTGCTCATCAGAGTTAGTAACAGCTATAAGCATATCCATATCTACAATATTGGCATCTTCTAAAATATTAGGATATGCACCATTACCAGTTATAGTTTTAATATCTAAATACCTTTGTATTAAAAGCAGTTTCTCTTCATCAATATCTATTACAGTAATATTATTTATAGGGTCACTTGCAAGGCTTTTAGCCAAAGCAGAGCCTACTTGACCTGCTCCTAAAATTAAAATATTCATTTTTTTGAACTCTCAGTTAATTTGTTTTTTTCTATACCCAAACTTTTAAGCTTCCTATAAAGAGTGGTTCGTTCCATACCAGTAATTTGGGCAACTTTAGAAATATTATAATTATTCTTATCTAAATGATATAAAAAATAATTTTTATCAAAGATTTTTCTAGCATCCTTAAGTTCTAAATTAAAATTTATTAAATTAGCAGAGTCGTCATCTTCGGCTTTATTTAATAAATCATCCACTTCTTTTAAACTTACTAACTCATCACCGCCTAAAGTTAGTAATTGATATACTAAATTTTTAAGCTCAGCTATATTACTATTCCAATCATAGTTTATTAATTTATTTTTAACATCTAAAGGGATTTTTCTATATTTAAGTTTTTCTGTTTCACAATACAAATCAACATAGTAATTTAATAAATCAGGCACATCTTCTTTATGTTCAGATAAAGTAGGTATATTTAAGTTAGTAACATTTAGAACATAAAATAAATCTTCATTAAATTTATTGTTTTTAATATTATCTTTTAAATCAACATTTGTTAATGCTATAACTCTTATATCAAACTCAATACTTGAATTACCACCAACTCTTAAAAATGATTTAGTTTTTAAAGCTGATGCTAATTTAATTTGAACTTTTTGGTTTAATTTTGAAATTTCATCAAAAATAAGCACACCCTGATTTGCCTTCTCTAATAATCCTATAAAAACTTTACTGCCTTTTTCACTACCAAAAAGCTCAATATCTGCATTATCTTTTAAAATATTTGCTGACCCCACTTCAATTAAAGGTTTATTAGCTCTTTTAGAATTTAAATAAATATAATTTGCAAATGCTTTTTTCCCACTACCATTGTCGCCTGATATTAGAACATTAGTATCAGTTTGTGCTAATTTAGCTGCAATACTTTTTAAATTATTAATTATCTTACTTTTACCTATAGGCACTTCAAACAAAGTATTTTTAGCGCCAGGTTTTATTTTATAATTAATAGCTTTTTTTACTATTAATAATAGTTTTGTCATACTTAATGGTTTTTCTAAGAAATCATAAGCTCCAAGTTTTGTAGCTTCTATAGCAGTTTCAATAGTAGCATGACCTGACATCATAATCACTGGAGTACTTAATCCTTCTCCAACCCATTGTTTTAATAAAGTAACACCATCTATATCTGGCATCCAAATATCCATAAGGATTAAGTCATAATGTTGGTCTTGTTTTTTTATTTTTGCTTCACTGCCATTTTTGCAAATGGTTACTTTATAGCCTTCATCAATTAGAATATCTTGAATTGTATCTAAAATATCAATTTCATCATCTACAATTAAAATACTAGCTTTATCCATTAAGATTTTTTATGAAATAGTTAAATTATACATAACACTTATATATCAAATGTAATAGTAATTTTTGCACCTTGTGGTTTAATATTTTCAACATTAATACTAGCTTGGTGCTCTTCAATGATTTTATATACTATAGCCATACCTAACCCTGTTCCTTTTATTTTAGTAGTAACATATGGTTCAAATAAATTATCTTTGATTAATTTATTAAAACCCTTGCCATTATCTGTGATGCTAAATATAACTTGATTCTTCTTATATTCAGTTAATAACTCAATTTTATAATTTTTTATATCATTAGTTGCTTCAATAGCATTTTTTATAAGATTAATTAGTAATCTTTGGATTCTATCTTTATCTAATAATAATTTTGGTAATTTATTATCTTTATTAAAAATAATATTTTTATTTTTATAAAGTTCTAAAGTACTGGCTATTAAACCGTTTAAATTATACGGTTTTCTATCTAACTTTGGACTTTTAGCATAATCAGAAAAAGCTGAAACCATTTTTTCTAAGGTGCTAACTTGTTGGATTATTGTATTAGTAGTTTTATCTAAAACATCTAATTTTTCATTTTTAGATTCTTTTAAATATTTGTGTCTTAATCTTTCTGCTGATAGGCGAATAGGGGTTAGTGGATTTTTAATTTCATGTGCTAGTCTCCTTGCTACCTCTCCCCATGCAGCTTGTCTTTGAGCTTTATTTAAATCAGTAACATCATTTAAAACTATTACTGTCCCCAAATCATTATTTGTTAAAAGTCTTACTACTTGAAAATCTACTATGCGTTTTTTATTCTTAATTTCTACCTCTACTTCTTGGCGCCAATTTCCTTTATCTATATTATTATTTAGTAAATCAAGTATTGGTTTTAAGAATGAATATTTTTTTAATACATCTAAAAAATACATGCCTATTGCAGCTTGTAAATCCTCTTTAAAAATATCTTCACATACATTATTTATAAGCTGGACTTTTTTATCTTTATCTAAGGTAATTACGCCGTATGAATATTTTAAAATCGTCTCTAAATACAGCTTCTGAGCTATAACTTCTTTATGACTTTTTTCTGCCTCATTTCTTGATAGTTCTATTTGGGTTGTCATATTATTAAAAAGATTAATTAAGTCTGCAAAATCATCTTCATGCTGCCCAGTTATTTTCACTCTATAGTTACCAGCAGTAATTTCTTTAGTTGCTCTTGATAAATTATTAAGAGGTTTCACAAGTAATTTTTCTGTTGTTCTAAATGTAAGCCAAAGAGCCATAAATAAACTAAAAAACAAAACAATAGACATATTAACCATAAAGTTTCTTTTTAAAGGACCTTTAATAAAATCCTGTTGCTTATATAGCGAATGGACATTATCTATATTTTTTTTTAGGGTAATTATTCTCTTTGATATTGGGTATAGCGCTAATAAGACATTGTCTTTTAAATATTTACCACTTTTTTTAACTTTAACAACTACTTCAATATAACTACCTAGATCTTCTATCTCTCTTAACTTTACGCTAGTTCTATCAAATTTATCTGGATAAGTAGGGAAAATTCTAACACCATCAACACTATTAGTTGCAATAGCAACTCCACCATCAGTAAACAAACTAAGTTCATAAGCATCTGCACGATTACGAAGTTTTGCTAATAATTGATTAGGGTCTTCACCTAAAAATTGGGCAATAGTTATATCATCAGCTATTATCTCCGTGCGTCTTTTATAAGCAAGCAATGCCACTTCAATTGACTCATTACTCAAATCAGTAGTATTTTGAATTGTTTTTTCTATTTCTAAAGTTTGTAAATTATCAATATTACGATTAATGGCATCTAAAGAAAAAATATAAAAAAGCAAAGATGGAATAATAATAATTGCTGAAACTACTCTAATAATACGCCAATTAAGCTTAGAGCCAACAATACGCTTTTTAACTTGATTGTGAAGTTTGAATAAATTTGATGCAATTAATATAAGTAATAAAGTAATGGAAAATATATTGACTATTAATAACAATTCATAGTATTTAAAAAATTCCTCAACATCTCTTATAACTACATTCATAAAAATAAGAGAGGAAAATATTACTAAAAATAATAATAAAGGTAGATAAAAAGAAACAATGTGATTACTCAGTTTATTGGAAGCCATGTTCATATTTTACTAGACAAATAATAAGTGTTTTTACAACACTTTATTCTAATTAAAAAAAAGAGTTGATCTATAAGCCGGGTTCTGTGTGGCCAAAGCCATGATAGTCATTTATCTACTATATTTGTTGCCAAATATCTTTAGCGATTTACCCAAAAACAGCATGAGCCATGCTATAGTTTTTCTACTTAATCTTGCTCCAAGTGGGGTTTGCCTAGCTACAATTGTCACCAATTGCACGGTGCGCTCTTACCACACCATTTCACCCTTACCTAAAATACAGGCGGTATATTTTCTGTTGCACTTTCCGTCAAATCACTTTGCATAGGTGTTACCTATCACTTCGCTCTTAGGAGCCCGGACTTTCCTCTAAATGTAATACATCCAGCGACTATCCAATCAACTCTTTTAGAATAAGATACTAAATATCAGTAGAAATTACAACAAAAATATTTTCGCATTATGCTAAATTAGAGTTAAATTTTAATAGAGAAAAAATAATATTGCATACCATCCCCAATAATAGCCTCGGGCAAAGCTACTGAAAATGTGCTTATTAACTTAGATATTTCTTAAAAAGATTTTTCACATCATCTGCAATTGCATAATTAATTGGTATAAGGAACACTGTTACAAAAGTCGCAAATAATATCCCATAACCAAGAGATATTGCCATAGGTATTAAAAATTGAGCTTGGGTACTTTTTTCAAATATTATTGGCGCAAGCCCTGCAAAAGTAGTAAGCGATGTTAAAAGTATAGGGCGGAATCTTGCACATCCTGATTCAATTAATATATCTTTTACAGGGGTGTCTACTTTTAAAATACGATTTATATGAGCAACTAACACTAAGGAATCATTTATAACCACTCCAGTTAATGCTAATGCTCCCATAAGACTTAATATAGTAAGGTTATAACCCATAATCATATGACCTAATATTGCGCCCACTGCACCAAATGGAATAACAGCCATAATAACTAAAGGCTTATAATATGACTTAAGAGGTATAGCTAATAAAATATATACAGCAAATAACAAACCTATAAGACCAACAAGCATTGAAGCAAAACTTTCTCTTTGCTCTTTATCTTCACCTTCAAAACTATAAGTTACATCTGGGTGATTAATTAAAATATTATTAATAAAATCTTTTAATTCTGTTTTAATTAATGATAGATTGCCAGATTGCTTATTATAATCAGCAGTAACATTTATCACTTTTTTTTTATCTATCCTATAAATGGTGGCAGGACTCCTGTCAGCTGTAGTATATGCAATAGCAGAAAAAGGGACTTTAGAATTTGTTTTAGTAACTATAAGTAAGTTTTCTAAAGTTGATAATAAATTCCTCTGTGTTTTTGGGTATCTTACCTTGACATCAACATCATCTATATCTCTTTGAATTGATTTAACTTTTAGACCATAAATAG
This sequence comes from uncultured Thiotrichales bacterium, assembly GCA_964508055.1. Lineage (GTDB taxonomy): Bacteria > Pseudomonadota > Gammaproteobacteria > PS1 > Pseudothioglobaceae > CAZDRI01. Next base: position 9,284 of record CAZDRI010000031.1, read on the forward strand.
CATTTCTAACTTGTGATGCCACATCATAAATAGTAAGACCTAATAATTTTGCTTCTGGTTTTAGATTAATGCGTAATTCTTGTTTACCACTATTTAAGCTATCAGCTATATCATACACATCAGGATAAGATGATAATTTAGAGTTTATTTTGTTAACAATTGTTTTTAATGAATTTGTATTATTGCTAACTAATTGAATATCAATTGGGTCAGATGTTCTCCCTATTTCAGCACGATAATTAATACTTTCAATACCAGCTAATTTACCAATAGATTTACGCCATTTTTTTAATAATTCTGTGCTGGTTATATTTGTTTTTCTTTCTTCTGGAGGTTTAACTTCTACAAAAACCCTAGCTGATGAGTTTTTAGCTACTGATAATATTCCAGTAACTATGCTCTCACCTGTTAATTTTTCAATGTGGTCTTTTTTTAATTTTAGAGCCTTATTCATTATATGTTTAATATAGCTATCGGTTATATTTGTTGATGTCCCTGTAGGCATTGTTAGATTAACTCTTAGAACCTCACTTTGAACCTTAGGGAAAAAAGTAAACTTTATCCAGCCTGAGGTAGCTAAGGTTATCACTATCATAGCAATAGCTGTAAAAATTGATAATGTTAAATATCTTCTGTCAATAACTTTAGCTAGGAATGGACGATAATATTTTTGGATAAATGTCTCCAAACCATCAGCAAATAAAAGCCTTAATTTTTCTAATACACCTACATTAGATTTATTATTTATCTTTATATTTCTTAAATGGCTAGGTAGAACTAATTTAGATTCAATCAAAGAAAATAATAATACTGGAATTACAATCATTGGGATTTGAGCGAATAGCTTACCCCTCATACCTTCTACCAATAATAAAGGTACAAACGCCACAACAGTTGTTAATACCCCAAATGTTACAGGTATAGCTACTTCTTGAGTTCCTTCCAATGCTGCTTTAAAACCACTTTCATGGTTTTTTAAATGAGTAAATATATTCTCACCAGTTACAATTGCATCATCAACGACAATCCCAAGCACAATAATAAAAGCAAACAAACTTACAATATTTATCGTAACATCAAAAAAAGGCATTAAAATAAAAGCACCCATAAAGCTAACTGGGATACCCAAACTCACCCAAAAAGCAACCTTAGGTCGCAAAAACAAAGACAGTAAGATAATAACTAAAAGTCCTCCTTGAATGGCACTATTGGTTAAGGTTTTTAATCTAGATTTAACAATTTTTGACCTATCTCTCCAAAAAGATAATTGAGTTCCTTTAGGTAGGTTTTGATTATTTTTTTTTATATACGCTTTTACTTTATCAGCAATATCTATAGCACTTTGTTTGCCTACTCTAAATACTTCAATTTCTATAGCTTGTTTGCCATTAAATCTAGAAATTAGGTATTTATCTTCAAAGCTATCATCAATAGTAGCAATATCTTTTAAATAAACTACAGCACCGTTAGCTTCTTTTAAAATAATTATCTTGCTAAATTCTGCAATGCTATATGCTTGAGTTTTTGCTTTTATTAGCACATCTCCACTCGGGCTTTCTATTGTTCCTGCTGCTATATCTACAGTATTATTTTTTATAATATTTTTAATTTTTTCAATATCTAAATTGTATCTGCGTAAATTCGCTATGGGGATTTCAATATTTATTTGTGGGTCTCGTATATCCTCTAATTCAACCTGACTTATGCCATCAATTTTAATTAAATCTTCTTTTACATCTTGAGCTATATTTCTTAACTCTCTTTCGCTAGCATCTGAGAAAACTATTACACTTATAACTTCTCTTTTCCTCACTCCTTGGCTTACTATTGATTTTTCAATATCATCTGGTAAATTATTAATTGCATCAACCCTTGATTTAATATCATTCATTAATTTATCACTGTTATAGTCGGACATCACACTAACATTAACTCTTGACACTCCTTCAGTTATAGTAGCTTTAATTTCTTCAATACCATCTAAGTCAGCAATACTTTGTTCTACTCTTTTAGTTACACTTTCTTCAATCTCAGATGGAGTAGCACCAGGGTATGGTGTAACAATTGTAATAACATCATAACTAATATCAGGAAACACTTCTAAAGGTAGTCTTTTAGCAATAGAATATATACCTAAGGCAATAATAGACAGCATAAGCAAATTAGCTGCTACTGGATTATTTATAAACCATCTAATTGCTGAATACATTATTTAGCCTTATTTTTACTTGCTACTTTGACTTGAATGCCAGATGTAACATTACCTATAGGTGTTGTAATAATCATATCACCATCTTTAATCATGTCTTTTTTAAATACAACATTTTTATCATTTTGAAAAAGAGGCTCTATTGCTAATTTAACTAAGTTCCCATTTCTTGCTATATTCGTTGTCATATCTTGGTTAAGAGCTACACTTGGAATAACGATAACATTTTTTAAAGTTTTACCAATTATTTTTGCCTCTACATACTGCCCTACTCTTAAATTTTCTTTATCAGTATTATTAAATGGATTAAAAATCTTAGCAGTAATAAAAAGTTGTTGAGTATTTTCATCAATAAATTTATCAATATGAGTAACTTTAGCGTCCCATACTTCATTATTAGCATAAATGTTGACTTTTAGGTTTTTTTCATCAATGAGTTTTATTTTATCAATGCTAATAGCTAGCCTTACTTCAGCATAAGAGTCAGAAAACATATCTAACACTTTAGAGTTATTAGTTATTGTTTGACCTAAATTAACATATTTATTAGTAATATAGCCTTTAAATGGGGCATATATTTTAGTGTTTTCTAAATCCTTGTTAGCATTAGCTAATTGTGCCTTAGCTGCTTCATAGGCATCATTAGCCATTTGTAATTGAGGTTTTCTAAGAGCAAGGTCATTTCTATGAATATTTGCTAATTTTGACCTTTCTAAAATTGCTTGTTCTGAATTAGCCTTCTCTTTTAATAATTCATAATTGGCATTACTTAATTTTGACTTAGCATTTTTAACCGCAGTTAAATAATTCAAATTATCTATTGCAACTAATAGTTGATTTTTTTTGACAAATGCACCTACTTTTAAGTTTTCTGCAATCTTAATAATTCTGCCTTGAACTTCAGAATTAATAGTAGTTTCTGTATACGGTTTTATCACCCCATAGGAATCAAGCATAACTTCATAATCAGTAATTATTGGTTTAATTACTTCTACTTGTAATACTGGTTTTTTAGCTTTTGTTTTTACTGGTTTGGGTTTGTTATTTTTTATATAATCAATTGTGATATAAGCAATAATAATAACTAAAACTGGTAAAAAAAATCTTATATATCTTTTCATAATCAACCTTAAAAATTAATAAAATCTCCACCTAAAGCCAAATGTAAATTTACTCTATTTTCTAATAATAAATATTTAATATTTGTTAATGAATCTTTAGAATTAAAGTAATTTTTTTCATTTGTTAGATATGTTTGATAATCACTCACACCTAAAGTATATTTGGATTTAATTATCTCAAATAATATTTTTCTTTCTTCATTTTCTGCCTTTAAATAATTAAATCTATTTTTTAGATTTTCCTCTGATTGCAAATATTGTTCAATTTCATTATAGGCATTAATAATTGTATTTATATAATTCCAATAGGATTTTTCATAGTTAGCTTTTGCTTTTTCAATATTAGCTTTTTTTACACCATTATCAAAGAGATCTGCACTAATAGCCGCAATTGCTGATGCTATTAGATAATTAGCATCTAAGATATTATAAAAATGTTCACTACTTGTTCCATAACTGGCTGACAAATTAAAACTTGGCAATCTATTCTTTACAGCACTGCTAATATTATATTCATTAGCACCCATAGCAGCTTTTGCGCTTAAAATATCAGCTCTTCTAAAAACAACTTCTGCTGGAATGGAAGGAATAATATCATTAGTAAGCAAAGGTAAGTTTATATTTTTTATAACTAAATTATCATCTGGATAGTCTCCAATTAAAATCTTTAGTGCTCTAACAGCGTTTGAAAGCGTTAGTTCCCTATTAGCTAACTCTACTTGCTTTTGATAAAAGCTAGCCTTTAATTGTTGTAAGTCTTCACTACTAGCTAGACCATTGTCAAATTGCTTATTTTTGAGTTCTAAATTTATTTTTATATTTTGTAGGTAATCTTTAGCAATTTTAAATAATTGTTGTTGTTTAATAATTTCTAAATAACGCTTAGCAACATTTGCTGCAAGAGATAATTTAGCATGTTTTAAAGTTTGTGCTACTTCTTTTAATTCATAATAGCTTGTTTTTTCATCATCACTAAGTTTATTCCAAAAATCTAATTCCCAATTTAATGACAAGCCTAAGCTATTAGAATTACTATAAGTTTTTGAATTGTAATTTTCAGTATATTGTTTTTTTAAATCAACAGATAATTTTGGATTAGTATTAGCATTAGATTGTTCATATATTGCTTGAGCATTCTTTAAATTAGCTTTAATCATATTTAAATCTGCATTATTATCAAGTGCTTTTAAAATTAATAAATTAAGGTTACCATCTCCTAACTGTAAAATCCAATTAGGAATAGCCTTATTAAAATCATAAGTTGTTGCTTTATATTTATCCCAACTGGCAGACAGTAGTTTAGATGGTAGTTCTTTATTAACTAATTTAGTTTTATAATCACTACAGCCATAAATAAAAATAAATAAAATAGCTAGATAAAATTTATAGTTATGAAAAAAAATCACGAAAAATAAATAAGTATAATTAATAAGATATTAAGATTATACGCTTTATATTTCAAAAACCCGCAAATGAAAAGTACTGTTTTTATAAATTCCAAACATCAAAATAAATTAACTGTTTTTAGTCGCACTAACCAGTTTGGTGATGGCGTTTTTGAAACAATAAAATTTGCAGATGAAAAATTAATACTATTTGACGAACACTTTGCAAGACTTAATAAAGGGTTAGCAAAACTTAAAATTAATTCTATAAATAAAAAATTACTACTAAAAGATATAACAAAAGCTATTAAAAAAAGCAGACTTAAAAATGCTGTAGTAAAGATAATAATATCTAGAGGCAATAGTATTCAAGGCTATGCTTTTGATAAAAATATTAAACCAATTAGAGTAGTAATTGTAACGCCTTTAAATTTAAAAAAAATATCTGAATTAGAAATATGCTCTAAGACATATAGCGATAACAAAGACCTAGCAGGCATTAAGCATTGTAATAGATTAGAACAAGTGCTAGCCCGCCAAGAGGTAAAAACAGATGGGGTAATGCTTAATAATAATGGTGAAGTAATATCAACTACTATGGCTAATATATTTATTATTAAAGAAAATAAACTTTACACTCCTGATTTAACTTTATCAGGTATTGAAGGCACAAGAAGAAAGCTAATATTAGAAATTGCCCACAAATTAAAAATTAATACAATAATAAAAAAAATATCTTTTAATGAATTATTAAGAGCTGATGAAGTTTTTATTGCCAACAGCCTTTTAGGAATTAATTCTATAAATAAAATTAATACTAAAACTTACACAAAAAGCAACATAACTCAAAAATTACAAAAAGAGTTAAATAAGGTTGTTGCTAATAACACAATTACTATTAAGAAAAAAAGCAGAAGTAATAAGATTTATACTGCAATAGCTTTAATTATGTTTTTAGTGTTTGCTGATTTTTTTGTATATGCAAATAAAGGTTTAAAAACTGATAGCGATGAAATTTTTAAAATAAATAAAAATGATACTTTTAAAAATATAGCCAACCAACTAGATAAAAAAGGATGGATTAACTCAAGAATTAGGTTTGAAATTTTAGCTAGAATTTTGGGGTATCCCTCCAAAATGCAAACTGGATATTACTGGATAAAACCAAAAACTTCTCATTTTAGATTATTAGAAAACTTTGTTTCTGGTAATACCATAAAACATAAATTTACTATGATAGAAGGTAAAACTACTAAAGAATATTATGACTTATTAAGTAAACATACAGGGGTTATAAAATCTAGTAGTTTTTCTGAGGTAATGCTTAAAAACAAAATAGCTTATCCTTATGAAGGTAAGTTTTTTCCTGATACTTATGAGTTTAATCATAATACTAAAATAGATTATATTTTCCTAAAAGCATATAAAAAAATGCAAAATAAATTAGCTGCGTTTTGGTCTAAAAGACAAAAAAATCTACCTTTACAATCCCCTTATGAAGCCATCATCTTAGCATCAATAATTGAAAAAGAGTCTTCTTATATTGCTGAAAAACAAAAAATTGCTGGGGTTTTTATTCGTAGATTAAAAAAAGGTATGCTTTTACAGTCTGACCCAACCGTAGTATATGCCTTAGGTGGAAATTATAATCTGCCACTTACAAAAAATGATTTAAAGATAAATAGTCTTTTTAATACTTATAAATATAAAGGTCTTCCACCTTCTGCTATAAGTTCAGTAAGCATAAGTTCTCTTTATGCTGCTCTTCATCCTGATAGCAGTGAAAACCTATATTTTGTTTCAAAAAAAGATGGCACTCATCATTTTTCTAAAACATATAAAGAGCATGTAAAAGCTGTAAAAAAATATCTTAAAAAATAAAAAACCACACTCATGTGGTTTTTTAAATATTTTAAATAATTAGTTTGATTTGAATTTATTCAACTGGAATAACATTTTCAGCTTGTAAGCCTTTTTCTCCTTCTTTTACCTCAAACTTCACTTCTTGTCCGTTTTTAAGTGTTAAATAACCATCACCTTTAATAGAACGAAAATGAACAAAAATATCCTCCTCATTTCCATCTTGTTCAATAAAACCAAAACCCTTACGAGCATTAAACCATTTAACTCTTCCAGTTACTACTTCTGACATAATTTTTACCTCAAGTGCTACAAAATTGAAAAATTATAGCATAAATTTATCTAAAATATTAAACATAGACATTCATATAAAAAATTAATTATGACTTATAAAAATAGGCGAAAAAAATTAATAAGTATTCTTGGTAAGAACAGCATTGCTATTATCACTACTAATAGTATAAAAAATAAATCTCAAGATATTTACTACCAATATAGACCAAATAGTGATTTTTTTTATTTGACAGGGATAAAAGAAGCAAGTTGTATAGCCATTATAAGCCATAAAAGCTATATTTTATTTGTGCCTAAAAAAGACAAAATTAAAGCTCTATGGGAAGGTGAATCTATTAATACTGTATATGCATTAAAAAAATATGGCGCTGATAAATCTTTCATAATTGATAATTTTGACTCCAAATTAGCAAGCATTATTACTGGCTTTGATAATATTTATTATGACTTAGGCGATAATTTAGATATTGATAAGATAGTTATCAAAAATGTAAAAAGCCTACAAAATAATTCATCAAGAACAGGCGTAAAAGCACCTTATAGTTATCATTCTCTAAAAAAACTTATTGGTGAAATGCGACTTATAAAAGATAATTTTGAAATAAAAGAAATCAAAAATGCTATTAAAATATCTATAAAGGCACATAAAAAAGCAATGACAAAAGCTAAAGCTGGTATGTATGAATATCAGATAGAAGCTATATTTGATAATATTTTCAAAAAACATAATATGGGGCATGCCTATCCTCCAATTGTAGCAGCAGGTAAAAATGGATTAATCCTACATTACACTGATAATAATTCAAAACTTAAAAACTCAGATTTATTATTAATTGATGCAGCTGCTGAAAGTTGTTATTATGCAGCAGATATAACCCGCACTTTTCCTATAAGTGGCAAGTTTAGCGATGAACAAAAGAAAATATATGAATTAGTTCTTTTAACTCAAAAAAAAGCAATTGATTGTATAAAGCCAGGAGTATCAATAGCTAAACCTGCAAAAATAGCTATTAAAACTCTTACTAAAGGTTTAATTGATTTGAAAATTATAAAAGGTAGCTTAGATGAAAATATTAATAATAAAAGCTACCAAAAATTTTATATGCATAACATAGGGCATTTTTTAGGCTTAGATGTCCATGATGTTGGAGAATATAAAAAAAATAATAAATATAGAAAAATTAAGCTAGGTATGGTTATGACTATTGAGCCTGGACTTTATATAAGACCTGATGAAAGTATTGCTAAAAAATGGTGGAATATAGCTGTTAGAATTGAAGATAATATTTTAGTAACTAAAAATGGTCATGAAATATTATCTAAAGATATGGTTAAAGAAGTTAAAGATATTGAAACACTAATTCAAACAAAAATGTCTGATTAAGTTCAGACTATTACATTTAAAAAAAGGGAAAAAAAGAAAAAAAAGAGAGAAAAATGGTACGTTTTTTCGTTCCCAAGCTCCTGCTTGGGAATGCATACCTATTAAGCAATTATATCAATATCATCAAAAACCACTTCACCACCTAAATAATTTCTAACACTAGAATATCTCCAATGCTCTGATAAGTCAACATAGCCTCGTTTAACAGGATTGTGATGAATATATTCTATTTTTTGG
>CAZDRI010000032.1:0-17175 GCA_964508055.1 uncultured Thiotrichales bacterium
GATATTTTATTTACTTAAATCAATAAGTTGTGAATTATTCAGGTTGGACTAAATAGTTAAGAGGGCAAAATGGCAGAAACTATTGTTTATGAATGTGGTCATTGTGATGGAAAGGGAGTATGTGGAAGAGTGACTAATCAAAAAAGTTCTTGGAGTTGTGTGAGTTGTCTTCGAGCTGCCGGTTGGCGTTTTGATGCCAGAGAAATTGTAAAATGCAGTGTTTGTGGAGGAAGCGGTAAAATCGTAAAAATTGTTAAAAACTGATAGAGTGGTAAAGACTAAAATAATCAGAAAAGGGACGCTACCTTTTTTTTAAATAATTGCTATTTTATTTACTTAAATCAATAAGTTGTGGATTATTCAGGTTGGACTAATTAAGATTTATAAAATTGGGAAAAGAGCAAATATTTACAAATAAATTAGCCAATTTAAACAATCATAATATTTAACCAATTAAAAGATAAGATGGGTGGCAATGCTATCAACTTGGGAAAATAAAAACCAGATTTTTTATTTTAGCAAGTACTTTTTTAGATAATAACTTTTTGGGAAAAAGTAATAATATAAGTGCTATATCCTTTAAGTTATACTTCTATCGGGTCTATATCTATATACCAACGCACTTTATTTTTTGATTTTAAGTTAGTAATATTTTTATCTAAAAAATTTAGAACTTTATGTAACTTAACTCTTGAAGTATTTTGTAGCCAAAGATGAGCATAATAATAATTAGCTTTTTTCTCAATTAAAGCTGGAACTGGACCTAAAAGTTCTGTATTCTCCAAATTAGTTTTTTCTAACAATATTTTCACTTCATTTAAAAATAAATAAATATTTTTTTTAACTTTTGCGTTAGCACAAATAAGTGCTTGATAGCTATAAGGTGGTAGCTCGGCTTTTTTTCTTTCTATCAATATTTTTTTAGCATAGGCATAGTAATTATGATTTTTTATAAAAGAAAATATTGGATTATTAGGATTTTTAGTTTGGATATACACTTCACCTTCATTATCGCATCTACCTGCTCTACCTGATACTTGGAGTAATAATTGGGCTAATTTCTCAGTTGCACGAAAATCTATACTTAAAAAACTTATATCAATATCTAAAATTCCAACCAATTGAATATTTTCAAAATCATGTCCTTTAGCAAGCATTTGAGTGCCAATGATAATGCAAGGCTTACCTGAATTGATTTTATCTAAATGTTCTTGAAATGCTTCTTTACTGGTTGTGGTATCTCTATCAATACGGATTATTTCTCTATTTGGGAAATGGGCATAAATTGTATCTTCAATCCTTTGTGTGCCATGACCTAATATTTCTAAATTAGTGCTGTTACAGTTTGGACATTTAGTTTTTAAAACTTCTTCTTTTAAGCAATGATGACAAATAAGACGATTAATATTTTTATGAAAAACCATACCAGACTGACAGTTATTGCAATTATGGCGCCAATTACAATCAGTGCAAAAATATACTGGAGCATAGCCTCTTCTATTGATAAACAATAAAACTTGCTTGTGATTATTAAGACTTGATTTTATTTTTAAAACTAACGCCTCTGATATACCTTTAGATTTTTGGATATTCATATCTATTAGTTTTATTTGTGGCATTTTGGCATTACCTGCTCTTTTTGTTAGGTTAAGCAAAGTTAGTTTATTTTTATTTACATTATGAATACTTTCTAATGATGGAGTAGCCGAACCTAATAATAAGGAGATATTTTTTTGTTTAGCTATGACATATGCTAAATCTCTAGCTGAATAACGGAGTCCAGATTGCTGTTTAAAAGAGCTATCATGTTCTTCATCAATAATAATAAAGCCTAAATTAGGTATTTGGGAAAAAATAGCAGATCTGGTACCTAATATTACTGCTGCTTTATTTTCTTTTGCTAATATATAAGAATTTAGCTTTTGTCCAGCACTTAATTTTGAGTGCATAATAACAACTGTTTTGTTAATCCTACTTCTAAATCTTGTTATCATTTGGGGAGTGAGACCAATTTCAGGCACTAAAATTAAAACTTGTCTGCCTTGATTTAGCACATGTTCAGCTATTTGTATATAAATCTCAGTCTTACCACTACCAGTAATACCATTTAATAAATAAGCATTAAAACCTTTTAAATTAATGATAGTGTCAACTGCTTGTTGTTGCTCTACATTTAATTTGTTAGCTGTTGATTTAGCTATATCTTCTTCTGCTTTATAATTTTTAAGAATAAGTTTATTACCTAATCTTAGGTTTTTAGGTATAGCTGTAGATATTACATCGCCAATAGGATGATGATAATATTTACTAATCCAATATAAGAATTTTAAATATTCTTTATCAAATAATGGCTTATCATCTATAACTTCTACAATTTTTTTTAAAGAACCAGGATAATTTGATTTCTTTTTACTTGCTACAACAAAACCTATAATTATTTTTGAACCAAAAGGTATTTTTACTCTACTACCATTTTCTATATTCTTTTCTGCTAAATAATCAAAAGTTTTATTTATTTGAGTAAGTATTGCGATTTCAACTATATATCTCATAAATAATATTTAATACTAAATGACATTACAATTATAAGTTTATTATAAAATTAGCCTTAGTTTACTTTGGTAATTTAAATGATACATATTCAAAAAATTAGTGAGAAAAAATGCTTAAAAAAAAGTGCAATAATTAATATTGTAACTATTGTTATGGATTTTTTAAATTACAAAAATTATGAGCTGACCATTAGAATAGTAGATAAAGATGAAATTAAAAATCTAAATTGTAAATATCGTAATAAAAATAACCCTACTAATGTGCTATCTTTTAATGTTGACATACCAAAAGAAATTAAATCAAATTATATAGGCGATGTAGTGGTTTGTGCTGAAGTAATAGAATCTGAAGCAATTAAACAAAATAAAACATTTAATTCCCATTTCACTCACATCATTATCCATGGTGTTTTGCATTTATTAGGCTATAACCATATAGAAAAAACTGATAAAAATGAAATGGAGGATTTAGAAGTTAAATTGTTAAAAAAAATTGGGTTTGATAATCCTTATCTTTAACTCCACGACTATGTTTACCCCTGATTATTGTTGCTCCAAAATAAAATTCATCCACTTCAGTGATTCATTAGTGAAGCACTGAAGTGGATATTAACTTAATAGCCATTAAATATTTGTTTATTATTTGCTTATATAATCCTATTAATTCTTTGCTTGTATTGCACTTAAATAATAGGGATTATCAATAATGCAACTATATTAATAATTTTAATAAGTGGGTTAATAGCTGGACCTGCAGTATCCTTATATGGATCTCCTACAGTGTCACCAGTAACAGCCGCTTTATGGGCATCTGAGCCTTTGCCACCATAATTACCATCTTCAATATATTTTTTAGCATTATCCCAAGCTCCTCCTCCAGTTGTCATAGATATAGCTACAAATATACCAGTAACTATGCTGCCAACTAATAAGCCTCCTAATGCTTCTTTACCTAATAATAAGCCAACAACCACAGGAAATAATATTGGCAAAATTGAAGGTATTACCATTTCTTTTATAGCTGCTTTGGTAAGCAAATCAACTGCTTTTGAATAATCAGGTTTAGTTGTGCCTTCCATAATGCCTGTTATTTCCTTAAATTGTCTACGAACTTCGTTAACAATACTAAATGCAGCATTTCCTACAGCCTCCATAGCCATAGCTCCAAATAAATATGGAACTAAACCTCCAATAAATAAGCCAACAATAACTTTTGGGTCAGACAAACTAAATATAATTGTCTCACTAATATTATTAGTATAATCAGCAAATAAAACCAAAGCTGCTAAACCAGCAGAACCGATTGCATAACCTTTTGTTACTGCTTTTGTAGTATTTCCAACTGCATCTAAAGGATCAGTAATATTTCTAATTTCTTCATCAAGTTCAGCCATTTCAGCAATGCCGCCTGCATTATCAGTAATAGGACCATAAGCATCAAGTGCTACAATCATTCCTGTCATTGAAAGCATAGCAGTTGCAGCTATAGCTACACCATAAACGCCTGCTAAATTATAACTTACTAAAATACTTGCACATACTACTAATACTGGTGCTGCTGTAGATTTCATTGATATACCAAGACCTGCTATTACATTAGTTCCATCTCCAGTTTGTGATGCCTTAGCAATAGTTCTAACAGGTTTATATTCAGTAGAAGTGTAATATTCAGTAATAGCTACAATAACTCCAGTAAGTAACAGCCCTACAATAGCAGAAATATAAATGTTAACAGTAGCTAATTTTTCACCGTTTAATATTATTTCATCACCTAACATTATTTGAGTTACTGGATAAAACATAATTATTGATAAAACCCCAGATATTATTACTCCTTTATATAATGCTCCCATAATAGAACCATTTTTAGATACTTTTACAAAAAAAGTACCAATTATAGAGGCCACAATTGAAGCAGCACCTAACATTAAAGGGTAAAAAATAATGTTTTCAATATCAAATAATAAGCCTCCTAAAAGCATAGTGGCAACTACTGTTACAGCATAAGTCTCAAATAAATCTGCAGCCATACCTGCACAATCTCCAACATTATCTCCAACATTATCGGCAATAACTGCTGGATTTCTAGGGTCATCCTCTGGAATACCAGCCTCAACCTTACCAACTATATCTGCACCTACATCAGCGCCTTTAGTAAAAATACCACCACCAAGTCTAGCAAAAATAGAAATTAATGAGCCTCCAAATGCAAGACCAACTAAGGCATGTATTGCATCATCTTTACTAACATCTAATAATAGTAATATCGCATAATAACCAGACACCCCTAAAAGAGATAAGCCTACAACTAACATACCTGTTATAGCACCACCTTTAAAGGCAACCTGAAATGCTGAATTAATACCATTATGTGCTGCTTCTGCTGTTCTAGCATTAGAGCGAACTGATACATTCATACCAATATAACCAGCTGCACCTGATAAAACTGCTCCTACTAAAAACCCAACAGCACTTGATATATTTATAATCATTATCATTAATATAAATAAAACTGCACCAACAATAGCAATAACACCATATTGACGATTAAGATATGCTTTTGCACCTTGCTGAATAGCATGAGAAATTTCTTTCATCTTTGCATTGCCTTCTGGTTGGCTAATAACCCACTTAGAAGTGATAAATCCATATAAAACTGCAACAAGTGATACTAAGATGGCAATAGTTAAAAATATACTCATTTATATCTCCTATTTTTTAATTTAAAAATTTAAGTAATTTTATAGTAGTTTTGTCAACTTTATATAGCGATTTATTTTGAATATTTAACTTCAAGCAAATAGGCATCAAAAATAGTAATAGCCATAGCTGCAATTATAGGACCTAAAAATAAACCTAATATTCCAAACTTAATAACACCTGCAAGAGTCGCTAAAACAGTAATAAATGTGTGTTCTAAAACATTATTATCATTTTTAAAAACTTGTTGCGATATTTTGTTTAATATAATTGGTCTAATAACATTGTCAACTATCCCGCCTATTATTATCGCCCCCCAAAATGCTATAAAAAATGCACTTGAACTCTCGCCTTTTAAATATAAATAAATACTAACTGGAAGCCAAACAAACATGCCACCTATAACTGGAATAAAACTTGCTACAGCTATGAAAATCCCAAAATATAACCAAGGTAAATCAACAAAATATATTGCAATTGCAAAAAGCACACCTTGCAGCACAGCTATAATAAAAACGCTGCTAACTAAAGTTATGCTTAAATTGGCAAACTCATTTAATATGATGTCGTTTGTTTTAGCACTAAGCGGCGATATTTGCTTTATCTTAGCTACAATCTTAGCACCATCTAAATAAAAATAAAATAAAGAAAAAATACTAATAAAAATAAAAAAAACAAAATTACTAACCAAAGCTGCAATTTGAGATAGGATTTTAAAAGATATGTTTTTTAAAGTTATTACTATGCTTTTGATATTATTTTCTAACTCACTAAAAAAGCTCTCTTCTAAAGATTTTAATAAAGGTAATTTATTAATAAAACTCTTAGTTAAACTTTCAATTTCTCCTATATTGAACTTGGTAGAAATACCTTTTAAGAGTATGCCTGTCTCTAATGACGCAATTAAAATCAAATAAAATATTGGTAATATAACTATTAAAAATATAATAAATGTTGTTAAGAATGCAGCAAAAGTATTACTAAATTTTAATGATAGCCTTTGATAATAAGAATAACTTGCAATTGCAATAAGAAGAGAGAAAAACAAAGCTGGGATAAAATCTATAAAAAGCCAAAATAAACTTATAATTGCGAGTAATAGCAATAAAGCAAAAACATTATTGGTTTTATTTTTTGCCATGATTATATAAGAGTGTTGCAAAATGTAAAAAGTACATTTTACAACATCTTTACCCAAGTTATTTGTATGAGGAAGGGGAGCAAAACCAATAAGTTACTGCAACAATGTTCCTCCCCTTCCTCAAACTCCATCCCCAATAAGCTGTTTTGCAATAGTCTTTATATATCTTGTAATTTAATCACAGTATAAGCAACTTCTTCATAAGGATGAGTTTTTTTCATAACTTTAATAACATCTTTTATATAATTATCATCGCAAACCATTTCTACTTTATATTCTACTACTTTTTCTAATTTACCACTTTTCCCAATTGCTGGATTTGCATTTTCATTAGGTCTAAATTGTCCTTCTCCCTTAGTTTGCCAAGCACAGTAATTATAATTATTAAATTTGCCTGCTCCTTTTTCAAACATTGCAACCTTTACTTTATCTAAATGTGAACTGGGAATATAGACACTAATTTGATACATTTTTGAATTTATTTAATTTATACTTAAAATTAAATAATTATAACAACAAAGCTAATAGATTAATGAATGATGAGCAGTTATTAAGATATTCTAGGCATATTATGCTGCCTCAAATTGGCGTAGAAGGACAACAAAAATTATTAAATTCTACTATTTTAATAATAGGTCTTGGTGGTTTAGGCTCTGCATCATCGCTTTATTTAGCTGCAAGTGGTATTGGACATATAATTATCGCTGATTTTGATAAAGTGGAGATATCAAATCTACAACGCCAAATTATTCATAATACTGATGATATTGATGATTATAAAATTAATTCTGCCTATAAAAAATTAAAGAAAATAAATTCACAAATAAAAATAACTAAAATTAAAAAAATTAATTCTAAAAATTTAGCTGAGTTACTGCCAAAAGTTGATGTTGTGTTAGATGGAACTGATAATTTTAAAACTAGATTCTTAATAAACAAATTTTGTTATAAATATAAAGTACCATTAGTATCCACTGCTGTTATCCGCTTTGAAGGTCAAATTGCAATATTTAAATCTTATAAGGAAAATAACCCTTGTTATCAATGTTTATATCCTTTTGATGATTATGCTGATGAAACTTGTTCTGAAAATGGGATATTAGCACCTGTAGCAGGCTTTTTAGGCACAATGCAGGCAATGCAAACAACAAAATTAATACTTAATTTAGGTGAAGTTTTAATTAGTAAATTGATGTTAATTGATGCTCTTAATTTATCATTTAGGACTGTAAAAATTAATAAAGATGTAGATTGTCCTATTTGTAATCGGTAAAATAGTAACTATGAGCGATATAAAAGAAAAACAGGTAGCCAATTACTTATTAAAACATAAAGACTTTTTTGAAAAAAATACTGATGTTTTAGTTAAGTTAAATATCCCCCACCCAAGAGGAGCTGGAACTCTATCTTTATTAGAAAGACAAATAACTTTACTTAGAGAGCAGTTAAAATTAGCTGAGAGTAATTTTAAAGAGTTTATTGAAATTAATAATTTCAATTATAAAGAGCAATTAAAAGTCCAAAAGTTTGTAATAAAACTTATAAGCATAAACACTGAAGAGTTAGTTATAAAGCTGTTAGAGCAAGATTTAAAAAAACTATTTAATCTTAAAGAAAGCAATGTTTTTATGTGGAAAAATCATAAAAAAAATCCTATTATGGACAATATAATACGCCATGTTAATAATAAAAATGTATTTTGCGGCAAATTACCAACGAATGAAAATAAAGCAATTTTTAAATATACAAATAAATCCATAGCCCTTTTACCTATTGGCAGAAATGCAAGCATTGGACTTTATGCAATTAGTAGTAGAAATGATAAATTTTTAGATAGCAATATTTCTACTGACTTACTTTCTTATATAGCTCAATTAATTACTATTAAAATCAAGGAAACTATGATTAAGTAAGGAAAACTATGAAAAACTGTAAGGTTTTATTTTTTTATATTGCCATAAGCTTTTTACTTAATCAAATCTTCCTTAAATGATACAAATTGCCAAAGACTTTATCCAACATATAAAAAACGAAAAGTTCTACGCAGAAAATACTTGTATTTCCTATCAAAGAGATATAGAAAAATGGATGATTTTTTTAAAGCAACAAAAAATAAAGTCTTGGAAAGAATTAAAAAAAAGCGATGTTAAATATTTTGTAATAACTATGCATAATAAAGGCAAAAGTGTTAAAAGCATTCGCCGTTATTTATCAACATTAAAATTATTGTTTTCATATCTTATTGATATTTCCTATATTAACCATAATCCTGTTAAAGGAATAAATACCCCAAAGTTAAAGAAAAATTTAGTTGAAACTATAGATTATGGGCAAATTGAAGCTTTTATTGCTAGTGTAGAAAAAAACTCTAATTTTGCATCTAGGGATATTGCTATTATTGAGCTTTTATATTCTTCAGCAATACGCTTATCTGAATTAGTAGGACTTAATGTTGAAGATATTGATTTTAATTCTAATTTTATAAAAGTATTTGGAAAAGGCTCTAAAGAGCGTTATACACCTATTGGTAAACATGCTCATAATGCCTTAAAAAGATATTTGAATAATAGGGCAAATGATAATAAAGCTTTGTTTTTATCAAAATATAATAAAAGATTAAGTCCTAGAATGGTTGAAAAGATTTTGGAAAATCTTAGTAAGCAATCAGGTATTGGGATACACATATACCCTCATCTATTACGCCATTCAGCAGCAACTCATTTTTTACAATCAAGTCACGATTTAAGGACTGTGCAGGAATTCTTAGGTCATAAAAATATTGCTAGCACTCAAGTATATACTCATCTTGATTTTTTAGAATTAGCAAAAACCTTTGATAAATGTCACCCAAAAGGTATTAGAAATAAAAAGCGTGAAAAAAATTAAAATAAATATCTTAATAAATCATTTACTTAAAGGCGGCGTATGTGCATTATCAACTGATACTATTGTTGGGTTAAGCTGTGTGTGTAATAATACTAAAGCTATAACAAAAATATTAAAGCTAAAAAAAAGACAGATAAATAAAGGCTTAATTTTATTATGCTCAGATATTTCACAAATAAAACCATATATCAGCCCTAATATAGATAATAATTTATTAATTAAAATTAATAAAAATCATAAAAAACCTACAACTTGGCTTATCCCTGCTAATAAAAAAACATCTAAATTAATTACTGGAAATAATGATACTGTGGCAGTAAGATTAGCTAAAAACAAAAATATTTGTGCCATATGTGATGCACTAAAAAAACCAATTATTTCAACAAGTGCAAATATTGAAGGTTATCCTCCAGCACAAAATAATCTTGAATTAAAAGTTTATTTTAAAAATAATTTAGATTTTATCTATTTGACTGATTCTGTAGAAAACTCTCAACCATCGCAGATAATAAATATTACTAATGACCAAATATTAAGAAAATGAAACATACTTTAGATGCAAAAAATCTATTATGTCCTTTACCGGTTATAAGACTACAAGAAAAAATATCTCAAGCTAAAAAAGGAGATATTATTAAAGTTATAGCCACTGATATGGGTGTTAAATATGATATACCTGCTTGGTGTAAAGTTCATAACCATAAAATAATAAAAATTAGCACAAATGATAATAAAATTTTCATTACAGTAAAAAAAGTTTAGGTAAAATGACATAAGTTTTTTGCAACGATGCAAAATACCCCACGACACAAAGAAGAGTCAAAAAGATAATTTTTTAAGTTTATTTTTTATTTTTATAGGAGTATAAATATGTCTGCAAAAAACATATTAAAATTAATCAAAGAAAACGATGTCAAATTTATTGACTTCCGTTTTACTGACACCAAAGGCAAAGAACAACATATAAGCGTTCCAGCACATATTGTTGATGAAGGTAAATTAAAAGTAGGTCAAATGTTTGATGGTTCATCAATTTCTGGCTGGAAACATATCAATGATTCTGATATGAAACTTATGCCTGATACAACTACTGCTGTGATGGACCCCTTTATGCAAGAAAAAACTCTTAATATAAGATGTGATGTTGTTGAGCCTAATAGTGGTGAACATTATGAAAGAGACCCACGCTCTATTGCCAAAAAAGCTGAGCAATATTTAAAAGATACTGGTATTGCTGATACTGCATATTTTGGTAACGAACCTGAATTTTTTATATTTGATAGCGTAACTTGGGACACAGGTTTTGGATTAGGTAAAGCTTTTTATGAAATACATAGTGAAGAAGCAGATTGGGAGTCTATGACACAATTTGAAGATGGTAATAAAGGACACAGACCACATATTAAAGGTGGGTATTTCCCTGTGCCTCCAGTTGATTCTATGCATGATTTGCGTTGTGCTATGTCTTTGGCTATTGAAGAAATGGGCATTGAAACCGAAGTTCATCATCACGAAGTTGGAACTGCAGGGCAATGTGAAATTGGGGCAAAGTTTAATACTTTAGTAAGAAAAGGTGATGAAACTCAAATACTGAAATATTGTGTCCATAATGTAGCTCATTTATATAACAAAACTGCTACTTTTATGCCTAAACCAATTGCTGTTGATAATGGTAGTGGTATGCATGTGCATCAATCTTTAGCTAAAGATGGCAAAAACTTATTTGCTGGTAAGGAATACGGCAATTTATCAGAAACTGCCCTCTATTATATTGGTGGCATAATAAAACACGCTCAAGCTCTTAATGCTTTTACCAACCCTTCAACTAATTCATATAAAAGATTAGTTCCAGGTTTTGAAGCCCCTGAGATGTTAGCATATTCTGCTAAAAACCGTTCTGCTGCTATCCGTGTACCTTTTGTTGATAGTGACAAAGCGCGTAGAATTGAAGTAAGATTCCCTGATTGCACAGCAAATCCATATCTTGCTTTTTCGGCTATGTTATTAGCAGGTGTTGATGGTATTAAAAATAAAATTCATCCTGGAGATGCAATGGATTTTGATTTATATGAATTGACAGAAAATGAAAAAGATAAAATACCAAGAATTTGCACTACATTAGGTGAAGCTCTAAATGCATTAAAAGCTGATAATGAATTCTTAACAAAAACTGGAGTATTTAGTAAGGATATGATAAGAGCTTATATTGACCTTAAAATGGAAGATGTTATTGCTCTTAAAGCATCTCCTCACCCGGTAGAATTTAACATGTATTACAGCGTATGAGCTGTTTGTAAAGGGAAAAGTAATAAAAAGCCATGTATAATGCATGGCTTTTTTTTACTATATATAAAGCTATGACAAAAATTAGACATGATTGGACAAATGATGAAATAAATTCGCTATTTGACTTATCATTTAATGATTTAACTTACAAAGCTCATAATATTTTTAGAAAAAATTTTAACCCTAATAAAGTTCAAGTAAGCTCTTTATTAAACATTAAAACTGGTGCTTGTCCTGAAGATTGCCATTATTGTTCACAAAGTTCAAAATATGATACTGAGCTTAAAAGAGAAAAATTAATGGACAAAGAAAGCGTTATACTTGAAGCAAAAAAAGCTAAAGAAAAAGGCTCTACTAGGTTTTGTATGGGTGCGGCATGGCGTAACCCTACTGATAAAAGTTTAGACAAAGTAATAAATATGATACAAGGGATAAAAGCCTTAGGTTTAGAGACTTGTGCAACTCTAGGAATGCTTAGCGACACTCAAGCCTTAAAACTTAAAAAAGCAGGTCTTGACTATTACAATCACAATATTGATACTTCTAAAGAAAATTATAAAAATGTAGTAACTACTAGAAAATTTAAAGATAGATTAGATACTTTAAAGTCGGTGCAAAAAGCTGGAATAAATGTATGTTCTGGCGGTATTTTAGGTTTAGGTGAAACAAGAAAAGATAGAATTTCAATGTTAAAAACTTTAGCCAATCTAAAAAAACATCCTGATAGTGTGCCAATAAATCTACTTGTAGCCATCAAAGGGACTCCATTTGAGAATATTGAGTCAATTTCAGAAATAGAGTTTGTCCGCACCATTGCGGTTGCAAGAATTATAATGCCTAAATCAGTAATAAGATTATCAGCCGGTAGAGATAAAATGGGTGAAGCTATGCAGGCATTATGTTTTTTTGCAGGAGCTAATTCTATTTTCTACGGTGATGATTTATTAACAACTAAAAACAGCCCATTAAAATCAGATAAAGAATTATTTAAAAAACTTGGTATAAATTTATAACTGACAAGTTAAGTTAATAATCTTAGGCAATACTTAATAAAGTAGTCTTTCTTTACTTTAAACCAATAATATATTGTGCTATACCTTTGGCTGCATTAGGTTTTGCTAAAATATTAGCGTTATGCCCCATAGTAATTAAAACATCTTTTTTTAAGTTTTTTAATATATTAGTTAGATTATTAACTGATAGCTCGTTTTGTGCTATTAAAATCGCTGCATTATTTTTTACTAAAATATTAGCATTATGCATTTGGTGATTGTCAATAGCATGAGGTAATGGTACTAAAATACTTGCTGAACCCGATAACATTAACTCTGATATTGTCATAGCACCAGCCCTGCACAAAACTATGTCAGCCCATGCATAAGCATAAGCCATATCATCTATAAATGCTGATACTTTGATATTAGTTTTGTTTTTATATTGCTTTCTAATATTATCTATATGTAGTTTGCCACATTGATGCCAAATATTAATATTTGAATTTATATCTAAATCAAGCTTTATCACTATGTCATTAATTGGTTTTGCTCCTAATGAGCCACCTAAAATAAGTAAATTTAAACCCTTATGCTTTTCTTTTTTTATTGCTTTAAAAAATACAGGATTGCCTGAAGTAGTAACATTTTTATTGTTTATAAAAGTATTATCAAAAGCTTGAAAAGTATGTTTAGCGAATTTAGTTAGAATTTTATTACTAGTTCCAGCTATTGCATTTTGTTCTTGAATTATTAGAGGTATATTTAATATCTTAGCTACAATTCCACCTATTCCACTTATAAAACCTCCCATGCCTAAAGCAACATCAGGCTTTAATTTTAAAAACAACTTTAAAGTTTTAAAAAAACCTAATGTTAAAACTATAGGTGCTTTTATAAGACTAGTTATTTTTTTACCTCTTAAACCTACAGCATTAACTGTATATAAGGGATAATTATATTTAGGAACAATATTATTTTCCATACCTGTAATTGAGCCTAACCAAAAAACTCTAGCATTTTTTTTCTTTAATTTCTCTGCCACTGCTAAAGCTGGGAATATATGCCCTCCTGTGCCTCCTGCCATTATTATGGCTTTAATTTTATCCATAATTTCTATACCTTTTATTTTCAATATCTATTCTTAAAAGAATTGCTAAAGATATAACTGACATAACCATACTACTACCACCAAAACTAATTAAAGGTAGTGTTAGTCCTTTAGTAGGTAACAATCCTAAATTAACCCCAATATTAATTGAAACTTGAATGGCTAGCCATGTAGAAATACCATAGGCAGTATAGGAGCTATAATGTTTATTTCGCGTAAGAGCTGTTTTAGAAATTATAAACCCTCTATAAATAATATAGCTAAAACAGAAAATAACAAAAAGCATACCTATTACCCCTAATTCTTCACCAATTACTGCAAAAATAAAATCAGTGTGTGCGTCAGGTAAAAAACTGGTTTTTTGAATTCCACCTCCAAGTCCTACCCCAAATATCTCACCACTACCAATACTAATTAAAGATTGAATTAATTGATAGCTATCTCCATGTGGGTCCTTCCATGGGTCTAAAAAAGCTAATATTCTTTTTCTAGTGTAAGGAATACTAAATACTACTAAGGATAAAGATACTATACCGCCAACTATTACTAATAAAAAGTGTTTTAATTTAACTTCAGCAACAAAAAGCATTAACAATGCAGTAGAAGATATTATAAAAAATGCCCCAACATCAGTTTCAAAAAGTAATAATAAAGCCAAAATAAATAATATAAAAATAGTTCTTAGAAGTCCTAAATGTGAACTTATAACATGTAGGTCTTGTCTTACTAAAAATCCTGCCATGAATAATATGATTACTAACTTCATCATCTCTGACGGTTGAAAATTTAAAAAACCTAAACTAATCCAACGATGAGAGCCATTAACTTCAACACCAATTACTGGAAGAAAAACTAATGTTAATAATATTAAATTAAATATAAATAACTTTAGACTTAATTTTTCTAACTTAGACATAGGTATTTTTAATACTAAAAAACCTGCAAATAGTGCAATAATTATATAAATGCCTTGTCTTATCGTTATATAAAATGGATTAGTAAATGTTTCTTCAGAAAAATAAATAGAAGCGGAAAAAGACATAATAAAACCAAATATTAATAATAATATTATTGTTATTAATAGTTTTTTATCAGGCATTGGATTAATTTATTTACTATAATTTATACATTTTAAATGTTAAAAATTATAATGAGAGTTTTTATCTTAATTTTATTTTTTATTTATACAAGCTTTTCTTATGCTGATTTTATTAAAATTGATAATAATGGTAATAAATTAGACATATCATCTAAAAAATGGCATTGTGTTTTAGATAGAAAAACAAATTTAATGTGGGAAGTTAAAACAACTGACCATACATTACATAACCAGCATAATACTTATACTTGGTTTGATGGCAAAACAGGCACTAAAAATGGAGGAAACTCAAAAAATTGTAATTGGGGGAAATTTTGTAATACAAGTAAATATGTCAGCTTAATTAACTCACAAAAATTATGCTCATTTTCTAATTGGCGCCTACCTAGTGTAGTAGAGCTAACTACTATTATAAAATACACAGATTTTGACCCAACAATTGATACTGTATTTTTTCCTAATGCTATACCTTCTCTTTATTGGTCAAGTGAAGAAAATATAGATGATAAAGAAGCAGCTTGGGATGTGCCTTTTTTTTATGGCGGCGAAGGCGGTAGTGGTAAAGAATTTAACTCATATATAAGATTAGTCAGAAATGCTGATTAGAGCTATTAATGAAGATTTATTTAAATCGTATTCTGATGATATACCTAATTTTTTAAAACAAATATTTGCTTCTCGTAATATTAAAGAAGATGATTTAGACCTTAGTATTAAAAATCTAATAAAGCCTGATTTCTTAAATTTAGATAAAGCACTTAGATTATTAGAAAATGCTCTAATAAAACAAAAAAAAATTTTAATAATAAGTGATTTTGATGCTGATGGTGCAACAGCTTGTGCAGTATCAATTAGAGCTTTAAAATTAATGGGGGCAAAACATATTGATTTTTTAGTGCCTAATAGAATGCTACATGGCTATGGCTTAAGCAAAAAAATTGTTGATATTGCTTATAGGGAAAAACATCCTGATTTAATAATAACTGTAGATAATGGCATTGCTAATATTGATGGTGTAGAGCTTTGTCACAAATATAATATTAAAGTAATAATTACTGATCACCACTTACCAGCTAATGAATTACCAAATGCTGATGCTATTATTAATCCTAATATTGATAAAAATTCAAAATTAAAAAATCTAGCAGGAGTAGGTGTAAGTTTTTATTTGTTTGCTTCACTTAAAACTTATTTAATTAATAAAAACTACTTCAATAAAAATAATATAACTATACCAAACCTTATTTCATTATTAGATTTAGTTGCGTTAGGCACAGTTGCAGATGTAGTTAAGCTAGATAGAAATAATCGTATTTTAGTAAATGAAGGCACAAAGATAATTAAAAATAACAAGTCTTGTCAAGGCATAAAAGCATTATTAGATATAGCAAAAATCAATCATTTACAATTTAAAGCTAGTCAATTTGGATTTAATATCGCCCCAAGAATTAACGCTGCTGGCAGATTAAGTGATATATCAAGAGGCATAAGATTGTTATTAACTGATGATATAAGCATTGCAAAAATATATGCCTTAGAATTAGAAGAGTTAAACATTAAAAGACGAGAAAAACAAGCTGAAACTGAAAAACAAGCTGAAGAAATTTTAATTACTGAAAAAATCAAAACTGATAATTACTCCATAAGCCTTTATTCTAAAAATTGGCACGAAGGCATAA
Organism: uncultured Thiotrichales bacterium; assembly: GCA_964508055.1. Taxonomy (GTDB): domain Bacteria; phylum Pseudomonadota; class Gammaproteobacteria; order PS1; family Pseudothioglobaceae; genus CAZDRI01. The sequence continues at coordinate 16,447 of CAZDRI010000032.1, forward strand.
TAGGTATAGTTGCTGGTAAATTAAAAGATAAATACAAGTGTCCTGCTTGCGTTTTTGCTACAACTGATGATAAATACCTAAAAGGCTCTATCCGTTCTATTAGTAGTGTGCATATCAAAGATTTGCTTGATATGTTAGATAGAAAATATCCTAAACTAATTGAAAGTTTTGGTGGTCATGCTATGGCTGCAGGGCTTACAATTAAAAAAAATGATTTTGAGAAATTTTCCAAAATATTTGATAAATTAATAAAAAAATGGCTTGATAACACCCCTCCTAATATAGAAATATTAACTGATGGCTCATTAAAAACCTATGATATTACTTTAGAAAATAGCATAAAAATTGACCAAGCAGGACCGTGGGGCAGTGGCTTTGAAGAACCTTGTTTTTATGGTAATTTTAAAATATTAAATCAACAAACAATAGCCGAAAAACATCTTAAGTTACAATTAAAAACAAGCGCTTCTAATGTTATTTTTAATGCTATTTATTTTAATAGTCCCCCATTTGATAAAACTAATATTGATATTGTATATAAACTCGCAACTAATGAATATATGGGACAAACCTCATTGCAATTATTAATTATTGAAGAATTAAATTAGTAGTTAAAAATAAAAAACTTCTGCTTTTTGTTAAAAATTTGTCAATACAGAAATATTAATTATTATTTAATTAGTCCAACCTGAATAATTCACAACTTATTGATTTAAGTAAATAAAATAT
>CAZDRI010000033.1:0-14384 GCA_964508055.1 uncultured Thiotrichales bacterium
TGAAAAAAAATGTTTATAATAAAAAAAGTGTCCAGTCAAATGGGGGAACCGCATAGCGTCTCCTTTTTGGTAATCACTCGTGAGGTTATAAAAAGAAAGAAGAACATTTGTATCAATGAATAGGTTTATTTTTTTATTCGTAATTATTTGTATTGTCTAACATTGGTCATCACTGGTGGGAATGGAGCGCAGCGAAAGTCTTATCCGTGTGAATGGTATTGCTCGGCAACCTAAACTCTTACAAGCTTCATTAACGGCTCGAAAGAATATAACGCCGGTCTTCTACCAGATGCTTCTTCTAATGTCAGAATTAGACCGTTTTCTAATAAAATTCTGGCAAATCTTGCTGCACTCGCTGTGGGAATGCCACTTTTTGTTGTAAATTTGTTGTTTCTAAATACTGGATTCGTAAACACAAAATCTAATGCATTAACGCTCCATTTCGAGGAAAGTACATCTGAAAAGACGGTCTTCATATTTTCATAGAGTGTCCTTATATCTTCTGCTATAGATAGATTTCTAATGGCCTGTTGCTCAATAGTTTCAAGGAAAAAATAACACCAACTTTCCCAATCCTCGAGCTCAGATACTTTTCTCATTGTGTCAATATAAAGGTCTTTATTGTCTTCCAAATATCCACTTATATAAAAATGAGGTGCGGATATTATTCCCGAAGACCACAACATTAATGTTATCAACATACGGCCAATGCGACCATTCCCATCTTTGAAAGGATGCAATGCCTCAAATTCAATATGAGCAATACCGGTTTTTACCAATGCAGGGTGTGTGCTTTGTCCAATATATTGAAATAATTTATCTAATCCTTCCTGGAGTTTTTCCGGACTGATAGGGATGAATAAAATTTTTTTCTTTAATTTGTCTGCCAGGTAATTTTGTTCGTTTTTTAACTGGCCTGGTGATTTAGAAGCACCTCGACCCCAAGAGAGCAAATGCTGATGGATGCTTTTAATAAGAGATTGGGATAGTGGATATCCCTCGGTCATTGCTTTTTGGGCAGTTATCAAGGCCCTTTGATAAAGAATGGTTTCAATCACTTCAGATCTTACCGTTGCAGCATTTCCTATTTCGGCGTCATAATCAGCTTCATATTTAAGAATTTCATCCATGGTACTTATCGTACCTTCCATTCTTGATGAGATAACAGCCTCCTGGTTGCGTAACGGAGCTAAGAGTATTTCACTGTTATGCATATTTTTCAACATTTGGTCATAACGAGCCACCGCATCAGTCGCTTTTATTAATGGTTTCACAAATTGTGCATAATCCAAGTCCTTTGGTGGGAATTTGTCGTAATGATAATTGACTGCATTTTCTAAATTATGTTCCATTCACCCTCTACAATTTTGTTATTATAATTTCGGAATATTTTAATCACAAAACCAGTTGATGTCAATATATTTTAAATTCTTATAAACAAAAAGGATTGATGTTAATAAATTCAGGCTAAAAGTATTTATCTTGCATTTTGCCCAATATTTGAGAGACAAGGGGATTAGACCTTAACCAATTCAGATCAAAAATGTTTGTCTTGCATTTTGTCAAATATTTGAGAAGCGAATGGATTTAATTCTTGATTAAGTGCCGAACGCCTGGATAACCCGCAGTGCGAGCGCAGCGAGTAATGTCGGGTGTATCCTGTTGTTATATTTTTTTCAATTGCATTAATTTGTTACTGAAAGTACTTAGCAATAAACCTCCTACTATTAGAATGCAGGCAATTATTTTTTCTATACCTATATTTTCATTAAAAATCACAAAAGAACCAAGCAAACCAAAAATAGGAACCAATAATGACAGAGGTGCAACCTTTGATATATGGTATTTATTAATCAGTGAGTTCCAAATCCAATAGCCAAAAAGCGTGGTTGGGTATACCTGAAATAATATCGAAAATACAGCATTATTATCAAGATGTGATAAAAAATTGGCAAACACTTCCTGCCCTTGAGTTAAATAAGCTAATGCAAAAAGTGGGATTGGTGAAAAAAGACTCGACCAAATCATCAATGAAAATATTCTTGCAGCACCTGATTTTTTGACTACAACATTAGCACAACTCCATGATAAGGCACCGACTAATATTAAGAACAAGCCAAGGTAGGTTACTGAACCATCAGTGATACTAATTATCAAAAACAACCCTAACACTGCGAGTATAAAACCAAGTATTTTTACCTTATCTATTTTCTCGCCAAGCAATGCCACGCCCATAATAACTGTGAAGAATGCGCTCATTTGTAATGCAAGAGAAGCAATGCCCGCTGATATTCCAAAATATATGCCTAGTATTACCATTCCCCATAGACCTACACCAAATAAAATTCCATATAAGGCAACTTGCAGCATTGGCATATCGGGTTTTTTAATAAAAAAAATCAGTGGAATAGCACAAAGTAAAAACCTTAAGCCGGTCAACATAAAAGGTTCAAGAGAGGACAGACCAATTTTGATTACTGAAAAGTTTAACCCCCATATTGCAGTTATAAAAACTGCTAAACAAAAATCTTTGGTATTCATATAATTTTCCGTAAAGTATAACAATTTATTATAAGTCATAATCTTAACATAATATATATTTAACCATCAAAAGAGGTCGCTCACCTTTTTTTTACATGGTGAGGAATATTTGCAAAAACATTTCTTGCTTGCCTTGGCATTTAGAATTTTTTAATAATAAAAGTAGACTATTTACTTTATTTTTTTATAAAAAAGGGCAGCATCCTCTTTTGGTTTCTTTTCCCTAATACTTTGTCTTTCATTTCTTTTATGCTTATAGAACCTTGCTCTATTCTATCGGCAAAATTATTAAGTTTTGAATTATTTAATTTAGTAGCTAAAACATTTAGTTCTTGTGCAATAAAGCTAAAACCAAATGATGGATTTAGTAAGTCAAATTTTTTTCTTGTTATTAAATCCTTTGGAATTTTAAAAAGATTTTCATAATAATAGTGCTTGTCTTCCTTTAAAATAATCTCTTTAATTAACCATAATGTATTGTTATTAATCACTAGGAGGCTGGGGCAGTTTGTTACTCCTTTCATTTTTTCTTTATATTTTCTATAAGCCCTCATCATTACAATTATTATATAAACAAAGAATGCAATTTGTGCGATAGTTAATATCACCATAATAGCTTCAAAATTATCCTCAAAAAGAAACACAGAACCTATAAATAAGATAATTGCAACAGTCCAGAGTTTAATATCTGATTTAATACTCAACCAATTTGATTTTAAATAAGATTCTTTTTTTGTTAAAGTTATATTTGCAAAACACATGTTACAGTTTTCTGTTCCAGTGATTGATTTAACCATTTCATTTATAGATTGGTATGGTCCCCCAGACTTGTCATTGTATATATTGTTCTTAGCAAGATATTCTAAAACTTCATATAATTTATCAGTAGTATCTGATACAGTATCTAACAAATCATTCATAATAAACCTCCGATATACAGTATATTGTTTTTTGTTCCTAGCATTTTCCTCTCCTAATCCTCTGTAAAAAACAATAGAAAGATGGAAGGCGACACCTACGCCGGGGCTCAAGGATGCGTAGCGAAGTGGAGTGCCCCTTGGAGCCCACTGTTATGCATTTATTTAAGCCCATAGTATTTGAGAGCCGCTTCAGTTAGGACTTTTGTGGCAACAGAAATACCTACATTCCAAGTACCCTCAGCTGCCTTTTTTAAATTCGATGAAACCCAATTTTTTGCCTTTTTACCAAATGGTTCTTCTGGACTCGAAGGTTCTTCCGACTGAACTATTTCAGCAAGTTCTCTTGCATCTTCACTTGGTATACCCGACTCTACGAGGTATTTAATAAAAGATTCATTATCGCGTACACCAATTTCAACTGAGATTTGTGTCTCGCTACTTCCTGCTACAGCCGTTGTCACATTGCCATAAATTATCTGTTGTGAAATTTGTTGTACTTTCTCAGGGTTTGTTTCAGTAGTTTGAGGTGCGCCAAATGATACGTGAGTGGCTACAGGAATGGCTTTTTCTAATTCAAGCGTAAGCTCAAGTATTCTTGCTCGTACAGCTTGCTGGATTTCTGCTATCGCGGTGCGGGAAATTGAAGAGCTTATATCAATGCATGAATAGTCCTCATATACTTTGCCTTGTAACAGCAAAATAAGGTTTGAGGCATCAATACCCAGGGCGCCTTTATCAGCACTCATTCTAAGTAACTCTTTAACACCAGCAATACTTTCCCGAACTTCTTTCTTTGTCCATTGCTTTCCTGCATGTTCCTCAACGATATATGTAGGAATTGGCACGTTATTAATGCTAGAACCGAATGTGCCAGAAAACGTTCCTTTATAGCTTACACTTACCACTCTATATGAAGGAACTTTCACATCATTTGGATACCCTTCAGATTCATGTTTTACCCATTCTTCTAACAGGTCACTGCCTAGGCGAGATGCTAATAGGCGTAGCTTCAAAAGAACCGAACCTAAGTCAGGTCCTTCTTGAACGACAGCCTCTTGTATTTGGTGTAGTAAAGCCAATCTAGTCTCTCCGCAACCTTCTTTTATGCATAACAATTTATTATAATTTATAATTGTAACATAATATATATTTAACCATCTAAATACTCAAAAAGGGGCAGTCCATAGCAGCGTCCCCTCTTTGGTAATCACTCGTGATGTTATAAAAAGAAAGAAAAACATTTGTATCAATGAATAGGTTCATTTTTTATTCGTAATTATTTGTATTGTCTAACGCCGGCAGCAACTGCAGGCAAAAACGGCAGTTTTTGTGCGTTTTTTTACACATAAGGTGACAGTTTTGACTGTCAGATTGGCTGTCCTTAGCATTTTATTTATAACCTATCATTAATGACCAGCATTAATGTTTCTTTAATAGCTACAGCTGAGTGTTCTTCGCCTTTTCTTATGTAGAGAATATCACCCTCAGATAGCTCTATGTCTAAGAATTTTACTAGCCCACTTATTATCACTATTTTTTCATAGCCTTTATGAGTGTGATGAGGGATAGCAGCTCCTTCTTCCAGCTTAAAATATCTAAGTCTATCGCCAATTTCATCTTGGGCATTTTCATTGGACTGTATTCCGGAATATGAAGTATTTTCCCAATTTAAACTTTTATAATTTATAAATTCCATAGGATCTATTTATTTCTTGTGAATGCCAACAATTTATTATAAGTCATAATTGTAACATAATATAAAAAAAGGGTAATGCGGTTCCCCTATTTGGTTTGCTATATCAGAAGTAAAAATCAAAGATAAAAAAGTTATTAAAAAAAACGGTACTAATATACATCCTATTCTTAAAATATACTGGAAATGTTTTAGATAAGATGGAAGGAACGATATTTGAAATCGCTAAAAATAAATTAAAACAAGCAGATGACTATGAAGTAAAAGAATATGTAAGAATAATGTTAATATTCAAATATAGAAATAATGTTTGGGTTTATGTAGCTACAGAATAAAAAAACATAGCAAATATTAAATCAATACTACACTTCTTATTTTTTATATATCTTGTTTTAAACATTATCAGATTTAGCTTTACGAAAACGCTTGCGTGCATTTTCAGTTAATAGTTTTTTACGAATCCTAATTGATTTTGGAGTTACTTCTACTAACTCATCATAATCAATAAATTCTAATGATTGTTCTAAATCAAAACGAATTGGCGAAGTTAAGACTACATTTTCATCAGAGCCAGAGGCTCTAATGTTTGTTAGTTGTTTGCCTTTCATAGTGTTTACTACTAAGTCATTATCTCTATTATTGATACCTACTACCATACCTTCGTAAACTTCATCGTTATGTCCAATGAAGAATTTACCAACTTTTTGTAGATTAAATATAGCATAAGCAACAGCTTTACCTTGATTCATAGATATTAATGAGCCATTTACTCTTTGACCTATCTCACCTGGTTTCATAGGAGCATACTTATCAAAAATGCTATACATTAGCCCTGTTCCTTGAGTTGCAGTTAGCATTTCAGTTCTAAAGCCGATTAAACCGCGCGCTGGGATAGAAAATTCTAATCTTACTATTCCTCTATCATCTGAAGTTATATTTGTGCATTCTGCTTTTCTAGCACCTAATTTTTCCATAACAGCACCTTGATGTTGGCTTTCTATATCTACTATTAACTGCTCATAAGGCTCACACAAAATAGAGTCTATTTCTTTTAATATGACTTGAGCACAGCCTACAGCTAATTCATAACCTTCACGGCGCATAGTTTCAATTAATACTGCAAGATGTAATTCACCCCTGCCTGATACTTTAAAAACACTTGGGTCATCAGTATCTTCTACTCTTAAAGCTATGTTATAGATTAACTCTTTATTAAGTCTGTTTTTAATATTTCTACTAGTTATATATTTGCCTTCTCTGCCAGCAAAAGGTGAATCATTAACATGAAATGACATACTTATAGTTGGCTCGTCCACTGTTAATTGGGGTAGGGCTTCTACCTTTTCAGGAGAGCATAAGGTATCAGAGATATTTATATTTTCAATACCAACCACACCAATAATATCTCCGGCATCAGCAGACTCAACCTCATGTCTATCTAAACCTTTAAAAGCTAGTAATTGTGACACTTTTACATTACGAGTATCACCGTTTGGCTCTATTAAAGTTATACGCATATTTTTTTTAATTCTGCCTCTTTTTATTCTACCAATACCGATAGCACCAACAAATGAAGAATAATCAAGAGCGGATATTTGCATTTGCAAAGGTGCATTTAAATCTACATCGGGTGGCTTTACTTCAGATAAAATTGTTGCAAAAAGTTCAGTCATATCACCATCTTTAACATTTTCATCAAGGCTTGCATAACCTTTAATAGCAGATGCATAAATTATAGGAAAATCAAGTTGCTCATCTGTGGCATCTAACTTCACAAATAAGTCAAAAACTTTATCTATTACCCAATTTGGTCTTGCAGAATCTCTATCTATTTTGTTAATCACCACAATAGGATTTAAACCTTGTTTAAATGCTTTTTGAGTAACAAACCTAGTTTGAGGCATAGGTCCATCTACAGCATCTACTAAAAGTAGCACACTATCAACCATTGATAAAACTCTTTCTACTTCACCACCAAAATCAGCATGACCTGGTGTGTCAACAATATTTATCCTATAGCCTTTATAATTAATTGCAGTGTTTTTAGCACTAATAGTAATGCCTCGTTCTTTTTCTAAATCATTAGAATCCATTACTCTTTCTTCAATATTGGCTCTTTCATCAAAAGTATTAGATTGAGTTAAAAGTTTATCTACTAGTGTAGTTTTGCCATGGTCAACATGAGCAATAATTGCAATATTGCGAAGTTTGCTAATCATTTGATTTAGTTATTTGATATAAAATAACAGCTATTATCCATTATAAAAATTATCTTTTAAAACGATATGTTATAAAATTATTTTATGCTTATTTATGCTATTTATATTTAAACCTAGAAACAAATAGTTAATTTAATCTATTTTATAAATTATAATTAGTAATATTTTTAACATATGGAGAATTATTAATATGAATAAAATAATCACAATTTTTGCTATTATTTTTACTTTTAATGTTTACGCTGATAAAGTTGAAGATGCTATTGATTATCGTCAATCTGTTTTTAAATTATTTAAAGCCAATATGGGTCATATGGGAGCTATGATAAAAGGCAAGGTTGAATATAATGAAAAGAATTTTAATTATCATGCTAAGCAGCTAAAAGAATTAAATGACATGCCATGGATGTATTTTATTGCTAATAGCGATATGAATAGTAAGGCAAAAAGTGATATTTGGGAAGATAGCTCAGGTTTTAAAAAAGCAGCAAACAGCTTTAAAAAAGCAACTAATAATTTAGATAAATTAGCAAAAGCTAAAAACTCTGACAATGATGCAGTAAAAAAAGCATTCGTTAAAGTTGGAAAATCTTGTAAATCTTGTCACAAAAAGTATAAAGAAAAGAAAAATAATTAAAAAATTTGATACCAAGGTTTTTTAGGTTTTTCTTCTTTTTTAACTTCCTCTTTAGGAATTTTTACAGTTGCTTTTTCTAATTGGGCAATGTCTTTTTTGTTAATTTCTTTTAAAGTATTGCCCGCAAACTTTAAGCTAATATGGTATTTTATGTCTTGTGAATTAGGCATTTTTGAATAATTGATATACTCCCATTGATTATTATGAAACAAGTCAATAATTGCAGGTGAGCCTAAAATTTTCTCAACTTCTTCCTTTGTCATTCCAATTTTTATTTTATTTATATCTTGTAAAGTAATAACATTACCTTGATGAATATCTGCTTTGTATGTTTTAACATTACAAGCTGCTATAAGAAATAGTAAAGAAACAATAAAAATTATTTTATTCATAATTATAGGAAAACCAAAAAGATATAATTTTACATAAAGAGATATTGTTAGTGTTTTAAAAATAATAAAATTAAAAAATTATCTTCTTAAGACAATATTACTAATAAAATAATATCTAAACCATTGCCAAGCTGTATTGGTGGTGGAGTTTGAGGAGAAGCTGTTTTATTAAAGAGTTTTGTAAGATGTTGATTTAGCTTCCTTCCTCATATAAATAATTTAGAAAAAATGTTGTAAGATATATTTTTATACATTTTGCAACAGTCTTATATTAAATAAAGTGGAGATTATTTTGGATGCAAATGATTTAAAAAATACTGGGCTTAAAATAACATTACCAAGACTCAAAATAATAGAAATTTTAGAAAATAATGCTAAACACCATGTGAGCGCTGAAGATATATATCAATTATTAATAGAAAGCCAGGACAATGTTAGTTTAGCTACAGTTTATAGAGTATTAGCACAATTTGAAAAAGCAGAAATAGTAAAAAAACTAAACTTTGAAAATAACCAATCAGTTTATGAATTATCTGATGGTTCACACCATGATCATTTACTTTGTGTTAAATGCGGTGATATTGAAGAGTTTGTAGATAAAACAATTGAAAAGCGTCAACAAAATATAGCTGAAAAATATGGTTACAAACTAACAGACCATTGTTTATACTTGTATGGTATTTGTAAAAATTGTCAATAAATCATATGGAAGATTTTATTATCCGTGCATTTATAGCCGCAATAGGCATTGCAATAATATCAGGAAGTATAGGATGTTTTGTAATCTGGAAGAAAATATCTTATTTTAGTGATGCTCTATCGCACAGTGCAATATTAGGAATTACAGTAGGTCTAGCCACAGGGGTAGGGGTTAATATTGGCATTATCATAATGGGTGTATGTTTTTCAGTATTAATGATAATTCTAAAGCAGAGAAATTTATTATCAAACGATACGATTTTAGGAATATTATCGCCTTTATCATTGTCTTTAGGAGTTGTTCTTATTGCTTTTTTTGATTTTGCTGCAGTAGATTATTTTTCTATTCTTTTTGGAGATATTTTGACAGTAAGTTTAACTGACATAATTATTATATATGTTAGTGGTATTATAATTATTGCTTTGCTTATATGGCTATACCAACCATTATTACTATTAACATTGAATGAAGATCTTGCTAGAGCTGAAAATGTAAATAATATTTTTTATGAATTTATTTTTATGCTAATGATTGCTCTTATGATTGCAAATTCTGTGCAGATTGTAGGTATTTTACTAACTACTTCATTACTAATAATCCCAGCAGCAATTGCCAAAAATTTTGCTAATTCACCTAAAAAAATGATTTATATATCTATTATTTTTGCAATTATTAGTGTTATTTTTGGATTAGGGATATCAATTGAATATGATATTGCTTCAGGTCCTGCAATTGTTTTAGCTTTAGGGGCATTATTCATAATTAGTTATATTTTTAGTTATAAGAGATTTTCATAGTTTATAAATAATATATTGTTGCTATAAATTAATAAAAGAATCACAAATGCAGTTAAATAAATTATTTAAAAATCTAATATTTTACTATGACCTTAGCAGATAAAATAATTAAATTTAACAATAGTTTAGGGCTTAAAGTTAAACTGCCAAATAAGATTAAAGTTATGAATCCTTTTAAAGAAGGAGAATACGCTTTTGAGATATCATCAAAGTTTTATAAAAAATACTATAGTGATAATAAAATTCGTAAAATGATATTAGGTATAAATCCTGGCAGATTTGGAGCAGGGGTGACAGGCATACCTTTTACTGATACTAAAAGACTTAATAATAAATGTAAAATAAAATTTCCAAAGCTTCATACTCACGAACCATCATCGGTATTTATTTATGATGTTATCGACAAATATGGTGGGGTAGATAAGTTTTATAAGGATTTTTATATAACATCATTATCACCCTTAGGCTTTGTAATTCAAAATACTAAAGGCAAAGAAGTTAATTACAATTACTATGATAATAAAGAGCTTAGTGAGGTTGTTAAACCTTTTATTATCAAAACTTTAAAAAGCCAAATTAATTTTGGTTTTAACAGGGATGTTTGTTTTTGCTTAGGCTCAGGTAAGAACTATGCTTTTTTAGATAAATTAAATAAAGAATATAAGTTTTTCAATTCTATAATACCTTTAGAACATCCAAGATATATAATGCAATATAAATCAAAAGCTAAAGAGCAGTATATCAATAAGTTTATATATAAATTAAATAAGTGAATAATAAAGTAGAACTAACACCAGCGTTTTTAATTCATAGAAGAGTTTATCAAGAAAGTAGTATGTTGTTAGATTTCTTTACCCATGATTATGGTATGTTACGCTTGATAGCTAGAGGTGCTAAAAAATCAAAAACTAAAATTCAAATGTTTTCACGCCTTAATATATCTTTTTCTGGTAGAAGTGAATTAAAAACCTTAACTAATTGGGAGATAGATGATAAACCAAGAAAAATTAGCGGAGACAATATCATATTTGCAATTTATGTGAATGAATTGCTAACAAGACTTTGCCAACCATTTCAAGCATATCCTAAACTTTTTGATAGTTATTATTTGCTGCTAAAAAACTTAGCGTCATCAGATACTAACAAAATTTGGGCATTAAGAATATTTGAAAGTAATTTATTAAAAATTTTAGGCTATGGACTAAATTATAAGATTGACATAGATGATAATAAAATAAAAGCTAATCTTAGCTATGATTACATAGCACAAAGAGGTTTTATTGAAAATCAACAAGGTAAAATACCTGGTCATTTATTAGGTTTATTAAAGGAAAATAACATATCAAATTACCCAAATAACGTAGAATTAAAGAATATAAGAAACTTATTTAGAATGATATTAAAAACATTATTAGGTGATAGACCTTTAAAAAGTAGAGAATTATTTTTGGATTTAAAAAAATGAATATTTTATTAGGTGTAAATATTGACCACATAGCAACACTTCGTCAAGCAAGAGGGACTATATATCCATCTCCAATTGAAGCTGCTTTAATAGCGGAAAAATCAGGTGCTGATAGCATCACTCTACACCTAAGAGAAGACAGACGCCATATTCAAGATAGCGATGTTGAAATTTTGCGTGAAAAACTCACAACTAAAATGAATTTAGAAATGGCAACCACTGAAGAAATGCTAACAATTGCAGAGAGAATAAAACCTCAAGATTGTTGTTTAGTGCCAGAGAAAAGAGCAGAACTAACTACTGAAGGCGGCTTAGATATTAAAAGCCAAGTAAATAAAATGTATGACATTTGTCAAAGATTAAAAAATGCAAATATTAGAGTATCTCTTTTTATTGATGCAGATTTTGAACAGATTGATGTAGCTAAAACTATAGCTGCTCCAGTAATAGAATTACATACTGGTCATTATGCTGATGCACCTGCTAATAAAAAAGAAAAAGAATTAGAGAGAATAATTAAAGCCGCAAATTATGCTCATAATTTAGGTTTACAAGTCAATGCGGGCCATGGGCTCAATTTAAGTAATGTATCAGAAATAGCCCAAATTAAAGAGCTTGTTGAGCTAAATATTGGCCACTCAATTATAGCTAGAGCTGTGTTTGTTGGTTTAGATAATGCTGTCAGAGAAATAAAAGAATTGATGTTAAAGGCAAGATTATGATTTATGGGGTAGGCACAGATATAGTTGATATAGAAAGAATTAAATATATTTTAACTAAAAACAAAGGTAATTTAGTTGAAAGGGTGCTAACAGAGCACGAAAGAGCTTTATTTTTAAATTATGCAGAATCTGCAAGTTATGTTGCGAAAAGATTTGCTGCTAAAGAAGCATTTGCCAAGGCGTTAGGTGTTGGAATAGGGGGGATTGTAAGTTTTCAAGATTTAACTGTTAGAGCAGATGAAAATGGCAAGCCAACTTTTCAAGTAAGTGAAAAACTAAGACAATACTTATTAGAAAAAAATATTAAAACAGCGCATTTAAGTTTATCTGATGAAAAACATTATGCAACTGCTTTTGTAGTATTAGAAAAAGTAACTGATTAGTTTTTTTGTTTAGTTAGCTAAAAATTCTCAAACTCTAAAATTATTAGTTTCAATAATTAATATAAGATACTGTATTAAATACAATTTTAAAAAAACATAGCTGCTGTTGAACCAACTAAAGTCATAATAAATAAAAACCACTTTAAGGTGTCTTTTTTTGCTTTAATTGCAAATTTAACAGCATAGTGAGCGCCTACAATGTATCCAAGCATCAGTATTAATGCAGGTATCCAATCAATTTGAGACCTGGCGATAAATATTATTAATGCCACAAGAGTAAATATTAAAGAGCACAATAATTTTAAACCTTGAGTTCTTACAATATCATATCTTAATATCCCTGCAAGCGCTGCAATAAGAACAAATCCCACTCCTGCCTGCACAAACCCTCCATAAATACCAGCTAGTAATAATCCCCACCAGCCTAAAGGTTTTTCTGCTACTTTAAAAGCCTTTTCACCTTCGTTTGGTATAACTGTAGCAGGAGCTATTAAAATTATGAAAGACATTGTAAGCATTGTGCCTAAAAGTAATGGTTTTATAATCCAAGTAGGAGCAAAAGAAGCAGTCATAGCACCTATAAAACCACCAATAATTGTAGGTATTAATATTGGCAATGTATCATCACTTGCCATTTTGTCATGTTTTTTAAAACCAATAACTCCTACTAAGCATTGCATAAAAACCCCAACCCGATTAGTAGCATTAGCTACTTCTGCAGGCATACCCATAATAATAAGTGCTGGCACAGTCAAATTAGAGCCACCGCCAGCAAGAACATTTATAGCTCCAGCAAATAATCCTGTAATTATTAATACAGCTATTTTTATTAGCTCTAATTCCACTAAATTTCTTCAAATATTTTTTTATTGAGATTTTTTTTAACTTTTCCAGGGTTAAAAATTTTGCCATTCATTGCTATATACACTCCGGGCTGTAATAATTGAACAGCAGCAATTGCAACACCTATATTAAAAGAGGCATCACTTCTTTTAATAATTGCAGGCTGCATAGAAGCAGTTAATACTATAGTTTTATCTTTTATAGCTAAAAGTTTATTAGCAGTGGCAGTTAAAGTATCAGTTCCGTGGGTAATTAAAATTTTATTGTGTTTGGTATTTTTTACTTTATTAAATATTAAATCTCTATCCTTATCAGTTAAATCTAAACTATCTTTTTTTAATATTGATTCTATTTCATATTGGAAAGTAATATTACCTTGTTTTAATATATCAGCTGTAGCTGGTTCGCCAACTTGAAATTCAGAATTTGCATCAAAATAAATTTTATCAATTGTGCCTCCTGTGGCAAATAATTTAATGTTCATAATAAAACCTCTCCTAAATTATAAGGTTAAATTTTATATTGAGACTGCTCTAAGATAATAAGTAATTATGAAAAATTGATAAAAATTAAAAAAATCTGACCATAAAAAACTTATGAGATGCTGAAATAAATTCAGCATGACGTGAAATGCTTTGGTCATCCTGGACTTGTTTCAGGGCAGCATGACATGAAATGCTTTGTCTAAGATACTGAAATGTTTTGGTCATCCTGAACTTGGTTCAGGACAGCATGACATGAAATGTTTTGGTCACCCTTGTATCTTAAATATCCGTGTAAATAATCAATTTTTTTTGATAGTTTTAACTTACACTACCCAATGGCGATTGGGTAAGGGGATAGAGATGTTGTTGTCACACTAAGATTTTAAAAATCTGTAGTTCAGGTTAGCACCTATCCCCTATATTTAACTTCATTAAATGCGAACAGTATCTAGTGCATAGCTCATGCTAATAGCACGAATTATACAAGGATGCATAGAAGTTAATATCATCCAATCAATTTTATTATAACTAATTGTTTAGTTCCACTCTCTTGTAAAATATCTTACACCATTGATAAATTACAGGAG
>CAZDRI010000034.1:0-14251 GCA_964508055.1 uncultured Thiotrichales bacterium
ATATTTTATTTACTTAAATCAATAAGTTGTGAATTATTCAGGTTGGACTAAATAACCAGTAATCCAACCTAAAATATAATTATCGTTAACTCCCATTCCTTCCATTTTTTTTACAGATTCATAATAACTCATAAAATAATACTCCTAGATGTGTCTATAATTTGTTAATCTAATTTTTAACTATATAAGAAAAAGCTGATATTCTATCTATTTTTTATAAAAAATCAAGAAAATATAATGTATTCTAAAAAAAATTCCACAGATTTAAATGACAGACAAAAATTAGCTGTAACTTTAGAGACTGATAAAAATTCATTAATATTAGCTGGTGCAGGTAGTGGTAAAACTAGAGTTTTAACTTATAGAATAGCACATTTAATTATTAATAATAATTTGAATGCAACTAATATCTTAGCTGTAACATTTACTAATAAGGCAGCTAATGAAATGAAAGTTAGATTAGAGACTTTATTAAAGCGCCCAGTTATGAATATGTGGATTGGCACTTTTCATTCTATTGCTCATAGATTATTACGCATACATCATAATGAGGCTAAATTAACTGCAAACTTTCAAATACTAGACGCCCAAGACCAACTGCGTTTAGTTAAAAAGATAATAAAAGAATTAAATATTGATGAAAGTAAATTTCAGCCTAAGAAAGTACAGTGGTTTATTAACAATCAAAAAGATGAGGGTAAAAGAGCAAAGGATATAGACCCAGAATATAATTATTTTTTAAAACAAGCTGTAAAAATATATGAAAAATACGAATCTTATTGTAATAGAGAAGGATTGGTTGATTTTGCTGAATTGTTATTAAAAGCACATGAATTATTAAGAGACAATAAAGACTTGTTAGAGCTTTATCAAAATAAATTTAAGCATATATTAGTTGATGAATTTCAAGATACTAACCAAATTCAATACGCTTTTATCAGACTTTTATATGGTAAAAATAATAGTGTTTTTTGTGTAGGTGACGATGATCAATCTATATATGGGTGGAGAGGAGCTAAGATTGAAAATATCTTAAAATATGAAACAGATTTTGCCCCAGTTATTATGATAAGATTAGAGCAAAACTACCGTTCTAGTGCTAATATCTTAAAAGCATCAAATGCTCTTATAAGTAATAATAAAGATAGGTTGGGTAAATCTCTGTGGACTGCTGGTAAAGATGGAGATTTAATTGATGTATATGATGCTACAAGTGATTTAGATGAAGCTAATTATGTAGCTCAAACAATTGAAGAATATTTAACTAGTGGAGGTAGTCTTGTAGATTTAGCGGTGTTATATCGCACTAATGCTCAATCAAGAGTCATAGAAGATGCTTTAATAAAAAGACAAATAGCATACACTATATATGGAGGTATGCGTTTTTTTGATAGAGCAGAGATTAAAAATGCACTATGTTATTTAAGGATGGTAGTAAATCCAAGTGACAATCAAGCATTTGAAAGAATTGTTAACTTCCCAACAAGAGGTATTGGTAATCAAAGCATAAACAAAATAACAACTTTTGCAAATAAAAATAATACTTCTTATTGGTTGGCAAGTAAAAATATTGCACCAAACCTAGCACCAAGAGCAAAAAATGCTATTTTAAGCTTCATTAATTTGATAGAAGAAATAACAAATGATGTTATTAATTTAGAATTAGCTCAAAAAATTGAACATATAATTAAAGCTAGCTCTTTATTGAGTTTTTATAATAATGATAAAACTGATGTTATAAAAAGCAAAGCTAAAAATCTAGAAGAATTAATTATTGCAGCTAGTCAATATAAACATGAAGATGATAGTATAGATGAGACATTAGGTTTTTTAACTCTTACAACACTTGATAGTGATATTAAAAGTAGTGAAAAAGATGACTCTAAAAGAGTAAAACTTATGACTATTCATGCTGCAAAAGGCTTAGAGTTTCAGGAGGTATTTTTAATAGGTATGGAAGAAGATTTATTTCCATCTATTCAAAGCAAAGACGACCCTAATCAAATAAGTGAAGAAAGGAGATTATGCTATGTAGCAATGACAAGAGCAATGCGGAGACTACATTTAAGCTATGCTGAAAAACGCTTTCATAGAGGGCAAACTTATTTCTCATACCCATCAAGATTTATCCAAGAAATCCCAGAAGAATATTTGAATTACCTAGATAATTTTAATGCTAAAAACTACACCACAAAAATTGAAAACTCTAATGCAGAATTTAAAGTTGGCAGTTTAGTCCGACATAATAAATTTGGTTTAGGCACTATACTTAATTGTGAGGGAAGTGGTGAGACTTCAAGAGTACAAGTTAACTTTAAAAATTATGGTACTAAATGGTTAATAACTTCTTATGCAAATTTAGAAGTTCAGTAATAAAGCCTAATTTCTGGAAAGAATAATAAAACAAATCCAGCTATTATTAAGAAAGGTCCAAATGCAAAGGGCTGGGATTTTTTTTGCCTGCTTAATAAAGCATATAAAATACCAAGTATTGATGCTATTAGCAGTATTGGAGTTATACTTGAGATACCAAACCAAGCACCAAAAGCTGCAGTTAATTTAAAATCACCATAGCCCATACCCTCTCTTTTTAATATTAATTTAAACACCCAATAAATAGTCCACAATGCCAAATAGCCAAACATAGCTCCTAATATTGCCTCATTAATTGGACTAAATTTAGCATCCATATTAATTATTAAGCCAAACCATAAAAGACTAATAGTAAGAATATCTGGCAGTATTTTTTCATTAATATCTATTACAAAAAGAGAAATTAAAGTGTAACAAAATATTAAAATAAGAAAAGAATCAAAATTTATACCAAATTTAATAACTACTAAAAAAGTTAAAATACTACTTGCAAACTCAACTAAGGGATATTGAATAGATATATTAGTATTACAGTTTTTGCATTTACCCCTTTGGATTATATAACTTAGGATTGGTATTAATTCTATTGCTGTTAAATCACTCTTGCATACAGGACAAAATGAACGATATGGTTTAAATATATTAATATCTTCAGCAAATAATTGTTTAGGTAGACGGTGTATTATTACATTAAGAAAACTACCAATAATTAAGCCAAATATTAAAGCTAATGTTATATCCATATAAATTTTTAGCGTAGTGATTGATAATGCGATAACAACAAGCATTACAATTTTTAAAAAGCACTAATTATAATTTAAAAAAATAATTTTAATTGATAAGAGTTGTTATTTTTTACTTGGGCGTTTCCAATTATCAACAGTTATTTGTTTTGCTCTAGTGATGGTTAATTTATCCTCTGCTACATTTTTACTTATTGTAGAACCAGCACCGATAGTTGCATTTTTATGAATTGTAACTGGAGCAATAAGTTGAGTATCTGAGCCTACAAATACATTATCTTCAATAATTGTTTGGTGTTTATTAGCTCCATCATAATTACAAGTTATACAACCGGCACCGATATTTACATTATCACCAATTGTGCTATCGCCTAAGTAGCTTAAATGACTAGCTTTTGAACCATTACCTACAGTTGTTTTTTTCGTTTCTACAAAATTACCAACCTTAGCATTATTGTTAAAAACACTACCTTCTCTTATGCGTGCAAATGGACCTATAGTTACATTTTCTTTTATAGTTGCCATCTCCACTATAGAGTTTGCAAGTATTTTAGAATTATTACCTATGATGGAATTTCTAATAATAGTATTTGCTTCAATTTCAACATTATCAGCTAATATAACATCTCCCTCTATAATTACATTTATATCTATCTTACAATCTTTACCAAATTTTATTGTGCCTCTTAAATCAAAACGATTTAAGTCATTTATGTGCAAGCCTTGTTCTGCTAGTTGGCACGCTTTTTGTAATTGATATACTTTTTCTAATTCTGCTAATTGTTTTTTATCGTTTATCCCCATAATTTCATACTCATCTTTTGATATTATTGACATAACTTGTAGCTCATCCTTCACAGCTAAACCTATAATATCAGTTAAATAAAATTCACCTTTAGCATTATTTGATTTCAACATAACTAAGTATTTATTTAAATGCTTAGCTTTAATAGCCATAATCCCACTATTTATTTCTTTTATTTTAAGCTCTTCTCTGCTTGCATCTTTATGCTCTACTATTGCTTTTACATTATTATCTTTATCTCTTAGGATACGACCATAGTTAAAAGGATTAGCTAATAAGGCTGAAAGTATACATATATCAGCTATGTTTAGAGTTTCAATAAGTTTTGCTAAGGTTGTAGATTTTATAAGTGGGACATCACCATAGAGTATTAGCACATTATCATTATCGTTAATATTAGGCATTGCTTGCATTACTGCATGCCCAGTGCCCTTTTGCTCTTTTTGCATTACCCAAGAAATATTTTTATCATTAGTACTTTTTCTAACCATAGCGCCAAGATGACCATATATAACACTTATTTTAGGACTAATTTCTTTAGCTTTATCTAATACATGTTGCAATAATGATTTATCTGCAAGTTTATGTAAGACTTTTGGGATATTAGAATTCATTCTTGTCCCAGCACCAGCAGCAAGAATAATAGTTTGAGTATTAGCATTCATAAAACAGATTTTACCTATAAAAAAATCACATGTAAGTGCAAAAAATTAAGCAGCAGATATCATTGCAACGCTATCAGCACCATGTTTTAAAACTTTATGTTTGTTAGTATTATTAATACCTCCTATAGCAACAATTGGTATAGTCAGTAGTTTTTTTGCTTTAGATATTATATTTAAAGCACATGGAGTTGCATTAGGCTTAGTAGGTGAGTGAAATACAGCGCCAAATGCAACATAATCAGCACTATTTTTTTGTGCTTTTAGTGCCAGGTTGATACTATTATGACAAGTAATGCCTATAATTTTATTTTCTCCTAAATACTTTCTAGCAGTTTTAATGTCAACATCATTTTGACCAAGATGAACACCATCAGCGTTTATTATTTTTGCAAGCTCTATATCGTCATTTATAATAAATAAGGTATTATATTGTTTACATAATTTTTTCAACCTAAAAGCTTCAGATGTTTTAATTTGAGTATTTTTTATCTTTCTACGGTATTGGAGGATTTGAATGTTTTTTTTTAAAATAAGTTTTAAAGCTTTAAAATTTATTTTTCTATTTGGTGTTATTACATGAAGTTTTGATATACTTTTTTGCCACATATGTTAATACTTAAAAATAAAATATCTCTTTTAATAACAAGCATTATAGTCTTAATTATTGCTATTTTCATAATTATAAATACTTTTAATAAAGAAACTAAAATCAAAAAAATAACTGTAAATGAAATAGATAAAAAATCAAATATAACATATAAAGAAAAAATAGATAATTTTTATATGCAAGGGTTTAATTCTGATAACAAGTTAAGTTATAACCTTAGAGGAGAAGTATTTTATAGCTATGATAAAGCACCAAGTTTAATAGTAAAACCAAGAATGACTACAAATAACAAAGAAGGATGGAATATTAAGGCAAGTAAAGCTTATGTTTATGCTGATAATAAAATTCAAGCCTTAGGTAGTATTAAAATAACAAAGGATTATTATAACCAGCTAATAAGAACATCAAAATTATGGATAGATACCAATAAAGAAATAGTTTCTACTGATAAAAAAATAGTATTTACTTCTAACTTAGGTTGGGTAAAAGCAAATGCTATGATAATGCATACCAAAGAGAATAAAATAAAATTATTTAATGGAGTAGAAGGGCATTATGAGTTTAAGTAGATATATCATTATTTTTTTAGCTATTACAACTAATGTATATGCTTTAATAATTGATAATAAAAAACCTATAGATATAGAAGCAAAAGAAGCTGAAATGAATAAAAAAATAGGCATTACTACCTATACTGGTAATGTAATAATAACTCAAGGCTCACTTAAACTAACAGCTAATAAAGTAGATATTTTTCACGATGAGAAAGATGTAAAAAAAATAATTGCAATTGGTGATAATAAAAAACTAGCTCAATACAAGCAACAAAGAGATAAACATAATGATTACATTTATGCTGAAGCAATTAGCATAACTTATTTAGTTAATGATAATTTTATAAAATTAAGAAATAAAGCAAGTCTAAAAAGAGGTGAAATAGATTCTTTTAGTGGTGATTATCTTGATTATGATATTGCTAAAGATAAGGTTTTAGCTAAGAAATCTAAAACAGGAAAAGACAGAGTTAAATTTAGAATTAAAGTTGATTGATATGGCAAAAAATATTCTTTTTACAAAAAATTTATATAAAAAATATGGCAATAGAGTAATTGTAAAAGATGTATCTTTTTATGTAAGAAATGGTGAGGTTGTAAGTCTATTAGGACCTAATGGTGCTGGAAAAACTACTTGTTTTTATATGACAATTGGTTTGGTAAAAGCAGATGAGGGTAAGGTTTTTTTTAATAATGAAGAAATATCATATTTATCAATGCACAAAAGGGCAAGACTAGGTTTAGGCTATCTGCCACAAGAACCTTCTGTTTTTAGAAAACTAACTGTAGAAAAAAATATCCTAGCAATCCTACAAACTATAAAAAATATAGATGAAGAAGAACAAATTCATAGATTAGAAGGGCTACTAAGAGAGCTTAACATTGAACATATAAGACATATAAATGGTATAAGTCTCTCAGGTGGTGAGAGAAGAAGAGTTGAAATAGCTAGAGCATTAGCAAAAGATCCAAAGTTTATTTTATTAGATGAACCATTTGCTGGAGTAGATCCAATATCAGTTAGCGATATTCAAGAAATTATTTTTTATCTAAGAGACAAAGGTATTGGTATTTTAATTACTGACCATAATGTTAGGGAAACATTAGACACCTGTAACCATTCTTATATTTTGCACGATGGAATTATTGTTGCCGAAGGCGATAAAAACCAAATATTGCAAAATGAAATTGTGCGTAAAGTTTACTTAGGTGAAGATTTTAATGACAGTTATTAAAAATATTAATATTTTAGGTATAGAAACCTCTTGCGACGAAACAGGCATAGCTATTTATAATTCAAAAAAAGGACTTACAGCTAATCAATTACACTCTCAAGTCAAACTTCATGAAAAATACGGTGGTGTGGTGCCAGAACTTGCTTCAAGAGATCATATAACAAGAGTTATCCCCTTAATTGATGCCGCACTTAATGAAGCTAAAATAACTATAAATGATATAAACTCAATTGCATATACCCAAGGACCAGGCCTTGCAGGTGCTTTGTTAGTAGGAGGTTCAATTGCACTTAGCCTTGCTTATTCTTTGAATATACCACCAATAGCTATAAATCATATGGAAGGTCATTTATTAGCACCTTTATTAGAAGATAATAAGCCAGATTTTCCTTTTGTTGCTCTCTTAGTTTCAGGAGGTCATACAATGTTAGTAAAAGTTAATAAAATTTGGCAATATGAAATTTTAGCAGATAGCTTAGATGATGCTGTTGGTGAGGCTTTTGATAAAACTGCAAAAATCTTAGGCTTAGGTTATCCAGGAGGACCAAGACTAGCTGAATTAGCATTAAAAGGTGATAAATTTAGATTTAAATTTCCAAGACCAATGGTTGATAGACCAGGTCTTGATTTTAGTTTTAGCGGTCTTAAAACTTATTCTAGAAATACCTTTTTAAAATATCCAAAGGAAAAAGAAAATATAGCTTATGCTTTTGAACAAGCAGCAACAGATGTTTTAACTATTAAAAGTAAGAGAGCTTTAGACATGTTAGGATTTGATACTTTAGTAGTATCTGGAGGGGTCAGTGCTAATAAAGTTTTGCGTAAAAAATTAAATTTAATGGCAAAACAAAATAATTTTAAAGTTTTTTACCCTAAATTAGAGTTTTGTACTGATAACGGTGCTATGATTGCACTAGCAGGATATTATCGCTATCTTGCTCAAAAATATGATAATAATATTAATATAGAAATTAAGCCTAAATGGAGTTTAAATACCATAAACTTAAATAATACCTGATGAGTTTAGCAAAGATAAACACAAGAGCCGAAGAAGGTTTACAAGCACCTAAGGTAAAAGTAGAGGTGCACTTATCAAATGGTCTACCTAGTTTTTTAATTGTAGGTTTACCAGAGACTGCAGTAAAAGAAAGTAGAGAAAGGGTAAGAAGCGCTCTTATTAATAGTAATTTTAATTTTCATAACAGGCGTATCACTGTAAGTCTTGCTCCTGCTAATTTACCTAAAAGTGGTGGTAGATATGACCTACCTATTGCACTTGGGATATTAATTGCATCAAAACAAATAAAAGTAAATATTGATATTGACAATTATGAATTTTACGGCGAATTAGGCTTAGATGGCACATTAAGAGATGTTGGTGGTTTATTACCTGCAGCTATCAATGCCACAAAGAATAAAAAGCTTTTAGTAATGCCTAAAAAAGATGCAGAACAAGTTGCTTTAGTAAAAGATGTTAATGTCTATGGACTTAAACATTTAATTAATGTTTATGAGTTAATTCAAGGTGTGGAAAAACCTCAAATCATAGCCAAACTTAAAGACTTAGCACCAAATTATGATAAAGATTTAAATGAAGTTAAAGGTCAATATAATGGCAAAAGAGCCTTAGAAATTGCTGCTGCAGGTGGACATAATCTATTATTTATCGGTGCACCAGGTGCTGGTAAGACTATGTTAGCAGAGAGAATGCCTACAATCCTGCCTAATCTTAGTGAAGATGAGTCTTTAGAAAAAGCAACAATTTTTTCTGTAGCAGGTATGTATGTTGATATTAATAAATTTTATCAACGCCCATTTCGCTCACCGCATCATACATCGTCAAGTGTTGCCTTAGTTGGTGGTGGCACATATCCAAAACCTGGCGAAATATCGCTAGCTCATAATGGGGTTTTATTTTTAGATGAATTTGTAGAATTTCCAAGAAATGTTTTAGAGGTTTTAAGACAACCTTTAGAAAACGGGATAATACACATATCTCGTGCTGCAAAACAAACAACCTACCCAGCAGATTTTCAATTAATAGCTGCTATGAATCCTTGCCCTTGTGGACATTATGGTAGTAGTAGTGGCAAGTGTAATTGCTCTGAAGATAAGATTTATCGTTATCGCTCAAAAATATCAGGCCCAATTTTGGATAGGATTGATATGCTTTTAGAAATACAACCCTTAGATAAAAAAACCTTATTAGATAACACTAATGATAATAATGAAAGTAGTGTTAGTATTAAGAAAAGAGTTATTAAAGCCTATAAAGCTCAAATTAATAGACAAAATAAATTAAATTACAAACTAACTTCTAAGGAAGTTAGTAAAAATAATTATCTAAACTCAGAGTCTAAGGAAATTTTAGAAAAAGCAATTATCCAATTAAAACTTTCAGCAAGAAGTTATTATCGTATCTTAAAAGTTGCTAGAACTATTGCGGATTTAGCAATAAGTCAAAATATTGAAAAACAGCATATTATTGAAGCTATCAGTTATCGTAGAGTTAAATTTGAGTAAAAATAAAGTATCAAGAAACAAAAGAAAATACAAGTGTAATGATGATACTATCAGTGATGTTGAATACTTAATATAAACTTTATCTAATCATAAAAAACTTTTGTATTAAATACAAACTAACTTACCCTAACATACCTAAACTTTAATAAATTTCCTCTACAAAACTTTGGTCTTCTAAAGGTGGTCTTATATATCCAGAATCCTTTTTAGGTCTTTCATCTAATTCAATAGGTTTTGGTGTTAAATCTTTGTAAGGAATTAATGATAGCAAGTGAGTTATACAATTAAGCCTAGCATGTTTTTTAATATCTGAATTAACTACATACCAAGGTGCTTGTTTAATGTCAGTATAATTAAACATAAAATCTTTTGCCTTAGAGTATTCAACCCATCTTTTACGAGATTCTAAATCCATAGGGCTTAGTTTCCATTGTTTAGTTGGGTCATGAAGCCTACTTTGAAATCTTCTTTCTTGTTCTTCATCACTTACAGAAAACCAATATTTGATAAGAATAATATTAGAGCGCACTAACATTCTTTCAAATTCAGGACAAGAGCGCATAAACTCTTCATATTCTTTTTCTGTGCAAAACCCCATTACTTTTTCAACACCTGCACGATTGTACCAACTACGGTCTAAAATAACCATCTCGCCTGCAGCTGGAAGATGAGGCACATATCTTTGAAAATACCATTGAGTTTTTTCTCTTTCTGTAGGTGCAGGCAATGCTACAATGTTACATATTCTTGGGTTTAAGGGCTCAGTTATTCTTTTTATTGTGCCGCCTTTGCCAGCAGCATCACGACCTTCAAATATAACAACTACTTTTAAACCTTTGAACTTTATCCATTCTTGTAATTTAACAAGCTCTATCTGTAAGCATGATAATTCTTTATCATAAATATGTCTTTTAATAATGCCTTTTTTATTATATTTGTATTTTTTATCCATTTTATTAATCTTTTTTTGTGTAAGTGATTTTGTTTATTTAATATTATTTAGTTTTTTTTACCATGCTGCAATGACAGTATACCCCAACATACTCTCATATCTGTAAAAATATTTGACAATACCTTAGCTAGGATTATTTTAAAAATAAGATAAGTTAAGTTGGCTATTTTAGATAGTTTTTGTTTACTATATTATTCAAAAAAAGATTTCATCTTACTAAAAAAAGAGCCTGACTCAGGGTAATGTTTTTCTCCACAACTTTCGCCAAATTCTTGTAATAATTGTTTTTGTTTGCTATTTAAATTAACGGGAGTTTCAACTTTTACTTGGCATAAAAGGTCTCCATTAATATTATGTTTAACTGATGGCACACCTTTGCCTTTAAGTCTAAAAATTCTACCAGTCTGAGTGCCTGCAGGGATTTTTACTTTAAATTTATTTCTTAAGGTTGGAACTTCAACAGAGCCCCCTAAACTTGCAGTTACAAAACTAATTGGCACTTCGCAATATAGGTCATTTCCTTCTCTATGAAAAATATTATGTTTTCTAACATGAACTTCAACATATAAATCTCCATTATCACCTCCTTTTATCCCAGCTTCTCCCTCACCTGTGAGGCGAATACGATTTCCAGTATCAACTCCAGGAGGTATTTTAACTGAGAGAGTTTTTTGTTTTTTCACAACACCTTGACCTCTACAACTAGCACAAGGGTTATTTATAAACTCTCCACTACCATTACAATTTGGGCAAGTTCTTTGTACTGAAAAAATTCCTTGCTCCATTCTAACTTGACCATGTCCATTACATGTTGAACAAGTAGTAGGGCTTGTTCCAGGCTTAGCGCCACTACCATTACAAGTATTACATTTTTCATTTTTAGCAATTCTTATTTTTACTGTTGTGCCTTCAACAGCATCTTTTAAATCAATCTCTAAGTTGTAGCGTAAATCTGACCCTCTATTATCATATTGTGCTGAAGTGCCGCCACTACCAAAAATATCACCAAAAATATCACCAAAGCCCCCAAAGCCTCCTCCTTCAAACCCACCTGCTCCAGCACCTTGTTCAACTCCAGCATGGCCAAATTGATCATATGCTGCACGCTTTTGTGAATCAGATAGAATTGCATATGCCTCTCTTATTTCTTTAAATTTCTTTTCAGATTCTTTTAAATTATCCTTATTACGGTCAGGATGATATTTCATTGCTAAGCGTTTATAGGATTTTTTTATCTCTGCATCAGTTGCATTTTTACCAACTCCTAAAACTTCGTAATAATCTCTTTTTGCCATATTATTTATATTTATTTTTTAAAATTGTAAAGTTGGCATAATACCGATTTTAGCTAAATCAAGACTACTAAATAATTACAAAACCATAATTTAATAGCCTTTACCAAGTATTTCATTTGTGGAAGAAAAGCTATATTTATAATCTATGAATAATATTGTTTTTTCCCTTATCCAAAAATCAAGCTTAATTTAGAAATTTAAAATAGTAAAATTAGCTGCTTTTTTTATCATCTTTAACTTCTTCAAAATCTGCATCTACTACACTTTCTCCTTTTTCATCATCACCACCTTTAGTAGAAGTATTACTATCTTGAGATGCTTTTTCTTGAGCTTTTACGGCTAAAGGTTGGGCTTTTTCAGTTAAAATTTTAGTTTTTTCTTCAATTTTATCTTTGTCATCACCTTTAATGGCTTCTTCTAATTCAGTTATAGCTTTTTCAATATCAGCTTTTTCGTCTTTAGTTACACTATCAGCTAAATCAGTTAAACTTTGTTTAGTAGTATAAATTAAAGTATCAGCCATATTGCGAGATGTTACTAATTCTTGGAATTTTTTATCTTCATCAGCATGAGCTTCTGCATCTTTAACCATTTTTTCTACCTCATCGTCTGATAAACCACTTGATGCCTTTATTGTTATAGACTGTTCTTTACCAGTATTTTTATCTTTTGCTGATACACTCAGTATTCCATTTGCATCAATATCAAAAGTAACTTCAATTTGAGGCTGACCTTTTGGTGCTGGTGCAATTCCTTCTAAATTAAATTGCCCTAATGATTTATTACCGCTTGCTATTTCCCTTTCACCTTGTAATACATGCACAGTTACTGCATTTTGATTATCTTGTGCGGTAGAAAATATCTGTGAGGCATTGGTTGGAATTGTAGTGTTTTTTTCAATTAATTTAGTCATAACCCCACCAAGAGTTTCTATTCCAAGTGAAAGTGGAGTTACATCTAATAATAATACATCTTTTACATCACCACCTAACACCCCTCCTTGAATTGCTGCACCCATAGCTACTGCTTCATCAGGATTTACATCTTTTTTAGGCTCTTTACCAAAAAAATCTTGAACAGCTTTTTGTACCATTGGCATTCTAATTTGACCACCAACTAAAATAACTTCATTAATATCTTTCGCACTAAGTCCAGCATCTTTAAGAGCTATTCCACAAGGTTTCATTGCTCTATCTATTAAGTCCTTAACTAAAGATTCTAATTTAGCTCTAGTAATTTTAACATTTAAATGCTTTGGACCAGAGGCATCAGCAGTAATATAAGGTAGATTTACTTCTGTTTGTTCTGTTGAAGAAAGTTCTATTTTTGCTTTTTCTGCTGCTTCTTTTAATCTTTGTAAAGCAAGGGGGTCGTTTTTTAAATCAACACCTTGGTCTTTTTTAAACTCATCTACTAAATAATTTATAAGGCGTTGGTCAAAATCTTCACCACCTAAAAAAGTGTCACCATTCGTTGATAAAACTTCAAATTGTTTTTCACCATCAATATCTTCCATTTCAATTATAGAAATATCAAATGTCCCACCACCTAAGTCAAATACTGCAATTTTTTTATCGCCCTTTGATTTATCTATACCATAAGCTAAGGCTGCTGCTGTTGGCTCATTTATTATTCTTTTAACATCAAGGCCGGCAATTTTTCCAGCATCTTTAGTTGCTTGTCTTTGGGAGTCATTAAAATAAGCTGGCACAGTTATAACTGCTTCTGTTACTTTCTCACCTAAATAGTCTTCTGCAGTTTTTTTCATCTTCATTAATATTCTTGCAGATACTTCTGGCGCTGCCATTTTTTTACCTTTAACTTCAACCCAAGCATCTCCATTATCAGCTTTAATTATCTTATAAGGGACTAGATTAATATCTTTTTGAACTTCTTTTTCATCAAATCTACGCCCTATTAATCTTTTAATTGCAAATAAAGTGTTTTCAGGATTAGTAACTGCTTGCCTTTTAGCAGATTGACCTACTAAAACCTCATCGCTATCTTTTGGATATGCAACAATTGATGGTGTAGTTCTATCACCTTCACTATTTTCAATAATTTTCACATTAGAACCTTCCATAACTCCAACACAAGAATTTGTAGTTCCTAAATCTATCCCTATAATTTTTGCCACTTTTTTCTCCTAAAAATTAAAATTTATTATTTATTATTTGTTATTTATAGCTCTTAAAACTATTTTCAAGTTTTTTAACAAATAAAAGTTTGGGATTTACTAATTAACTAGTTTATTTCTAAATTTTTCAAGCAAAATTTTGTAAAAGTTTTGCCTTCTGCATAGAAATATGGATTTAATAAAATTTGAGACCTTTACACCCTTGCGTTATTAACTATTTTTTTATTTAATTTACTGTCATGCTGCCTTGAAACAAGTCCAGATACAAGGGTGACCAAAGCATTTCAGTATCTCATAAGCCTTTCATGTCATGCTGCCCTGAAATAAATTCAGGGTGACCAAAGCATTTCAGCATCTCAAGC
>CAZDRI010000035.1:0-13156 GCA_964508055.1 uncultured Thiotrichales bacterium
GTTAACAAGTTAAGAGATTTTTTGGATCAAAATTTATATGCTTGTATTTTGAATACAAAATTAGTTAAAAACAGAAAATATTCTAAATTAAATTTAATATTTTGCTGTTAATTCAGGTTGGACTAATTATGGTTAGTATTTTTATAAATTTTATTTGTCACCTTGGGCGTAACGAGGAACGAGAGGAGCAGTTCGGCACGCTTTTAGCCGAAATTGACAGTAAAATTTATAAAAATTAAAAAAATCTAGCCGTTTTAAGTTGTAAAAAAATTAATAAAATTACTTGATTTTTAAGACAGTATCTGAATTTATTTCAGTATCTCTTAATTGTTTTACAGATTACTATAAAGGTGCAAAGGTCTTAAAGTAAAATCTTAAAGATGACTAAAGGTAAATTTATTACAATTGATGGAGTAGAAGGCGCTGGTAAAAGCACTCAAATTGCTTTTATAAAAAAATATTTACAAAAAAATGGCATAGATGTAATTCTAACCCGTGAACCAGGAGGCACTCTACTAGGGGAAGGTATAAGAAATTTATTGTTAGATAATAAATTTCATAGTATGAATTCGGATACTGAACTATTATTAATGTTTGCTGCTAGAAACGAACATATTTATAATAAAATTCTACCCTCCTTAGAAAAAGGGATTTGGGTTTTAAGTGACAGATTTACTGATGCTTCTTTTGCCTATCAAGGTGGAGGTAGAAAATTAGCTCTTGATAGAATTGAAATTATAGAAAAATGGGTGCAAAAAAAATTCCAAGCTGATTTAACTATTATTTTAGATTTAAATGTTAATAAAGGCTTAAAACGCATAACAAAAAGGTCTGAAAAAGATAGAATTGAAAAAGAAGATATTGATTTTTTTAATAGAGTTAGAAAAGTATTTTTAGATAGGGTTAAAAAATATCCTAATAGAATAAAACTAGTTGACTCATCAAAATCTATTTCAGCTATAAAAAATGATATTAAAAAAATTTTAGATAATTTTATTAAGCAATAAAAAAGCCTATAAACAAAGAATTTAGTACTTGGAATAAATTAAGAGCACTATATTTAGTAATGGTTTTTTTATCATTATGCAATAACCTCTAATTTATTCTTTGATTATTTTAAAATCAGGCAAGGCATTTAACAATTTAGCACCATAGCTTTTATAAATAAGTCTTTTATCAAAAATAGTTATTTTGCCAGTATCTTTTTCTGATCTTATAAGCCTGCCCACAGCTTGTATCAAGCGCAAGCTTGCATCTGGTAGAGATGTCTCTAAAAAAGGATTTTTATTAATAGATTTAAGATAATCATAATTTGCTTTTTCAATAGGAGTTGTTGGCACATTAAATCTTAGTTTAGCAATAATCACATGAGAGCAATAGTTCAATGGTAAATCAACTCCTTCTGAAAAACTATCTAAGCCAAAAATAACACTTCCTTTATTAGAATCAATAAGTTTTATATGTTTTGCTAAAATTATTTGCTTTTGATATTCACCTTGCACTAGTAAACTACATTTTAGTTTTGTATGGACTAAATCAGCCACATCTTGCATTTGTCTATTAGATGTAAATAATACTAATGTGCCTTGATTTACATCAATACGGCTTATAAGTTCGTTTGCTAAGTCTTCTGTATGCGCATCTTGATTAGGTAGAGATTTAATATTAGCTATGATAAAAGAGTTTTTTTTATAATCAAAAGGTGAGGCTAATTTTAAGTATTGAGTTTTATCATCTGAACTTAGACCTGATTTATTTATAAATCTATTAAAATTACCAAGTGATGTTAATGTTGCTGATGTTAAAACCACTCCATAACAGTTTTCCCAAATCATATTTTTTAGATTATTAGATATATCAATATTAGCAACATTTAGCTGATAATCTTTTGTATTATCTTTTGCAGTAATTTTAATCCATCTACATTTAGGTGCTATATTTCTATCATCTTTAGCAGCAAAGTTTATGAATAATTCCAATGTAGATAATAAATTTTCTTCTATTAAGCCGAGATTATTATTTAGAGCATCTGCTACTAAAGTATCTAATTTTTTATTGTTACAATATTTTTCAAATTCATCTTTTAAAAAATCAAATGTTTTTTGCAGTTTAGATATTTCTAATACTAATTCATTACAAATATGTTTTATATCTTGGGTGATAATCCCATTTTTAAAAATAAAATTATCTTCAACATCAAAATCAAACTTTACAACCAAGTCTAATAATTCATTTTTTTTATCAATTATTTTGAAAGTGATATTATCAAGTTTGTCATAAGTTTTCTTTAAATTAGTTAATTTTATAATTTTTTTTAGTAAGCTATTAGTAGAATTTATTGAGTTCTCAATATTATCTAAACTATTTGAGTTAGAAAAATAATTTAATGCCTTATCAGCCAAATGATGTGCTTCATCAAAAACATATACGCTTTCATCTACTTTAGGCAGTATATTATTACCACTAACTAAGTCTGATAATACTAAATTATGATTAGCGATAATGACATCAACATTAGCTATTTCTCTTCTTTTTTTAAAAAAAGCACAGTCTTGATAGTAAAAACACTTTTTATTATTACAGCTAAAGCGATTACATTGGATTTTTTGTTTAATGTTTAAGTCTAAAATATCTTTTAAATTATCAAAATCACCATCCCATTTCTTATTAGCATAATTCTTTTTAAGTTCTTCTAAAGTTTGTATTTGTTTTTCATGAGGGGGCGCATCCCAAAGTGAGTTATTATCAAATAAATCATTTTTTATATTAGCTTCAGTTAAATTAAAAAGATTTCTAATACATAGATAACGATTCCTACCCTTTGCTAAGGCAAAGCTAAAATCTAATTTAGAATATTTTTTTATATCGGGAATATCTTTGTTTAATAATTGTTCTTGTAAGGCAATGTTAGCACTTGATATTATTAAAGTTTTTTTTTGCTGTTTTATAATTGGAATGATGCTTAGTAAATAAGCAATTGTTTTACCAACACCAGTTGGAGCTTCTATACATATGATATGGTTTGCCTCGCTATATTCACCTGTTAGAGTTTTAGCAATTTCCGCTATCATTTTATTTTGTGATGAGCGAATTTTAAAATTAGGCATATTACTCTTTACATTATTAAAGGCAGTTCTAATTTCTTCTTTAAGTTTAGTAGAGAGCATTAACTTTTTTTACACTTATTTTTTACGCTGTAAGGATAAGTCAGTTAATTTTATTAATGCTTGTTTATAGTTAGAATTCGGCACATTATTTAGACATAGTTTTGCTTTATTGGCAAAATTTTCTGCTATTTTAAATGTGTAATCAAATGCTTTTAAATCTTCTAATATATTAACAATTTTTGCAAAATCATTATTATCACTATTTTTGATTGCATTTTTTAGAATTTCTTTTTCAGTTTTATTAGCTTTTTGAAGGGCATAAATAATTGGTAATGTTGCTTTACCTTCAGCTAGATCATCGCCTAATTGTTTACCTAAATTTTGAGAGTCAGCTTTATAATCCAATATATCATCAATAATTTGAAAAGCACAACCTAAATATAAGCCATATTTCTTAAAATTATTTTCAGTTTCTGCATCAACTTTAGTTAATACTGCACCAACTCTTGCAGCTGCTTGAAATAAACAAGCTGTTTTTCTTCTTATTACTTTTAAGTATTCTTTTTCATTGATTTCATAGTTTTGAATATTTAGTAATTGCATTACCTCACCTTTTGCTATTGTGTTGGTAGCTTTAGCCATTATTTCCATAATCTTCATTGATTTTGGCTCAACCATCATTTCAAAAGAACGCGAATATAAAAAATCTCCTACCAAAACTGCAGCAGCATTACCCCATAATTCATTAGCTGTTTTTCTACTACGACGCAATTTTGACTTATCAACCACATCATCATGTAATAAAGTTGCAGTATGAATAAGTTCTATTACTATAGCTAATGTATGATTAAAATTTCCTTTATAGTTTAAAGCCTTAGTTACTAATATTAATAACATAGGGCGTAAGCGTTTTCCTTTAGCAGATATAATATAATTAGCAATTTGGTTGATTAAAACAACATCAGAAGATAGCTTTTTTAAAATTAAACTATCAATCTCTTGCATATCATCAGCTATTAAATTATGTATATCTTGGAAGTCCTTCATAAAATTATGATTTTATTAAAATAATCATTATTGTGATTATACTTAAATTAAAATAGCAAGCTATCAACTAAGTTTTTTTAATGTTTTCTTGTGCTTTTTTTGGTTTAAGATAAGCTAACCAATATGCTCCACCTACCATAAAAGTTCCACCAACTATATTGCCTAAAGTTACTGCAATAATATTATTAATAGAGCCTACTACTGATATTGTATTTTGAGTATCTAATAATAAACCATAAGGCAGGAAAAACCAATTAGCAATAGAGTGTTCCATGCCAAGAGCTACAAAAGCAGTTATCGGAAAAATTATAGCTAATATTTTATCAATAGTGCTACGGCCGCTCATTGCTAACCAAACCGCTAAGCATACTAATACATTACAAACAACACCTCGTATAAAAGCAACTGTAAAATTAAGATTAGCTTTACTATTTGCAATGTTTATCGCACTTTTGGCAATAGCATTATTGTTTAAAGTGTCAATATCTGATAATAATAACAATATAACTGTACCAATACATCCTATAACATTGCCAATATATACTAATATCCAATTTCTAATAACATCTTTAGTTTTTATTAGCTTACTGACCCAAGCCATAGCTATAAGATTATTACCAGTAAATAATTCAGCTCCAGCAATTACTACCAGAATTAAACCTAAACAAAAACTAATACCACCAATTAAACGAGTCAAGCCAAAACCAAGATTACTAGCAGTAATAGTTGTGATAAAGAATATAGCTCCTAAGGAGATAAATGCGCCTGCAAGAATTGATAAAACTAATAAAGTTGTAGTATCTATATGAGTTTTAGATACTCCTAAGGATTCTACTTTTTTTGCAATTTTAGCTGGAGAATAAATATCCTTTGGTTCAAAAACTTTTTCCATAATATTATATAAAATAAATAAAGTATGTAATCCTAAAACATAAAAATTATAATGTCAAAAATTTGTATATGCTTAATTAATAGTCTACTCTCAAAAATGACATCATTTTAAAAAGGAGTTTTCTTAAAATAAAAGAGACACAATATGAAAGAATAGTTAAGTGAAAATGGTTTAATATGTGTCTTTTTAAGACAATAGAATAAGCACAAAATTTAGCAATTAAATGAAGGCGTGGGCTTGTAATAAAAAATAAATAGAGCTTTATTAGATAGTATTAGCTCCAGCCCAAAAGAGGAATTGAAATAATGTTATTAAATGAATTTACTAAATTTTACCCAGCTACTAAGGCATTTATTTTGCTAGGTTTAGCACCCTTTTTTGACAGCTGGATGACTAATATCCTAAATATGCAGAACTTTCTATTTTTGATTGTTATTAAAAACAAGAGTATTACAAAATGAAATTTATTTTAATTTGGTTAGGGTTTTTAATAATAGACCTTATTTTAGTTAGAGATTTAAATTGGGTTTATGAATTTGGACTTGGTAAGAGGTTTTTAGTTAATTTTTTGTTAACAGCATTAGGCTTTTTAATAGTTTTATATTTTTTACGCGGTATTAATAAGAAGTGGCAGAAAAGAGCCGCTTTAATCACTGTTATTTTGCCTCTTTTGTTACAGTCTTCAAATTTTGCAATTTATAAAAAATTTATATCACCTTTTGGGATAAGTTTTTTTAATGAAAATCCCTTATACACTTTAAAACTATGGTTTGAAAATATTAATTTCTTAGAGACTTTTCTAATAATAATTATCAGTTTAATATTGTTACCCTCTTTATTTAATTTGCCAAAAATTAAAAATAAGATATTGTTTTATATAAATGCTTTACTATTAGTTATTATTTTATTTGCTTCATGGTTTAGCTGGTATTCAATAGGACTTTATCAATATAGTTTAATTGCGTTTTATGGTAATGGAGTAAATATATTAAAAAACTTTCAATACCAAAGTTTAGCAATAAATAAAGTAAAAGTACCAAAAATGAAAGCTAAAAAAGACTTAGCTAATATTATATGGATTGTTGGTGAATCTATGAATTTTAATAGGATGAGTCTATATGGTTACAAAAGAGATACAACACCTAATTTAGTCAAAATAGAACAAGAAAAAAAGCTAATAAAATTCAATAATGTAACCAGTATTGGTAATAAAACTAGGTCTTCAGTTCCCTATTTATTTAAAGGCTTACAAGGAATTGACATAACAGGAGTTATTTATCAATACCCATCGGTTTTTGATTATGCAAAATCTTTGGGCTATAAGACAGCCATAATCTCTGCACAAGACTGGAAATGGGGCGAGCTAGACCAAATGTTTGTTGATGAAAATGTAGATTGGTTCCAACATGGCAGTGATTTTTCAGCAGATGTTAGCGTTTCTAGAGGAGCAGATGATTTAAAAGTATTTGAAAAAGCTATAAAGCCATATATTAAAAATCAAACCCAACCTTATTTATTAATTGTTCAAATGGCAGGTAGCCACTATCCTTATACGCTTCATTCTCCAAAAGAGTTTAAAAAGTTTTTACCAGAGAAAAGTAAAAATGATGATAATGCATATGATAACACTGTAGTATATTCGGATATATATTTATCAAAGCTAATTAATGAAAGCTACAAGCATGATCAAAACACTTGGATATTTTTTGCACCAGACCATGGTCAAAGTTTAGATAAATCTAAAGGTCTTTTTAATGAAGGTTACGATAAAAGCGTTATTCACACTCCAATGTTTATAATAGCACCTGATAAAATTGATGATAAAAAACTAAATTCACTTAAAAGTAATATAAATAGTCCAATATCCCAAGCAGATGTGTTAGCTACAATTTTAGATATTTTCGCTATTAAAGCAATTAAACCATTAGATGGTATTTCAATTTTTAAAACCATAAATAAAGACAGATTAAGGATAGTAAGTGCTAATATGATAACTTTACATAACGACCCAAACGCTGCTTTAGTGTTACCTGATTTTAGTTATTATTGGATAGATTTTAGTAAAAAGTCCGTGATTTTGCCAGATGCTAAAACAGTCATTAAATATGAAGATTTTAAATATAAAAACATTTTTGATAAAAGATTATGAAAAAATACAAAGGGATAAAAAGAATTTATAAAGCTTTTGGCTACTCACTACAAGGTTTAAAAACTAGTTTTAAATTAGAAGCATCATTTAGACAAGAGCTTTTATTAGCCGTTATTTTAATAGCCGCTACTTTTTTTGTTACTAATGATAAGATTGAGCAAGTATTGTTGATATTACCAATTTTTCTTATACTTATTGTGGAAATTATTAATTCTGCAATTGAGACAGTAGTAGATAAATTTGGTAAAGAAAAAAACAAACTTTCAAAAAATGCTAAAGATATGGGCTCTGCAGCTGTTTTTATCTCATTTATATTATTAATAATTGTATGGTTAATCATTCTGATTTAATTCGGTTACTGCCAAAAGGTGTTAACTGTCATTTTTTTGATAGTATTGATAGCACAAATAATTTTTTATTAAATATTGCTAATAGCACAAATATTGATGTATGTATAACTAACGAACAAACAAAAGGACGAGGACAAAAAGGAAGAAAGTGGTATGGTTGTAAAGGAGGTAGTATCTTACTTTCTATTAAAAGAAGTTTTCCGCTAAGCTGCAATTTAAATGGTCTAAGCTTAGTGGTAGGGATGGCAATTATAGATTTATTAGAACAAAAGTATAAAATTAAAAATCTAAAACTTAAATGGCCTAATGATATTTACTATACAGACAAGAAATTAGCAGGTATTTTGATTGAAAATCAAGTATACAAGTCTAACCAATATACAGTAATAGGTTTAGGCTTAAATTGCAATATAGCATATGATTTTAATAAAGACATAAAATGGATTGATTTAACCCAAATTTTTAAAAAAACTCCAAATATAACTGAATTAGCAGCTGAAATTATCAAAAGTATATTGAACTACTGCCAAATATTTGAAAATTTAGGTTTTAAATTTTTTCAACCAAAATGGCAAAAAGTTGATTATTTATCCAATAAGCATATAACTATAAAAAATCAATCAGGCATAGTAAGAGGCATAACTAATGATGGAGGCTTAAAGTTACAAATTAAAGATGATGTTAAGATTTTTTACTCTAAAGAATAACTAAACAGTCTATATATAAAATAAAATTTCTATATCAACCTTTTAAAATACAAAAAATATTTACTCATGCTCTTTCACAGAGCTAAATTAAATGAAAATTCACAGGGCTATTTATTGTTATCATGCAACATTCTTGAAGGGTAATATTTATTGGATAAATATATTGTATTGACATAACATATATCTACATTATAATGTGCTTAATTAGTTATTAATAATATTCTAATATTTATAAAAACAGGAGACAAACATGGCTGATAAAACCTTAGATGCTTCAGGCTTAAATTGCCCATTACCAATTTTAAAAACTAAAAAAGAACTAGTACCAATGGAAGTTGGGCAAATTTTAGAAGTAATATCAACAGATGCTGGCTCAGTGAAAGATATAGAGGCTTTTTGTAATCAAACAGGAAATGAATTACTAAGCTCTGAAGAAAATGATGGCAGATATGTTTTTGAAATTAAAAAAGTTTAATTATTTAGGAGTTGAATATGGCAGACATTGAAAATAAATTAACTATTATTGCAACTAAAGGCTCTTTTGACTGGGCATTTCCACCATATATTTTAGCTAGCACTGCAATAGCATTAGGCAAAGAAGTAACAGTATTTTTTACTTTTTATGGTTTAAACCTTTTACTTAAAGATGTTTCAAAATTAAAAGTAACACCAATTGGAAATCCCGCTATGCCAATGAAGATGCCTTTTGGTCCAAAATGGTTGCAAGAGATTGATTTTGGTCCTAAGATACCAAATGTTTTATGGAATATACCTGGAGTAGATACTTTTGCAACAACGATGATGAAAAAGACTATGGAAGGTAAAGGTGTGGCAAAATTAGAAGACTTGCGCAGCATGTGTCAAGAGTTTGGCGTTAAATTAATAGCATGTGAAATGACAGTTGATCTTTTTGGTTATAAAAAATCAGATTTTATTGATGGTATAGAATTTGCAGGTGCTGCAACTTACTTTGAAGAATCTGATAAAGCAAGCCAATCTTTATTTATTTAGTCTAACCAATTTAGTATTTTCCAATTGTTATTTTTTGCTATGTTTTGTAGTTTTTCACCAGCATTAACTACAATTGGATTATCAACTAAATTTAAAAGTGGTAAGTCTGTTATTGAATCAGAATAAAAATAACTATTTGTTAAACTTAAATTATTAGTTTTCAGCCATTTTTGCAAATTTTTAACTTTACCTTCTCCATAACAAGGTGTTCCACAAGGTTTACCAGTATATTTTCCATCAATAAATTCAGCCCGAGTTGCTAATAAATTATTAATACCAAAAAGTTTAACAATAGGTTTGGTAATAAAATCATTAGTAGCAGTTATTACTAATAAAATATCGTCATTTTTTTTATGCTCTTTTACTTTATTTAAGGCTTTTTTTGATATTATTGGCAGTATCTTTTCTTTTATGAATTCATAGTGCCATTTATTTAGTTTTTCTATAGGGTAGTTACTCAAAGGCTTTAAAGAAAAATTTAGAAATTCAAAAATATCAAGAGAGTTTTTTTTATATTCATTAAAAAAAAAATCATTTTTCTCACGATATTCTTTTGCATCTACTGCTCCAATATCTGACAAATACTCACCCCAAAGAAAATCGCTATCCCCATTTATCAAAGTGTAATCTAAATCAAAAATTGCTAGTGTCATAATTATTCATTTTAATATTATTTGATTTTAATAATTTCATTGAAAATATCTTCAATAGAATTTGTTAAAGAAAATAAATCTAAGTCTTTTTTAGAAATAAACTTTTCTTTTTCTAACTTATAAATCCATTCAACTAATGGACTCCAATAATCAATCCCAACTAAGAATACTTTTATTACTTTTGATTTGCCTGTCTGCATTAAATTTAAAATTTCAAAAAACTCATCTGTTGTCCCAAACCCACCTGGGAAGACAACACAAGCCTTTGAATATTTAATAAGCATAACTTTTCTGACAAAAAAGTATTCAAATAAAATACATAAATCTAAATAAGGATTTTCTTTTTGTTCATGAGGCAGTTTAATGTTTAGACCTATACTTTTTGATTTTCCTTCATAACCACCTTTATTTGCAGCTTCCATAATGCCAGCGCCACCTCCTGTTATTATGTTAAATCCTGAGTTAGATAACATTTTTGATAATTCATATGCTTTAGAAAAATATTTATCTATTGCAATATTTCTAGCTGAGCCAAATATTGTTATATTATTATTTAATTTTTTGAGCTTGCTTTCAGAGTATTTATATTCTTTATTAATTATTTTAGTTGTCATAAGTCTTTTAAACTAGCCGCCACTGCTTGTAATGTTCTATCAATGTCGGCATAAGAATGTGCAATAGATAAAAATCCAGCTTCAAATGCAGAAGGTGCTAAATATATTTGTTTTGCTAACATTTTATGAAAGAACTTTTTAAAGCGTTTAACATCACAACTAAAAGATTGATGAAAATTTTCTACAACTTCATCTTCTGTAAAATAAATACCAAACATACCTCCTATGCAGTTAGCTTTTACAGGAATGTTAACAGCATTTGCAATAGCCAAAATCCCATCAGCTAATGCCTTTGTTTTAGAACTTAGTTTTTCATAAAAACCATCTTGAGATACAATATTTAACATAGCTAACCCAGAAGCTTGAGATATAGGATTGCCTGATAGAGTTCCTGCTTGATATACTCCGCCTAAAGGAGAGATATGCTGCATAATTTCTTTTTTACCACCAAAAGCGCCTATAGGTAATCCACCTCCTATTACTTTCCCTAGTGTTGTTAAGTCTGGAGTAATATTAAAATACTGTTGAGCTCCTCCTAATGCTACTCTAAATCCAGTCATCACCTCATCAAATATAAGTACAGAGCCATATTCATCACACACTTCTCTCAATGTTGATAGAAAACCATCTTTAGGCAGTATTAAATTCATATTACCTGCAACAGGCTCTACTATTACACAAGCAATTTGCTCACCCATTTCTTTAAAGACTTCTGTAATTTGAGAAAGATTGTTATATTCTAAAGTTATAGTATGTTTGGCAAAACTATTAGGAACTCCAGGAGATGTTGGCACGCCTAAGGTTAAAGCACCAGAGCCTGCTTTTACTAATAAAGAATCAGAGTGACCATGATAACAGCCTTCAAATTTAATAATTTTATTGCGTTTAGTATAACCTCTTGCAAGTCTTATAGCGCTCATTGTTGCTTCAGTGCCTGAGTTAACCATTCTTACAAGTTCAATATTTGGCATTAGCTCTATAATTTTCTTAGCAAGGTCAGTTTCTATGGTAGTTGGTGCTCCAAACCCAGTACCATTATTTAGAGTTTCTTTGATAGAATTTAAAACTTTTTCATTAGCATGACCGGCAATCATAGCACCCCAAGAGGATACATAATCTATGTATTCTCTGCCATCAGTGTCATATATATAAGCACCTTTCCCTTTATTGAAAAAAATAGGACTGCCACCAACACCATTAAATGAACGAACTGGAGAATTTACTCCCCCAGGTATTACTTTTTTTGCTTCTTCAAATAAAATTTCTGAACTATTCATAATTACTCCATTTATCAAATATAATAGGATATTTTCGCAGATGTGTTATATGCGACCACACAATTAAAATACTATCTAATAATAAAACATTATTAATTTGTGAACCAAAAACACTAATAGCCTTAGTAATATCGTTTAACAACAAAAACAAAAATTTAGTATCACATTTTTTTATAATACTATTTAATTCAATCAAAGCACTTTTTTGGTTTTTTAGTTTTAATTTTATTGCTTCAATAATTATATTTTGTAAACAATATAAAATCCCTATTTCATCTTTTTCAAATATTTTGTTATTTACAATTTTATCTGGATTTAAAGCTATGTTAAACAGCTCATTTTGCCAGTCTTGATACTTTGATAAAGTATTACTTTCTATAAGATGTTTTACTTTTAATGCCACTCCATGAGACATATTAATAAGATGCTCCATATCATAATCTGCACTATTTTCAATATTCTTTTTTAACCATTTTATAGTTTCTGCGGAAAAATCAGGAACAATGTTTATTCTATGGCATCTACTTAAAATTGTTGCTGGAATTGAATTTAATTTATGGCTAAGTAATATTATTAATGTATTATCTCTTGGCTCTTCTAATGTTTTTAATAAACTATTAGCAGCATTTCTATTCATATCATCAGCATAGATAATAACTCCAATTTGTAAGCCTTTTTGAGTTTTAGATAAAGCATCACAAAAT
Source organism: uncultured Thiotrichales bacterium (assembly GCA_964508055.1). Classification (GTDB taxonomy): domain Bacteria; phylum Pseudomonadota; class Gammaproteobacteria; order PS1; family Pseudothioglobaceae; genus CAZDRI01. The sequence continues at coordinate 12,512 of CAZDRI010000035.1, forward strand.
GCTCTTATTTGATTAACTTTGATTACTTGAGATTTTTTAGAGTTTTTATCTAATTCTCTTTGACAATAAATAATATTAGGATGAAAAGAACGCCTAATTAACAATTCATTTTCAACATATAAATCTAAGTTTTCTTTTTTATCCTTAGCTATTTTTTTACATGCCTTACATTTACCACAAGCATTTTTTGTTGCACACATAAGAGATGAGATAAACTTTGTTAAAAGTTTAAACTTACCTATATTTTCAACGCCATTTATTAAAACAGCTTGGGGCAGATGGTTACTTTTATCAAAAGTTAATAGTTTTTCATAAGCATCATTAAGCCATGGGTATTCTATTGTCATTCTTCTCCTACTCTCTATACTAAGTGCAACGACTTTAATTTATATTATAATAATTCTCAATAGAAATGTTAGAATTATAAACTAAAGATAGTTTAATAAACTTCGGACTAGCAGTAGTTTAAATTTATATTTTTTATATTGTAAAAACCTCTTAAATTCAGCATCTCCCTATCGTCATACTGCCCTGAAACAAGTTCAGGGAGACCAAAGCATTTCAGTATCTTATAAACCTTTTCACAGATTCTGAACCAAGTTCAGATACTGTCTTAAAAATCAAGTAATTTTATTAATTTTTTTA
>CAZDRI010000036.1:0-12434 GCA_964508055.1 uncultured Thiotrichales bacterium
GTTAAAACTATCAAAAAAAATTGATTATTTACACGGATATTTAAGATACAAGGGTTTACCAAAGCATTTCAGTATCTTATAAGTTTTTCTCCATCAATAAATGCTTAATACTCACCTCCATAAAAGGTTTACCATAAATAGTCCAACCTAAGTAAAGTATGATGAAATTCCACAAGCTCTTAAAAGCGTTAGGTGCAGCATTTTTAAAGTTATATTAATCCCCTTAAATTTTAAGGGCACACATTATTATATAGTCTAACCTGCATAAATTAATAACATATAATATCCACATTGAATTTAAAGTTTAGATAGTATGCACATTGAAGTAGCATATGCCTTAAAAGATAGGCAAACATTGTTAGCATTTGAGGTAAATGAACCTTGCACAGTTAAAGATGCTATTATAAAATCTAAAATACTAGAAAAGTATCCAGAAATAGATTTAAAGCAAAGTAAAGTTGGTGTTTTTTCAAAAATAACTAAATTAGATTCTTTATTGCGTGAGAAAGATAGAGTTGAGATATATCGCCCTTTAATAGCTGATCCAAAAAAAATACGCAGAGAAAAAGCAAGACAAAAAATTAAAATAAATCTTAATAATAATATATGAGTAAAGAAAAACCTCTCTCAAAAAAAACATTTATAAAAAGATTAAAACAAAAATTAGCTAAATTAGTATTTTCACCAATAGAAAATACAGAAGAGTTGATAACTATCTTAAAAGAAGCACAAACAAACAATATTATTGACCCTCATACTTTATCAATAATAGAAAAAACTATTCAAACAGAAAACTTACAAGTTAGGGATGCTATGGTTCCTTTTAGCAAAATGGTAGCAATAGATGAGGAGACAGAATCTAATATATGGTTAAAAACTGTTATTAATTCTGCACACTCAAGGTTTCCAGTAATTTCTGGAAATGATAATAAGATAAAGGGAATTTTATTAGCTAAAGATATTCTAAATCACTTTGTTACTTATGGTGATGTGGATTTTAGTTTTAAAGAATATATACGCTCATGCATAATAGTTCCTGAAAGCAAAAGACTTGGTAATTTATTAAAAGAATTTCAAAGAGAAAAAAGCCATATGGCGGTTGTTATTGATGAATATGGAAAAATCTCAGGACTTATCACTATTGAAGATATATTAGAGCAAATTGTTGGTGAAATTGAGGATGAACACGATTTAGAAGAAGATAATATAATTAATCACGGTAAAGGCCGTTACCTTATTAGAGCAACAACAGAAATAAAAGAGTTTAATGAATACTTTAAAGTTAAGTTAAATATCAAAGACAATGATATAGATACTATTGCTGGTTTTGTAATAAGCGAATTTGCAAGATTACCTAAACAATTTGAAAAGATTAAATCTCAAGGATTTAAATTTAAAATATTAAGAACAGATAGTAAGCGTATTTTTTTAATAGAAGTAAAAAAAAGTAAAAACAAATAAAAATAATGTTAGATATTTATATTTCAGCACTTATTATAGGTTTTTTTGGTGGAGCGCATTGTATAGGTATGTGCGGAGGTGTGGTTGCTATGCTCACTATGAGCTTATCAGAAAAAATTAGGAAAAGCCCAGCTAAGGTTTTTTTATATCATTTAAATTATAATTTAGGGCGTATTATCAGCTATGTTTTGTTAGGTTTAATATTAGGCTATGTTGGTTCAATAATGTCTGATATGCTAAAAATGACAGCAATGAATAAAATATTTAGGATTATTATTGGAATAATCATAATTATGGCTGGTTTATATTTAGCTGGTTTTTATAATAGTTTTTCATTTTTAGAAAAACTTGGCTCAAAACTATGGGTAAAAATACAGCCTTTAACTAAAAAATTTATCCCAGTTAAAACATTAAAACAAGCATTTATTGCAGGGCTATTATGGGGCTATATACCTTGTGGATTAGTATATACAGCACTTGGACTAGCAATTATGAATGGCTCATCTATAGGAGGCGGTTTTATAATGATGTTTTTTGGAATTGGCACCTTGCCAAGCTTACTCACAATTGGGGGGCTTTCTGTAAAGTTTAGTAATTTGGCTAAAAATCCTATAATGAAGAAAATAGCTGGAATAAGTGTGATAATAATGGGTATTACAGCACTTTATATGCCTGTGATGTCTTTTTTTGTTAAACTTCATCATTAATGGAAAAGCAACAATTACAACAGCTTGATTTAATAGATAAGGCTAAAGAGCTATTAAAAAAATATAAAATTTCAGCTTATGAAATAAACTTAAACATTGAGTCTGGACTATCAACAACAATTAGATTAGGAAATGTAGAATCTATCCAATATCATCAAAGTCAAAATTTCTCAATAGATGTATATTCTGACAATAAAAAAGGTAGCGCTAATAGTGTTGATTTTACTACTGAAAGTTTAAAAAAAACTATTGAGGCAGCATATTTAATAGCTAAATATACTAGTAAAGATAAATATTTAGGCTTACCTCCAAAAAATAAATTAGCATTTAATGTTCCTTATTTAGATATGTATTATCCTTGGGATTTACAAAGTGATAAAAGTGTAGCAATAAGTTTAGAGTGTGAGCAAGCTGCACTTGAAAATAAATATGTAAATAATACCGAAGGTGCAGAATTAAGCACATTTAACAGTTTTTTAACTTATGCTAATTCTAAAGATTTAGTTATAAGTGATAAAAGAAGTTGGCATAACCTTTATTGTACTGCCATAGCTCAAAATAAATCAGATATGCAAGTCTCATATGATTATAGTGTTGCTATAGATAATAGAGATTTAAAAAGACCAAAATTTATAGGCACAAAGGCTGCAAAATTAGCAGTAGCTAAGTTAAATAGTAGAAGTTTAAAATCACAAAAGTGCCCGGTTATATTTCATGCAAATATTGCTTCAGGTTTATTTTCAGCTCTTCTATCAGCTTTAAGCGGCACAAAACAATATCATAAATCTACTTTTTTGTTAAATAGTATTGATAAGATTATTTTCCCGGATTGGATTAATATTTATGAAGATCCACTTAGAATGAAAACTATAGGTGTTAGAGCTTTTGATAGTGATGGGGTAAAAACAAAAAAACAATATTTTATTAAAAATGGTGCAATAAAATCATATTTACTTAGCCAGTATTCTGCTAATCAATTAGGTTTAAAAACTACAGCTAATGCTGGTGGAGTGCATAATTTGATAATAGATACATCTAAGCAAAATTTTAAAGACTTGCTAAAAACAATGGATGAGGGAATATTGGTTACTGAGCTTATGGGTCAAGGTATAAATATTACTACTGGTGATTATTCTCGCGGTGCCTCTGGATTTTGGGTTGAAAATGGAGAGATTAAATACCCTGTATCAGGCTTTACCATAGCTGATAATTTAAAAAATATGTTTAATAATATCGTTGCAATAAGTGATGATACTGATAAGCGTAAAAACATTAAAACCGGCTCAGTGCTAATAAGCGAGATGACTATAGGCGGTGATTAAGTAAATATAATAGTTTTTCATTTGGTAGCATGACCGCATTTTCCGCAGATGCGTTAAGTGCCAAAATAGTTTTCATCAACTTTAATATGACTTTCTAAATGCTCAAAATTCTAAACCTAATTAAAGTTACAATTTTGTTTGATTTAAGTTAACAAAATTAACTATTGTGTGGATGCTAAATCAGCACAAAAATATTTTAAAATCTCTCTAAATTTTCTCTCAGAAATATGCGAACAATTATAATACTTATTTTTTATTGTCATAACTAATATTTTAAGCAGTTTAAAATATCTAAACAACTAGTCAAGAACCTTTATTTAAATATTTCATTAAAAATTTCGTCTAATTTTGAGTCCAAATTTATCATATCTATTTCAGTATGTGGTATCCCAAAATTTTCTAATACTGTTTTAAAACGTTTTAATCCATTATTATCTCGCATTTCAACCCATTTAACATTTCTTTGGTCTAACTGGGATTTGTTTTGGTCAGATAGCTTGTCAGCAACAAATACACTACTATCCCTTGCAATCACTGCATCAGCACTTTCGGGATTTCCTTTTCCCATTAATTTTACTTCACACTTATATTCAGTATGATTATGGCGTAAGAAAAAATCAATTTCTCTATTAACTTCACCTTTCTTTATTCTTTTTGCTCTTGGTTTAATAGAGTAATTTTCAGATGGGACATTGTAAAGTTTACATAAAGTAATCATTAATGGCCCTTCTGTTTGTTTGCCGGCAGTGCTCCAGAGTCCTCCACGTAGTGCTGCACGCTTTACTGCTAAGGTGTTAATCACAATTAAACTTTCATTTATATTAAGTTCAACACTAACTTTATTAAATTTAATTTGAAGGGAAAGATTAAGGTCTTCAACTTTTGTTAAATCATCGATTGCCTTGTAAAGAACATCATAGTGTTCGTATGATGCTTCAATAACTACTTCTCTAGTACCAGAATTATACATATTAGTAATTGTCTTCTTATTCAAGCCAGAGTTTATAGCAATTTCTTCTGGGGGTAGTTCAAGATTTAGCATCTCTTTTTTATACCAATCAATATCAATGTTTTGATTATTAAGTTTTGCTTCTGCTACTTGCTTGAAGAAGTCAATCGTGAATTGAAGAAATTCAGCATTAATTAAAGTTACAATCTCAATCCGATAATCTTCACTATTAATGACTTTTCTAACAATGTTTTTTGTTACTTGTTCGGTTAATGTCATTTAATATTCTCTTTAAATTCATCTAAATTCAAAAACTTACTTTCTATTTTATTAAATAAACTAGAATCATTTTTTCTTATAAAAGACCTCATATAATCAAAATACTCTAGTTTTTGCTCGGTCAAAAAGAAATGTCTGTCTAAAAATTTTGCAGTTCTTCCAAATGTGCCACTGCCAGCAAATGGGTCAAATACTAAATCTCCTTTAAAAGAATAATACTCAATTACACGCTTGCATAAATCAACAGGAAATACAGCTGAATGAACTCTATCAAATTTTGGGTCAATCTCCCAAACATTTGATGTTTCATAACCATCATTTACTTTGCTTTCTTTTACAGTGTCCCAGTCGTATTGTCGTATATTCCAATCAATCAGTTTTTCAGTTTGTTTTCTATACACCATTAAATACTCAGTTCTTGCGTTTGGTTTATAAGCAAGTGGTTTTCTATGCTGCAAAAATCCGGCATTTCTGTTTTTAACGCTTGCTTCAGGTTTTGCCCAAATAATATCATCAATAAATTCCCAACCCATTTTCATCAAAAAATGATGAATATCAAAGGGAATAGGATATCTTTTTGAAGCATATTGGCGGCTAATCCTTTGGACAATAACTGGTGAAGTGTTAACAATTAAAAAGCGACCTTCTTTTGTCTTATCATAAGTTAGTTTAAAAACTTCTTCTAGAAACTTTAAATATGCTTTATAACTTGGAAAAATTGAATAATCACGGGCATTATAATATGGCGGTGAAGTAAACGTTAAGTGAAAACTTTCATTGGGAATTAGTTTTAGAGTATCTCGCACATCTCCTAGAACTACTGTATTTTTAAGGTAGTCATATGAATCTGAATGTTTAAGCCTATCTTTTGAAATCTTCTTCTTACTAAAATACTCTTTTCTTATTACCGTTTGAATTGTCTCGTTTTCGTGTTCAGCAAGTAATTTAAGTTTTTTGTCGATTTTTTCATCACCTTTAAAAACAAGCAAACCCCTGATTGCTTGACTTATTATTTTAGGGTCATTATCATTGAGAATTTCAATTAATGCAGGAATTGCTTTTTTACTTCTCATTCTACCAATTGATGAAACTGCTTCTCTACGGATGGTGGTTGATTTTTCTTTTTTTGCAATTTGTGATAGAGTAACAACATTATTTTCGTTTTTAACTTTACCAATTGTCTTAATTGCATTTAACCGTATTTTTTTATTCTCACTTTGAAGTAAGTCTTGAACCCAACTGTCATCAAAATCCTCAGGCAAGTATCCTAAGTTTTCAAGAATAAAGACAATACTTTTATCATCATTTTTTGAATCTATGAGTTTTTTTATATCTCCATTTCCGTTTGCTTTTACTTCTGATATATATTCTTTTGTAAGCATTTTAATTCTTTTAAAAAGTCAAGTTAGTTTATTTTGCGTTTCTTCATTAGAGCAATTATTTTTATATATTTTATGTGCTATTTGCTCACTAATAAACGCATTGTATGCATCCAATACATATTATACTTTTTGCCATAATTATTCTCATTCATTTTAATATATTCAATAGGAGGTTTTTGACCTAATGAATAATGAGGTCTTTTAGCGTTATACCAAAATAGATAATCGCTTAACTTTTCATTGAAACTATTAATATTTTCAATTTTACTTAAAGCACCTCTGCCTATTCCGAGATATACAGCAAGTTGAATCAATGTAAATTTATTATAGACTCTTAATTTTTTAATATACCCTCCAAATGTCTCGTTCATTTTGCTATTATAATCTTGCTAAAATATTCTTGGCAAAAATAACAAATTATTTGTAAGGCTACAAATTTTTTACTTCCCATGTATTTGTAAGTTTATTTGGGGTAGAGCTATTTGCATTATAACACTAAACTAGGCTCTCTAAAAAACCTCCGAATTTACACAGTCCAACCTGAATTAGCTATAAAATATTAAATTTAGAATATTTTCTGTTTCTAACTAATTTTGTATTCAAAATCCAAGCATATAAATTTTGGTTCAAAAAATCTTTTAACTTGTTAATGGTTTTTCTTAAAAGGAATGTTGAATTCTAAAGCCACCAAATTTAATTAAAATATGATAAAATGTTTTTATTTATCAATTATTTATATAAAATGAGCAAACAAATAGAAATGATTTCATTAGAGGATTTAGTAGATAGCCAACATATTTATCGTAAATTTAATAATCTTGTAGATTTTACTGCTTTAAGGACGAGAGTCTATTTCTTTTTTCTCTTTTTCAGAAGGTAGCAAACTCTCTTTAGTAATGCCTAAAATAAGCACCATTGTGCTGGCTACATAAATTGAAGAATAAGTACCAATAATCACACCTATTAATAAAGCTGTAGCAAAGCCGTGAATAATCTTACCACCTAAAAAGAAAAGTGCTAATAAAACTAAAATAGTTGTAAGAGATGTTCTTAAAGTTCTTGCTAAAGTTTGGTTTAATGCATCATTTACTATTATTTTAGAATCGGATTTTCTAGTATTAATAAAATTTTCTCTTATCCTATCAAATACTACAATAGTATCGTTTAGAGAATAACCAATAACAGCTAAAATTGCAGCTAAAATTGTAAGATCAAACTCTAAACCAAAAATAGAGAAAAACCCAATAGTTATAATCACATCGTGTACTAATGCTGCAATTGAACCTAAAGCAAATCTATATTCAAATCTAAAAGCAACATAAATTAAGATGCCGATTAAGGCATATAACATTGCTAAACCACCATCATTAGTAAGTTCTTCACCTATTTTGGGGCCTACAAATTCTACTCTACGAATATCAGGTTTTTGGTTATCAAAATTTAATGCTCTTATTATTTGTGAACTGATTTTAGCAGATGATTTTTTTTGTAGCCCAAGTCTGATAAGTACTTCAGTATCACTACCAAAATACTGCACACTAGCTTCTTTAAAGTTCTCTTTCTCTAACTGGAGGCGGATGTCATTTAGATTAGTTTTTTTATCAAAGCCAATTTCAACTAAAACACCACCAGTAAAATCTACACCTAAATTTAATCCATTAGTAAAAAGTGATACTATAGAAGCTATTAATAATAGCGCAGATAAAATCAAGGTATAAGTTTGTTTACCGACAAAATCTATAGTTTTATTTATCATATTTTTAATTCCTTAACATTAGGTTTGTCATAAATATAATTTACTATTGCTCTACTTACTATTATTGCAGTAAACATAGAAGTCAAAATACCAATAGACAAAGTAACAGCAAAACCTTTTATTGGTCCTGTACCAAAACTAAATAAAACCAAAGCAGCAATAAGAGTTGTAATATTTGCATCAGCAATTGTTAATAATGCTTTATCATAACCAGATGAAATAGCTTTTCTCACAGCTGAGGAACTTGCCCTTAATTCTTCTCTAATCCTTTCAAATATTAATACATTAGCATCAACCGCCATACCAACAGTTAAAACAATACCAGCAATACCTGGTAGGGTTAATGTAGCTTGTAGTAATGATAAAACTGTTACTATCATTACTAAATTTAATATAAGTGCAATATTTGCCACCATACCAAACACTTTATATTGCCATAACATAAACAACAGCACTAATACAAAACCTATTACTACAGAAATAAAACCTTTATTAATATTATCTTGACCAAGACTAGGTCCTATTGTTCTTTCTTCAATGATTTCAATAGGTGCTGAAAGAGAGCCAGCTCTTAATAATAATGCTAAGTTTCTTGCCTCTCTAGTGGAATCCAGTCCAGTAATTTGAAAACGGTTAGAAAACACTCCTTGAATAACAGCAGCGTTTATTATGTCTTCAGTTCTAGTTTTCTTCTTATGGATTTTGCCATCTTTTAATATGGTTTCTACTTTGTTTTCAATAAATACCACTGCCATACGATGATGTAAGTATTTCTTAGTAGTGCTCAACATAGCTTTACCACCAACATTATCTAAAGTAATACTAACCATTGGTGAATTATTATCTTGGCTTATACCAGATGTAGCATTAGTTATGTTCTCACCAGTTGCAATGATGCGTTTTTTTAATAGCAGTGCCCTACCATCACGAAAACGATAAATCTTAGAACCAATTGGACTTCTACCTGACTTAATAGCTGTTTGAGCATCATTTTTTTCATCTACTAATCTAAATTCTAAGGTGGCAACAGCTCCTAATATTTCTTTTGCTCTTGCAGTATCTTGCACTCCAGGTAATTGCACAACAATGCGATTTTTACCTTGCCTTTGGATAACCGGCTCTGCAACACCTAATTCATTAACTCTATTTTTTAAAGTAGTTATATTTTGTTTTAAAGCTGCACTTTTGGTCTCTGCTATAGAATCATCTTTCATGCTAAGTTTTATATAAGGTTTTGAATCAATATCTTCACTAATTATTAATAAATCTGTTAAATCTGATTCCAGTAAACTTATTGCTTGTTGTCTAAGATTGTCATTTTTAAACTCTACTAAAATAGTATTATTTTGTCTTTTAATACTTTTATAGAGTCTTTGCTTTCTTAATAAAGTCCTTGCTTCGTTATAAAAGCGTTCTATTGCTGCACTGATAACAGCATCCATATCAACCTCTAACAAGAAATGAACTCCTCCTCTTAGATCTAGTCCCAAATATATGGGCTTACCGCCAATTATGCTTAACCAATCTGGTGTTGCTGGTGCAAGATTAAGTGCAACAACAAATCTTCTATCTAACTCTTGTTTTAATATACTTTGACCTGCTAATTGATTAGCACTATTAGTAAATCTTATTAAAATACGATTATCTTTAAGTGTTGTTGAAATGAATGGTATTTTCTTAGTTTTTAAGATATTATCTACTTTTTGCAAGTGGCTAGCATTTAATACAGTGGTATCACTAGGAGATATTTGCACAGCTAAATTAGAGCCAAATATATTTGGCAAAGCATAGATTATAGCAATGGTTAAGATAATAGCTATTGCTATATTCTTTAAAGTAGAATACTTATACATTTTGTTAGCTTTTGATTGTTTCCTTAGGCACTTTTTGATTTATAGCTTGTCTTTGCATTTTAACAATTACATTTTTAGCTATTTCTACTTCTACAAAAGATTCTTCAACTTTAACAATCTTACCTACTACACCACCATTAGATACTACTCCATCACCTTTTTTAAGTTCTGATAATAATTTTTTATGCTCTTTAGCTCTTTTAGATTGAGGTCTTATAAGAAGAAAGTAAAAAACTACTATCAGTAAAATTAAAGGTAAAAATGAGCTAAATGCTCCTGCTGATGAACCGACATCTTGAGCGTAAGCTGGGCTAATGATTAAATCTATTAAGTCCATAGTGTTTATTCCAAATATTAAAAAATTTATAATTATCTCATAAATAAAAATTATGGCTACTAATATAAGTGCAAAAAACACAATTCAGTAGTCATTTATAAAATTTCAACCCTTATTTAGGCTAATGAAAAACCTTAAATTATTAAAAGTAATTTTATACCTTATGAGAATTCGTGAACAGCATCAACTAAAACCTTAACATTATCAGGGTTAACATCAGGAGAAATACCGTGTCCTAAATTAAATACATGACCTGTTTTAGCATCAAACTTAGTCATTACTTTTCTCACTTCTTCTCTGACTTGGCTAGCTTTGGCATATAAAGCACATGGGTCTAAATTACCTTGAAGAGCAACTTTATCACCAATTATGCTCTTAGCTTTATCAATATCAATAGTCCAATCAAGACCAATTCCATCACAACCACTAGCTGCAATTTTATCAAGCCATAAAGAACCGCCTTTAGTAAATAAAGTTATAGGTATTTTGTGCCCATTTTTTTCCCTATTTAAATTATTGATTATTTTAGTCATATATGAGAGTGAAAACATCTGATAACATTCAGTATTTAAAAGCCCTCCCCAAGTATCAAATATCATAATTGCATTAGCTCCAGAATCAATTTGAGCGTTAAGATAATCAATTATTGTATTACTTAGTTTTGTTAATAATAAATGCATAGCTTCAGGATTTTCATACATCAATCCTTTCACTTTAGAGAAAGTTTTACTAGAACCGCCTTCTAACATATAAGTAGCTAAAGTCCAAGGGCTACCTGAAAAGCCAATTAATGGGATATTACTATTTAAATTTTCTCTTATAAGTTTTACAGCATCCATAACATAGGATAAATTATCTCTAACATCTGGATGTTGGAGATTTTTAATATCATTTTCTGACTTGAGTGGTTTTTCAAATTTAGGACCTTCATTTTCAGCAAAGTATAAGCCTAAGCCATAGGCATCAGGGATAGTAAGAATATCTGAAAATAAAATTGCAGCATCTAAATCAAATCTCGCAAAAGGCTGTAATGTTACTTCACAAGCCAGCTCTGGATTTTTACATAGAGCTAAAAAGTCTCCAGCCTTTTTCCTAGTATTACGATATTCTGGAAGATAACGCCCTGCTTGGCGCATTATCCATACTGGAGTCCTTGTTACTGGTTTTTTTAATAAAGCGTTTATATAGTCCATTAATAGCGTTTAAAACCTGCATATCTACCTTTAAAACGCTCAACTCTACCAGCAGTATCTATAATTTTTTGGTTGCCAGTATAAAAAGGATGACAGTTAGAACAAATATCTAAATTCATAGAATCTTCTTTTGAAGTTGACATAGTTTCAAAACTATTACCGCAAGTACATACTACTTTCACTTTTTTATAATCTGGATGTATGGCTGTTTTCATTATTATAAAATTTAAAGATAAAGGGGCAAAATTATATATAAATATTATCTGTGCGTCCAATATATATTGTGCGCTTGTTGTGCGCTAATAAAAAATATCCAAAAAAGCCTGAGGTAATATTTTGTTAGTACTTGGTTATTTTAAAACTTTAGTTAGGTATTCCCTAAACTTATTCCATGATTTTTCATCAGCTTCAGCATTATATTTTTTAATGCCAAATACAGTAAAAGCATGTTCGGCACCACCGTAGCTAATCATTTCATGAGGTATTTTATTTCTTTCTAACTCTACTGCTAACTTAGAAAAATCATGCATACTTATTATTTTATCTGCACTACCATGCATAATTAAATATTCTCCTTTTGCTTGTGAATAGTCTTGACCTTTTGGAGTTTTAAGCCCGCCATGAAAAGTAACAAAGCCTTTTAAATCAGCGCCTGAACGGGCAAGTTCTAAAACAGCCGCTCCTCCAAAACAATAACCCATAGCTACTGCTTTATTTATATTAGCTCCTTTTTTTTCTGCTTCTTTTAACGCAGCATTTAATAAAGCCCGCATTTTTTTTCTATCTTTATATAACTCACCTGTATGTTGTTTTTTATCTTTAACAGCAGTTGGTCTTATACCTAAGCCAAATAAATCAGCAGCAAAAACAGCATAACCTTCAGCAGCCAACATATTTGCCCTTTCAATTTCATATTCTGTTAAACCATCCCAATCATGAACTAAAAGCACTAAAGGCGCATTATCTTCAATTGTTACAAAATAGCCCTCATACCCCTTGCCATCAACGGTATATACAGTACTTACAGCGTATGTAAATGCTGAGTAAGCAAAGATTATAAAAAATAGTAGTTTTTTCATTTTCCCTCCTTTCAATAAATAAAACAAGCATAGTTTAGCTTAATTTTTTCTAGTTTTCAATTCGTTCCCAAGCTCCTGCTTGGGAATGCATCTTCCAAATGACATTGCATCCTCCA
>CAZDRI010000037.1:0-11422 GCA_964508055.1 uncultured Thiotrichales bacterium
ATTGATATTTTATTTACTTAAATCAATAAGTTGTGAATTATTCAGGTTGGACTACATAATATCACAGACAGTAAAAAACAAAGTGAGGAATGAGCGACGCTTTTTACTTTCCAAGTGCGTGTGCTTGTTATAAGGTATTAAACCCATGCTTCATTTTCTACAGTAAACTCGCCACCTTTATCTCCAGTATTTTTTACTCCTCGCGGTTCAATTAATAGTATTTTTACTTCTTCTTCAGCATAAGGCTTATGCTCAACCCCTTTGGATACAACAAACATCTCTCCATCCGTCAATTCTACTTGGCCATCTCTAAAATCTATGCGGAGTTTACCTTCTAAGACTATGAATGTTTCGTCAGTATCTTTGTGGTCGTGCCACACAAAATCGCCTTTAATTTTTGCAATTTTGAATTGGTAATCATTCATCTCTGCAATAATTTTTGGCGTCCATTGCTCGTCAAAGAGTGAAAACTTATCTTTAAAGTTTAATGCTTTGTAATTCATAATTCTCTTTATGCCTCATAACAATTAAACTCAGCAACAGCGTTATCTGTCCGCTGGAGTGCTTTGTTAGGTAATTGATTTTGCAATAGATGAAGCAATATTAGGGCTGTTTGGATTTACCACAACCTGTCTACTATTTGGTATAACTACTAAATCCATATCTTCCATTGGGATAGCCCCCAATAATACTTGATCTCCCATAACTAAAGCTCCTGCAAACCCTACTCTGTTTGCATATTTAAGTTTTATTGGACCAACATATGGTACCATTTTCTTGCTACCATCAGCCAAAGTCACTTTTTTCTTATCAATTTCATCAAGTTTTAACTGGACTTGGATGTGTTCAGGAATACACAAATGTACTTCGCCTGTATCTGCTAAGGCATCAATTATTACAGCCTTCAATTTCGGATTCTTTGGATTTTTAAGTTGAATTTTTGCGTTTGTTAATCCCATGACCATAATCTTCAGCTTCTTTAGCCTGCTTAATTGCAAAAACGATGAAATATAAATTATCTAGCATATTTATTGTTACGGCTAACTATTAATTAATTGCAATATTATATATCATATATCATATATCAAATATAGATTCATCAATATTAGGACAAGAGCAAAATAAATGTCTATCTCCATATACATTATCAACTCTTTTAATAGGCGGAAAATACTTCCATTTTCTTAAAGCTTTAACTGGATAAAAAGCCTGCTTACGACTATAACAATGATTCCAATCTGAAGTTAATTCTTCTACCGTATGGGGTGCATTTTTAAGAGGATTATCTTCTTTATCCCACACCCCTTTTTTTATTTTTTCAATTTCTTTTTTTATGCTAATCATAGCTTGAATAAATCTATCTATTTCTGTTTTTGGTTCACTCTCAGTTGGCTCTATCATTAATGTTCCAAGCACTGGAAAAGACATAGTTGGGGCATGAAAACTATAATCAATTAACCTTTTAGCAATGTCTTCCTCATTAATACCTGTTGAGGTTTTAATTTCCCTTAAATCTAAAATACATTCATGTGCTACATAGCCATTTTTTCCAGTATATAAAACTGGATAATATTCTTGTAAAGATTTTGCAATATAATTTGCATTTAAAATAGCTGTTGCAGTTGATTTTTTAAGTCCTTTTTTACCTAGAATAGAGATATATACATAAGATATTGGCAGTATGCTTGCACTACCATATTCACTTGCTGTTACTGCATTAGCATCTTTTACAAGAGGTGAGCCAGGTAGATATTTAGCTAAATGTTTTTTAACCCCAATAGGACCAACACCTGGTCCTCCTCCTCCGTGTGGGATAGCAAATGTTTTATGTAAATTAAAATGTGATACATCGCCACCAAATTTTGCAAATTTAGCATAACCTATCATAGCGTTTAAGTTTGCTCCATCAATATAAACTTGTCCGCCAAAACTATGAACTATATTACAAACCTCAACTACTCCTTCTTCAAACACTCCATGAGTTGATGGATAAGTAATCATAATAACTGCAAGATTTTTTCTATGTAGGTATGCTTTTGTTTTTAAATCTTTTAAGTCTATATTGCCATCATTATCACATTTTATTATTACTACTTTCATACCTGCTAGGACAGCACTAGCTGGATTTGTTCCGTGGGCAGAACTTGGTATAAAACAAATATTACGCTTATTTTCACCATTAGCTATATAGTAATTCTTAATAGTTAATAATCCAGAAAGTTCCCCTTGTGAACCTGCATTTGGTTGTAAAGACACAGCATCATAACCAGTTATTTTCTTAAGGCTTTCTTGTAATTCTAAAAATAATTGTTGGTAACCTAAAGTTTGCTCTTTTGGGGCATAAGGATGAATATTACTAAATTTATTAAATGTTATTGGATACATCTCTACAGCTGCATTTAATTTCATTGTGCATGAACCAAGTGCAATCATTGAGTTATTTAAAGCAATATCTTTATTTTCTAAATATTTAAAATAACGCATCATTGCAGTCTCACTTGTCAATTTATTAAAAATCGGATGCTTTAAATAATTATCATTTCTCAATAAATTATTATCTATTTCAGCATCTATAGAGCTTAGATTAACCTCAAATATAGCTGCTAATTTCTCTATGTCTTTATAAATAGTATTTTCATCAATAGATAAAGTTATTTTAGAATTTGCGTTTAAACGTAAATTTATTTTTTTAGCTAATGCCTTAGTATAAATTTTATTAGCATTAACAGTTTTTATAGTCAAAGTATCAAAGTAATTATTATTAAGCACTTCATAATTAGTCTCTTTAAGAGCATAAGCTAATATCCTAGTAAGTTTATTTATTCTATTGGCAATTTTTATTAAACCTTTTGGCTTATGATACATAGCATAAGCTGTGGCTAATATAGCTAATAAAACTTGGGAAGTACATATATTACTGGTTGCTTTATCACGACGAATATGCTGCTCTCTAGTTTGCAGAGCCATTCTATATGCTAGGTTATCATTTACATCTTTAGAAATCCCGATAATTCTTCCAGGAATTAAGCGTTTATAGTTATCTTTTGTTGCTAAATATGCGGCATGTGGTCCTCCAAATCCAAGAGGGATACCAAGTCTCTGAGTGCTTCCTACCACAACATCAGCATTAAACTCGCCTGGAGCTTTTAATAACAATAAAGATAATATATCTGCTACAACTACAGTCATTACATTATTACTTTGAGCGGCAGTTATTATTTTTTTTAAATCTCTAATTTCTCCATAAGTATCTGGATATTGAATAACACAGGCAAAATAATCATTAAAATCAGTATTTTCAATATCATCTATAACTAACTTTATTCCCAAAGGTTTTGCTCTTGTTCTTAGGACATTAATTACTTGAGGGTGAGCATTAGCATCAGCTAAAAAACGCATACTTTTATTTCTTATATTAGCTTTTTTACACATAAGCATTGCTTCTACAACAGCACTGGCTTCATCTAAAAGTGATGCATTTGCAATATCCATTTTTGTTAAGTCAATAATCATATGCTGAAAATTTAAAAGCATCTCTAATCTGCCTTGAGATATTTCTGCTTGATAAGGAGTGTATGCTGTATACCAGCTAGGGTTTTCTAATATATTTCTTTTAATTACTGCTGGCATAAAAGTATCGTAATAACCTTGACCAATATAAGTTTTATAAACTTTATTTTTATTAGCAATTTTTGTTATTTTTTTTAATATTTCTGCTTCAGTTAAACCTTTTTTTAAATCTAACTTAGTGTCTATAATATCGTTAGGAATAGTCTTATAAATTAATTCATCAATAGAGCTAACTTTAAGTTTTGTTAGCATTTGTTTGATATCAGACTTTTTAAGTCCTATGTGTTTTTTTGTGAATTCTTTACTCATTATTCTGATTAAATAATTTTGGATTTGGTAATTTTAAGTTTAAAAAATCATAAGTTAAATTAGTTACCACCCGACCTCTTGGAGTGCGCATTAAAAAACCTTTTTGAATAAGATATGGCTCTACCATATCTTCTAATGTTCCTTTATCTTCGCCAATAGCAGTAGCTAAAGTATTTATACCTGCAGGACCTCCACTAAACTTATTTACTAAAGTAGAAAGAAAGTTCCTATCCAAAATATCTAAGCCTTTGGCATCTACTTTTAGCATATCTAACGCTTTATCAGCTATATTTTTATTAATAGAACCATCACTTTTTACATCAGCAAAATCTCTAACTCTGCGTAATAGGCGATTGGCTATTCTTGGAGTGCCTCTAGAGCGTTTTGCAATTTCTTTAGCACCGTAGTTATCTATCTTAATTTGTAAAATATTAGCTGATCTTTTAATTATCTCGCATAAATCAGAAATATTATAAAATTCTAGTCTTTGCACAATTCCAAAGCGGTCTCTTAAAGGGGATGTTAGCATTCCTGCTCTAGTAGTAGCACCAATTAAGCTAAATCTTGGTAAATCAATTTGCACAGAATGAGCAGCCACGCCTTCTCCAACTAATATATCTAATTTAAAATCTTCTAATGCTGGATATAGAATTTCCTCTACATTTGGATTTAGCCTATGTATTTCATCAATAAAGAGCACCTCATTTTCTTCTAATTTAGTCAATATTGCTGCTAAATCTCCTGCTTTTTCTAAAACTGGTCCTGATGTTTGTCTTATACTAGTGCCCATTTCGTTTGCTATTACATTTGCTAGTGTTGTTTTACCTAAGCCTGGAGGACCATATATAAGACAGTGGTCTAGAGTTTCTAAACGCTTTTTAGCTGCTGTTACAAATAATGATATTTGTTTTTTTACATTATCTTGACCAATATAATCTTTTAGAAATTTTGGTCTTATAGGAGATGATATTGCAATATCATCATTTTGTTGAATATTAGCATTGTTTAATCTATCTATTTCTATCATTTGAATTTTAAGTTATAAACATTTAGCTTAAGTTCTATATTTTTTTTTAAATTAGTTAGAGTTATTTTTTTCGCCACTTTAAATCCTTGAATAATTTTATATGTTATGTATTTAACATTCCATTCATTTTCTAGTTTACCATTAGTTAAAAAAATAACCTTAGCTAAATGCTTAGTTGGTAAAAACCAGCCATATTCTTTAAGCATCCAATCTTTGAAATTTAAGTTTATAGCTTTATTATTGACATATAAATTACTATCATTTTTTCGTATCTCAAAAGATGATAATGCTAAAGGGGCTGTCAAAGTAAAGTTAAAATCATCATACTCTTGTCGCCAATTAAAACTACCAGATTTATACTCGTTATTAGCTTTAATAGCTATTTGTCCATCTATATCCCATTTATATGGTAATTTATTAAGAGTTTTTTTTGTATGGATATTTTTATCTAAAGAGCAGGAAAGCAAACTTACTAATACTAAAAATAAAAAAGAAGTTTTTATCATTTATTATTGCTGTTTTTATTTTTTATTTCTCTTATTTTATCTAATATTGTTTTATAATCTTTACTTTCTTTAAGGGCTTTGTTCCATATCTTTTCTGCATTTTTATATTTTTTTGCATGCCATAAAACTTCTCCAAAGGTGATAGCTATAGTTTCACTGTTTGGGTTAAGTCTATATGATTTTTCTAACAAATTTAATGATTTTCTTACATTTCCCTCTTGCTTATAGTATATATAGCCTAAAGTTTCCATAATATCAGCAGCTTGGCTTGGTGAACTTTTTAATTTAAGCTCTAAATACTTTTTAATCTTAGGCAATAAATCTGAATCTTTGTCCAATAATAATGCTACTTTTTTTATTAAACTAAAGTTTTCAAAAAAAAACAGTGCTTCTCCGCCTTTTTTTATATCTTCTAGAAATCCAACTTTATCACCTTTTTTTTCTTTAATTAGAGCTTTTAGAATAAATAATTCCAACTCATGCGGACGCTTTAATGTTTCTTTATCATAAATACCAAAATCAATTAAAGTTTTAACCTTAAAACTATTTAGATTAAGATTTTCAGGATCCAAATTATCAAAAGGTTTATCATTAAGACCATATTTGTCAATGTATTGCAGTCTATTATAAGCTTTAATTTTAAAATCGCCTTCAACTTTTGAATACCACTTTACAGCTTCTTCATAATTTTTTAAATGTTCATTTATACGACCTAAATAATAGTATTCTTTATAAGGTTTTTTCTTTTCTTTAATTACTTTAACATAATATTTTTTAGCAAGATTATAGAATTTTTGTTTATATAAAACTTTTGCCAATGCTGAGAATGTGAATAAACTACCTCCCTTAGCTAGCACTCCGTTGAGGACTTTATAAGCTTCATCTAGTTCATTATTATTAATTAGTATTAGTGAATAAAGATTTAATAAATCCACATCATCATCTGTATAAGTTTTAAAATAATAATTAAAAACTGCTTTGGCTTCAGCATGCTTTTCAAATTTTTGCATTAAACTTATATAAGAAATAACATACTTTTTCCTATCAGTTGTTTTAGATAAAACATCTTTTAGAGTTTTAAACGCATTATTTTCATTATTATTTAGTAAGTCTACTAAAGATTCTATAAATTTAAACTCTAATCTTTCTTCAGGAGAATCAAACCTTAAATCAATTAGAATTTTTTTATACCATTTACCATAATCTATAATATAAAGCCCATTAGCAATATTCACATATTTATCTTTAGTTTTTAATTTTAAATATTCTAATAAATATTCTATTGCAATTTTATAAGAGATATTTTTATATTCTAACAAGCCTAACAATAGTATAAATTCTGGTCTCTTAAGTTCAGAGATTATAGTTTTAATAACCTTTTTGGCTGATTTTATTTTGTTATTATTTACTAGTATTTTGTATACTTTTATAAATAAATCAACATTTTTAGTCTTCTTAGCTTCTTTTAAGTAATAAGCTATGCTTTCCATATACTCTTCTTTTTCTTCAGCAAAATAATCAGAGGTTAAATAAATAACATCAGAAATATTAGTATTTTTAGCAGTATTATTTTCTGCTTGAACAGAAAAAGAAGTAATTATTATGACAATAAAAGTGATAAACACATTTTTTAACAACATATTTAATTATGTTTTTATAATTTGGTATATATCATACCAAAATAATAGCATGATAGTTGCTGTATAATTTTGTTTTCTATTGAAACTAAAACAATAGTTATTTTAAAATTTAATTACTTGTGTTAAGTATCATAATTACATGCAAATTTCTGTTTTAAGCATAAATCATACCAATGCTCCACTTGAAATAAGAGAGACTGTAACTTTTAGTCCTGAAAAATTAAAAGAACACTTAAAATCTCTTAACAATATAAATGAAATAAATTCTTGTGCAATTTTATCTACTTGTAATCGCACAGAAATATATATTGCATCTGAAGTGAAAAATCTAAAAAACACTTTATTACAATGGTTAAATAAAGCTCATAAAATCAATGATATTGATTTAGCTGAATACAGCAGTTATCATACAAATTACGATGCTGTAGTTCATATGTTTGCAGTAGCATCAGGACTTAGCTCATTGGTAATAGGCGAGCCCCAAATCTTAGGACAATTAAAAGATGCATATCATACAGCTAAGAAAAACAAAACCTTAGATAAGACCTTAGAAAAATTATTTCAGCACACATTTTTAACAGCTAAAAAAATCCGCACTGAAACAAAAATAGGTTCATCACCAGTATCTGTTGCTTATTGCGCAGTAAAGCTTGCGGAAAAGATTTTTGCTGATATAGCTAATCAAACTGTATTACTCATAGGTGCTGGAGAGATGATTGAGTTAGCTGCACAGCACTTACATAATAAAAATATTAAAAATTTAATAGTAGCTAATAGGACTATTGAGCGTTCAGAGCATATTGCAAATTTATATAATGGTAAATCAATAAATTTAACTAAAATATCCAAATACATACATTTAGCTGATATTGTTATTTCATCTACTGCATCACCTGTGCCAATATTAGGTAAAGGTGTGGTTGAAACAGCTTTAAAAGAAAGAAAACATAAACCTATGCTCATGTTAGATATTGCTGTGCCAAGAGATATTGAAAAAGAAGTTGGGCAATTAGATGATGTTTATTTATATACAATTGATGACTTAAAACAAGTGGTTGAAACTAACTTACAAAATAGGCATCAAGAGAAAATCTTAGCTGAGGAAATAATAGAACAGCAAAGTAATATTTTTAATCATTGGCTATTATCGCTGCCTAATGAAATTATTATTCAAAACTATAGAAATCAAGCCTATGAGATAAAAGAAAATGTTGTTAAGGCTTATATTAAAAAATTAGAAAATGGTGCTGACGAAAAAGAAGTATTATTGCAAATGGCTGATATTTTGACTAATAAGTTAATTCACAATCCATCAAAATCTTTAAAACAAAATAGCTGGGAAGAAAAAGACAAAGCTCTTAATGTTGCTAAGCAATTATTATTAAATGAATGAATCAATACTTAATAAGCTTGAACACTTTAGTTTAAGATTAGAGGAGTTAAATGCTCTTTTATCTGAGCCAGATATAAGTAGTGATGTTGATAAATTTAAAAATCTATCAATAGAACACTCCCAACTTATACCAATTTGTGAAAAATATGAAGAGTATATAAAAACTGCAGAAGACATTGAAACTGCAAACCTAATGGCATCAGAAAATGACGCAGAAATGAAGCAAATGGCTCAAGAAGAGCTAAAAACTTTAAAAAAAGATTTAGCCGCTATTGAACTAGAATTTAAAAAACTTTTATTACCAAAAGATCCTAATGATACTCATAATGCTTATTTAGAAATAAGAGCAGGCACTGGTGGAGATGAAGCTAGCATTTTCTCTGGCGATTTATATAGGATGTATGCAAAATACGCTGAAAATCAAAATTGGAAGATAGAAACAATAAGTTCAAGTTTAGGAGACCATGGTGGTTTTAAAGAGATTATTGTAAAAATAAACGGCCGAGATGTTTACTCTAAACTTAAATTTGAATCAGGAGCCCACCGAGTACAAAGAGTCCCAGAGACAGAATCACAAGGTAGAGTCCATACCTCAGCTTGCACTGTTGCTATTATGCCAGAAGTTGAAAATATTGAAGAAATTGATATAGATATAAACGATGTCCGGGTTGATACCTTTCGTGCATCTGGTGCTGGCGGTCAACATGTAAATAAAACTGATTCTGCTATAAGACTTACTCATATCCCTTCTGGTATTGTCGCTGAATGTCAAGATGATAGGTCCCAACATAAAAATAAAGCAAAAGCATTAAGCTTACTTGCTGCTAAGATTTTAGATATTGAACAACAAAAACAACAAAGCGAACAAGCAAGTATGCGTAAAGAATTAGTAGGTAGTGGAGATAGATCTGAGCGAATACGCACTTATAATTACCCTCAAGGCAGAGTAACAGATCATAGAATAAACTTAACTTTATATAAACTTGTAGAGATAATGGAAGGAGATTTGAATCAAATTATTGAACCTTTGGTTGTAGAAAATCAAACTCAACAATTAGCAGAACTCAATCAATAATTATAAATTTAGAGGAAAATTAAAATGGCAGGACATTCTAAATGGCACAATATCCAACACCGCAAAGGCGCCCAAGATGCTAAACGAGGTAAGATTTTTACCAAGATTATTAAAGAAATTGTAGTAGCTGCAAGATTAGGTGGTGGTGATGCAGATGCTAATCCTAGACTAAGAGGTGTTATAGATAAAGCCCTAGCAGCTAATATGAAAAAAGATACCATTGATAATGCTATCAAAAGAGGCACAGGTGAATTAGAAGGAGTGAGTTATGAAGAAGCTCGTTATGAAGGTTATGGTCCTGCTGGTATTGCTATTATGGTTGATTGTTTAACTGATAATAAAAACCGCACAGTTGCTGAAGTACGCCATGCTTTTTCTAAACATAACGGTAATTTGGGCACTGATGGTTCAGTAGCTTATCTTTTCACTAAACAAGGTTTTATTAATTTTGATGCTGGTGATGAAGATAAGATAATGGAAGTTGCTATAGATAGTGGAGCTGAAGATGTAGTTGCTAATGATGATGGCTCTATTGATGTTATAACTTCTCCTGAAGATTTTTTAGATATTAAGCAAAAAATAACTGACTCAGGACTAAAACCTAGTTTAGCAGAAATATCTATGGAACCTGCAAGTCGTATAAATTTAAATTTAGCTGATGCTGAAAAATTTATAAAACTATTAACTAAATTAGAAGATTTAGATGATACCCAAGAGGTTTATCATAATGCTGATATAACTGATGAAATTATGGAGCAGTTGTAAAAAAACAAAATTAAAAAAATCTAGCTGTTTTAAGTTGTAAAAAAAATTAATAAAATTACTTGATTTTTAAGACAGTATCTGAACTTGGTTCAGAATCTATAAAAGGCTTATAAGATGCTGAAATGCTTTGGTCATCCTGAATTTATTTCAGGGCAGCATGACATAAAATGCTTTGGTCATCCTAGACTTGTTTCAGGGCAGTATTAATGGCGGTATTTATCCATTTATTAATGCAATTATTTTGCTATTTTATTAACATTTAAGTTTATAAGTAATATTTCAATATTCTTCAAAGAATTTTCTATATTTTGCAAATGTTTTTCAATTTTCTCATAATGCCTAAAATTGTGTTGATTGTACCTTTTTTTATAATAATTACTTCTAGGCTTATTTTGCTTATACTTATTTCTTAGGTTGAGGTATGAATTTCCGTAACGATAACAGTTTTTATGTATATTTTTAAATTTTTTACTATGATATTTTTTGTATTGGACACAGTTTTTATAACCATCTTTAGTTTTGGTGTCAATATTAGCATTTGCTATGTTAATAAATAATGATAGTAAAGTGATAAAAACTAATTTAGTGAATTTCATGATAATTCTCCTTTAATATTTTATTTGACTATCTTTAAAAGCTTCATATTCTTTGCCTTTTTTTATATTTGACCAAAGACTTGCTACATAGTCTATAACAGCTTGTTTTTCTTTACTTGTTAATATATTTTTAAAAGCAGGCATTTTGCCAGCAATATTAGTTCCGCCTTCGCTTATAGTTTGCATAATATAGCCAAGTTGATGATGGTACACAGTGCCTGTTTTATCAAGTGGTGGAGGTGCATAATTTCCATCTTGTTGTGGTCTTTGCCATTCGTTTGTCATATTTCCGTTTTTTTTATTATGGCATTTACTACAATGCTTGTTAAAAACTTGTTCACCAAAAGATACATTATTTTTTTTGACCTTGTCTTCTTTAGCACTGTTACACGCAATTAAATTCAATGTTAGTGTTATTAATATTAGGAGTTTAAGTTTATTTTTTAAATTTTTCATCATAAATTTTTTTAATAATATTTTCAACATTTTGTGTGCGTCCAATACATATTGCACTTTTTATAATAATTATTTTCATTCATTT
>CAZDRI010000038.1:0-10251 GCA_964508055.1 uncultured Thiotrichales bacterium
AAGAGCAAGCAAAAATACATCTTTGCAATTAAAAATAAGTGGTGCACTTATTATGTGAATTCACAACATAATAAATCATTTAAAACAAGAAATATAAAAAACATTTCTACTTTTAATAAAAATAAATTTCAACTAGTTTCTAAATTAGATAATAATATAATTAAAATTATAAGAAGCAAAACAAAGAATGATATATTTGTTGATGATAATAAAATTAAAAATACTTCCAGCCTTTCATATTTATTACCAATACAATTAATAAGCCCTGATAAAGGTTTTATTATAGGTAGTGAACCTAAAAATAGGAGATATTATTTAGATTGGGGTATGTTCCACGTGGAACACAATTTATTAAATGATTATAAAAATAATGTAAAACAATTTGTTATTGAAAATGGTTTTATTAAAGATATGGTATAATTTTTCAGGTTTTATATTTTGTTTTTTTATTAAAAATTATGTCTAAAAATTATAAAGCTTCTGATATCAAAGTATTAAAAGGTCTTGATGCCGTTAAAAAAAGACCAGGTATGTATATTGGTGATACAGATGATGGCACAGGTCTTCACCATATGGTATTTGAAGTTGTTGATAATGCTATTGATGAAGCTTTAGCAGGTTTTTGTACTGAAATAAAAGTAACATTACACGAAGATAATTATGTAAGTGTTGAAGATAATGGTAGAGGTATACCAACAGATATTCATTCTGAAGAAAAAGTATCAGCTGCTGAAGTAATTATGACAGTTTTACATGCTGGTGGTAAATTTGATAAAAACACCTATAAAGTTTCTGGTGGACTTCATGGAGTTGGAGTATCTGTTGTAAATGCATTATCTGAAAAATTATATTTAACTATATATAAAAATTACAACATATATAAGCAGACTTATAAACAAGGTATTCCGCAATTTCCTTTAAAAAAAGAAGGCATTACAGATAAGACAGGAACTGTAATTAAATTTAAACCAAGCAAAAGTACTTTTGCTTTTATTGATTTTAATTATGAAACCCTTTCTCATAGATTAAGAGAGTTATCATTTTTAAATTCAGGAATTAAAATAAATATAGAAGAAGAAAAAACTAATAAGAAAAAAGAATTTAAATATGATGGAGGTATTAAAGAGTTTGTTAAATACATAAACAAAAATAAAAAACCAATTCATCCAGATATTATTAATATTAAATCAGAAAAAGATGATATTGTTGTAGATGTAGCATTACAGTGGAGCGAATCATATCAGGAAAGTATATTTTGCTTTACTAATAATATTCCTCAAAGAGATGGGGGGTCACATCTTTCAGGATTTAGAAGTGGACTTACTAGAGTTTTAAATCAATATTTAGAACAATCTGGATTAGTAAAGAAAAATGATGTTAATATAAGTGGAAATGATACTAGAGAAGGTCTCACAGCTATTGTTTCTGTAAAAATTCCTGATCCAAAATTTTCATCTCAAACTAAAGATAAGCTAGTATCCTCTGATATAAGAGTACCAGTAGAATCAGCAATTTATGAAAAATTGCAAGAATATTTATTAGAAAATCCTAGTGAAGCAAAAATAATAATTTCTAAAATCTTAGAAGCATCAAGAGCTAGAGAAGCAGCAAGAAAAGCTAGAGAAATGACTAGAAGAAAGAATGCGTTAGATATTAGTGGATTACCAGGAAAATTAGCTGATTGTCAAACAAAAGACCCACAACAATCAGAAATATTTTTAGTTGAAGGAGATTCAGCAGGAGGTTCTGCAAAACAAGGAAGGGATAGAAGAACTCAAGCAATATTACCATTAAGAGGAAAAATTTTAAATGTAGAAAAATCAAGATTTGAAAAAGTTTTAGCATCTCAAGAAATAGCAACACTTATAACAGCTTTAGGATGTGGTGTTGGTAAAGAAGAATATAATATAGATAAATTAAGATATCATAAAATTATAGTAATGACCGATGCAGATATTGATGGTGCGCATATTAGAACATTATTACTTACTTTTTTTTATAGATATTTTCCTGAATTGATAAATAATGGTTATCTATATATTTCCCAACCACCTTTGTATAAAGTTAAAAAAGGAAAACAAGAAAGATATTTAAAAAATGATAATCAATTAAATGAATATTTATTACAAGAATCAATAACAGATGTTAATTTGCATTTGGAATCTAACTCACCAGCAATATCAAATGAAGCTTTAGAGGAATTGATAAGAGAATATTTTTTAATAAATGGGTTGATAAATAATTTAAAACAAAGATATGATGAATCATTTTTAAAACAATTAATAAATATGCCTAAAATTAAGTCATTTTTTGATTTAGAAAAAATTAGTAAATGGTGTGAAAAAATACAGCAATTAATTAATGAGAAAAAAGATCTCAGCGAAGTTCACCAAATTACTTTTTCTGAAGAAAAAAGACAAGTAGACCAAGTTGTATTTATATATGGTATAAAAAAATATTATAGTTATAATGAATCCTTTTTCAAGTCAAAGGAATATCAGCAAATAAAAGGTTTTGCAAATAAAACAAAAGGACTAATTGGAAAAGGCGCCTTTTTAATTAAAAGAAATAAAAAGCATAATGTAAGTAGTTTTAAAGATATTGTTGAATTTTTAACTAATGATGTTAAAAAAGGTCAATATTTTCAAAGATATAAAGGTTTAGGGGAAATGAATGCAGACCAATTATGGGAAACAACTATGAATTCTGAAACTAGAACATTATTAAAAATAAAAATAGAAGATGCAATTCATGCTGATGAGGTTTTTACTACTTTAATGGGAGGAGAGGTTGAACCAAGAAGGAATTTTATAGAAGAAAATGCTTTATATGTTGAAAAGCTAGATTATTAAAAAAAGGAGTATATATGTCTAATAAACACCCAATTATTGCAATTACAGGATCATCAGGAGCGGGCACAACAACAGTAAAAAATGCTTTTAATCACATATTTCAAAGATTAGGAATAAAAGCTACTGTAATAGAAGGAGATAGCTACCATAAATACGATAGAGTAGCTATGAAAGATAAAGAAAAAAGAGAAAAAGAGGCGGGTAATCATCTTTTTAGCCATTTTGGACCCGATGCTAACTTATTTGATAAATTAGCAGAAAGTTTTAAAAATTATGGTGAGACAGGCCAATGTATGCGTAGATATTATTTACATTCTTATGAAGAGGCTAAACCTTACGGTAAAAATCCAGGAGAATTTACTGAATGGGAACTTACTGATAAAGATAGTGATCTTTTGTTTTATGAAGGTTTGCATGGAGGTGTTGTTCATGACGATATTGATGTGGCAAAGCATGTTGACTTGTTAATAGGAGTTGTACCAGTAGTTAACTTGGAATGGATTCAAAAAATACATAGAGACCAAAATGAAAGAGGTTATTCAGAAAAAGCAATTGTTGATACTATTCATAGAAGAATGTGGGATTATATAAATTATATTACCCCACAATTTTCAAGAACAGATGTTAATTTTCAAAGAGTTCCTACAGTTGACACTTCCAACCCTTTTATTGCGAGAGATATTCCAACCCTTGATGAAAGTTTTGTTGTTATTAGATGTAAAAATCCAGAACAAGACAATCTTTTATATATAAAAAATATGATTAAAGATTCATTTATGTCTAGAAGAAATAATTTAGTAGTTCCAGGAGGCAAGATGGGATTTGCAATGGAATTGATTTTTGAAGGTAAACTTAGGGAAATGTTAGATAAAAAGTAAATTAAGAGAAAAAATAAAGCTATGCAAGATAATAAAAACAGACCATTTGTTATGATATTAATGGGTTCTGATTCAGATATGCCAACTTTAGAAAATACCTTTAAAGTTCTAGATAAGTTTGGTATTAATTATGAAATAAAAATAAGTTCAGCTCACAGAACTCCACAATATACAAAAGATTTAATAATAGATGCAGAAAAAAGAGGCTGTGAAGTTTTTATAGCTGCAGCTGGTCTTGCAGCACATTTAGCAGGAGCAATAGCTGCCACAACAGTAAAACCAGTAATAGGGATACCAATAGCTGCAGCGCTCAATGGACTTGATTCGCTTTTATCTACTGTACAAATGCCCGGTGGTATTCCTGTTGCGACAGTAGCAATAGGTAGCGCTGGAGCTAAAAATGCCGCATATTTAGCAGTTCAAATTTTAGCTACAAATAATATGCACTTACATGAAAGTTTAAAAAGTGAGCGAGAAGAAAACGCAAAGGCAATTATTGATAAAAATAATAGAGATTGATTAGTTGTTTAGTCCACTTGTTTTATTTTATAGTGCTACTTTTTTGTAATGCTATGTTTAAATTTTATATTTAGCCAATTTGTTTCTTATATTGTTTCATTATAAAGAATATTACAGTGGTAATCTTATTTATAATTTTAAATATGTTTAAGTTGTTATGACCCTAAAATTATTAGAATACTATGACTTATGATGCATCTTCTATAGAAGTTTTAACAGGATTATCTCCTGTTAAAAAACGTCCTGGTATGTATACGCGAACGGAAAACCCTAACCATCTTGCAGGAGAAGTTATAGATAATAGCGTTGATGAGGCTATTTCAGGTTTTTGCTCAAAAATTGAAATTATCTTACATCGAGACGGTAGTCTAAGTGTTTCAGATAATGGTAGAGGTATGCCTATAGATATTCATGTTGCAACAGGGATGCCTGGTGTTGAAGTAATACTTACTAAACTGCATTCAGGAGGGAAATTTTCTAAGGCAAATTATAAATTTTCTGGAGGATTACACGGGGTAGGCGTATCAGTAGTTAATGCCTTATCATCATTTCTAGAAGTGTGGATAAAAAGAGATGGTAAGAAATATTATATGGCTTTTGAAAATGGTGAAAAAATAGTTGATTTAGAAAAAATAGATTCTGTTGGTGTTAGAAACACAGGAACCAAGGTTAAATTTAAAGCTAATAAAAAATATTTTGATAATTCTAAATTCAATATAAAAACTCTTACCCAGAATATCAGATCGAAAACAGTTTTGTGCCCGGGGTTGCAGGTTATATTTATTGATGAAATAAATGGCAGTAAAAATGAATGGGCTTATAAAGGAGGTCTAAAAGACTATCTTATGTCATCATTAGATCAGTCAGAAATGTTACCTAATCCACCTTTTAACATAGATTTTGATAATGATAATGAACAATTAAATTGTGCTCTTAGCTGGACTAGTGATAGAAATGTGGTTGTTAACGAAAGCTATGTAAACCTTATACCTACAATATATGGCGGGACACATATAAATGGCCTGCGCTCAGGATTAACAGATGCTTTAAAGGAATTCTGTGAGTTCAGAAATTTAACTCCTAAGAATATTAAAATAACTCCAGATGATATATGGCAAAAACTATCTTTTATATTATCAGTAAAAATAGCTGATCCCCAATTTTCAGGTCAAACCAAAGAGAAATTATCTTCAAGAAAATGCGCTATATTTGTTGCTAATGTTGTTAAAGATACATTTAGTCTATGGCTGAATCAACATACACATATTGCTGAAAAAATCGCGGAATTAATTATTAAAAATGCTCAATCTAGGCTTAAAACTAATAATAAAATTGTGCGTAAAAAGACTATCAATGGACCTGCATTGCCTGGAAAGTTAGCTGACTGTAGTAATAATGATATTAATTTAACTGAAATATTTTTAGTAGAAGGTGATTCTGCTGGAGGTTCAGCAAAACAAGCAAGAGATAAAGAATACCAAGCAATATTGCCATTAAGAGGAAAAATTTTAAATTCTTGGGAAGTTGACTCGTCTCAAATACTAGGTTCTAATGAAATCCATGATATAAGTGTAGCAATAGGCGTAGAACCTAATGACAGTAATTTAAAAAATTTACGCTATGGAAAAATATGTATATTAGCTGATGCAGATTCTGACGGTGCTCATATAGCAACTTTAATATGTGCCCTTTTTATTAAGCATTTTCCAAATCTAGTTAAAGAAAAGCATGTTTTTATAGCTATGCCACCTCTTTATAGGATTGATGCTGGTAAAAAAACTTTTTACGCTTTAGATGATGCTGAGAAAGAAAAAGTAACTAATCAGTTAAAACAAAATAGTAAAACTAAAAATCTAAAAATACAAGTACAACGGTTTAAAGGTTTGGGAGAAATGAACCCAAGCCAATTAAGAGAGACAACTATGTATCCAGAAAGTAGAAGACTAATAAATTTAACACTAGACGATGAAACAAAGACAAACAAGGTAATGGATATGCTTTTATCTAAGAAAAGAGCTCAAGATAGAAAGAAATGGTTAGAAACCAAAGGAAATTTAGCTTATGTATAATAAAAATGAATTATAAAATGTTGTATTTTATAAGCTTTATAATATTCTTTATTTAAATATTTTAGTTGCAAGATTATTTATTAGAGTTAAAATACTACCTTAATATTTTAATCAAAGGGGAATGGAAAAAAAATGAGCATTGAGCAAAGAGTTAAAAATGTGATAATTGAACAGTTGGATGTTAAAAATGACACAGTTGATAATAACGCGTCATTTATTGATGATTTAGGTGCAGATTCTTTAGATACTATCGAGTTAGTAATGTCATTAGAAGAAGAGTTTGGTTGTGAGATTTCAGATGATGAGGCAGAAAAAATTACAACAGTTCAAGAAGCAATAGATTATATTGAAACTCATCAAGACTCATAAAAAACAAATTTGAGCATAAACACAAAAAAGGCATTTGATTTTTATAAATTAAATGCCTTTTTTAATAAAAAACAAATAATTTAATAGCTTATGAATAACAGAAGAGTTGTAGTAACAGGATTAGGCATTGTTTCCCCTGTTGGTAATAATATTAAAGATTCTTGGGACAATATTATTAACGGCAAATCAGGAATAGATTATATAACCCATTTAGATATAGAAAACCAAAGTGTTAGTTTTGGTGGTTCAGTAAAAAATCTTGAAGTTGAAAAATATCTTGATAAAAAAGAAGCAAGAAAAATGGATGTCTTTATCCATTACGGCTTAATAGCAGCTATTCAAGCAATAGAGGATGCAGGTTTAGAGGTAGATGAGGCTAGTGCTGATAGAATTGGAGTTGCTATTGGTGCGGGTATTGGCGGTTTGGATAGTATTGAAAAAACTACAATGTTATTTAATAAAAAAGGCCCGCGACGAATTTCTCCATTTTTTGTGCCTTCAAGTATTATCAATATGATTTCAGGCAACCTTTCTATTATGTATGGTTTTAAAGGCCCTAACTTTGCAATTGTTACAGCTTGTACTACAGGGACACATAATATAGGTGATGCGGCAAGGATAATAGAATATGGTGATGCAGATGTTATGATTGCTGGAGGGGCAGAAATGGCAACTACTAATTGTGGACTTGGCGGTTTTGCCGCTGCACATGCATTATCTAAAAGAAATGACGCTCCAAAGACAGCATCTAGACCTTGGGATATAGATAGAGATGGTTTTGTTTTAGCTGATGGTGCGGGAGTATTAGTATTAGAAGAATATGAAAGAGCTAAAAAAAGAGGTGCAAATATTTATGCTGAAGTATTAGGTTATGGCATGAACGCTGACGCATACCATATAACTTTACCTTCAAAAGGAGGGGAAGGTGCAGCAAAATGTATGCTAAACAGTATTAAAAATGCTAAATTAAACCCAAGTGATATTGACTATATTAACGCTCATGGGACATCTACTCCAGCAGGAGATATTGCAGAAACTCAAGCATTAAAAGCGGCATTAGGTGAGCATGCTTACGATATAGCAGTAAGTTCTACAAAGTCAATGACAGGACATTTATTAGGCGCAGCTGGAGGTGTTGAAGCAATTTTTACCACTTTAGCAATTAAAGAGCAAATAGCACCGCCGACTATCAATATATTTAATCAAGATCCTGAATGTGATTTAGATTATGTTGCTAATTCTGCAAGAAAAATAAAAATAAAGCATGCTATTTCTAATTCTTTTGGTTTTGGTGGAACAAACGGCAGTTTATTGTTTTCTAAAATTTAAAAGACCACAGCATTAGGTTAGATTAGGGCTGAGGTTTGGGGAATGGAAAAAATAATATTCTCCATAAGTTATTGATATAGCTTCCCTTCCCCAAATGAACAATTTGGTAAGGCTAATACTAAGTGCGTTTTTTGCGCTTATGAATTGGTCTTTTTAATTATAAAAGCCGGTCCTATTATTATTTTTATCTCGCTTAAATCTAGCATAACTTAATTGATATTGCTCAGGTTTTTGTTTTATTATATCTTCAATAATATTATTCATAATAAGACAATCATCATAAATATTATTTGTGGTAGATAATATATTTAATTCTTTTAAATGTATTTGATATCCTTTAGCATATGCTAACCTCTCAGCCCAAACAGACACAACTTTGGCATTATTTTTTCTTGCAAGTTTGCATAATAGTGTCATAGTTTGGGCATCTCTTTTAAAAAAAGGTACAAATATTCCATTACCTGAGCCTGGATTTTGGTCTGGCAAAATACCAATAGAGTTTCCATTAGCTAAAGCTCTTTGCAATTTTATAACTCCAACTCTATCGGCTTTTGCTAATTTATAGCCTTTTGACTCCCTAGCCTTTACTAGTAGATTATCCATTTTTTTATTTTTTAAAGGTAGATATAAGATAGTCATGTTTAGCTTTTGTGCCAAATAGTTACCAACAATCTCCCAACATCCCATATGTGGAGCTAAAAAAATAATGGGCTTTTTAGATTCTAAAATGTCTTTATTGATTACATATTTTATTTTATTTAGAGAATAACTTAATGGTGCAAACCATACTTTACCGACTTCAGTAATAGTTTTGCCTAACTCAATTAGGTTTTTTTTAAGAAGCAAATTTTTTTCTATACTTGATAGTTCAGGAAAGCATAAGTTTATATTTATTCTAGTTATTTTCTTAGCTTCAGTTTTAAAAATATATAAATAATTACCAATTAGATAGCCTATAAAATGGTTAATACTTAGAGGTAAATACGCAAAAAGTTTTAAAATTATTTTAACCATTTACCTTATCTAAAATTGGTTTCATAGCATTTAAGAGGTTTGGGTATAAATTAGGGTTTCTTTTCTCTTCATTAAGAAGCAATTGTTTGAAATATTCTCTTTCTGTAGGTTTTCTAAAACATGCTGGACAATTGTCCATAATTATTGGGAAATTAGCCTTTTTTGCAAAATTCTCAAGTTGCCTTTCTCTTACAAATACTAGAGGCCTTATAATACGGATATCTTTGTCATTATTTATATAATTAGCTTTCATAGTTTGAATTTTTCCATTATGACATATAGACATAAAAAGACTTTCGCTAAAGTCATCTAAATGCTGTCCAAGGGCTAATACATTATAACCTTCACGACGGGCGACTTTATACATAAGACCTCGTTTCAACCTAGCACAAAAAGAACAATAAGAATTGCCCTTCATATTTTTTTTAGCCATATCTAAAATAGGAAAACTTTCTAAAAAAAACTTAGTACCAATATTTTTGAAGTACTTTGTTAATTTTTTTGGATTAAAGCCCTTTATTTCAGGGTCAATGGTAACAACACCAATTTCATAATCTATTGGAGCATATTTTTTAAAATGAGTTAATATATTAAAAAGGCTTAAAGAATCTTTACCCCCAGAAACCGCAACTAATACTTTATCGCCATCTTTAATTAATTTGTAATTGTAAATAGCACGGCCAACAGGTTTTAATAATAGTTTAGGAGGTTTTATATCCCATACAGCCATTTTTTCCGCCTTTTAATATTATGTTTTTTAAGTTTTAGCTTGGCAAATTTTTTATTGCTAGCTTGTAATTTTAAATTAATATGTTTTAATTCCTTTCTTCTAAAAATAGTTATTTTTATTTTTTGTCCCAGAGGATATTTGCTAATTTCACTAACGAGGTTGTTTTCATTAACCTCTATATCATTAATAGCAATTATTTTATCACCTACAGCCAAAGCAAATTTTTTAGAATAAGAGCTAGCATCAATTCTTTTAATAACAGCAAAATCATTTTTACTGCTTGTTGTTATACTTAAAGAAGGTTTATTTTTATTTTTGAGTTTTTGCTTAAAGTCTATCCCAACATAATCAAAGCACTCTTTTAAAGGTAGTTCTTTTAATCCATATAAATAATCAGCAAAAAAATCAGCATTAATTTTATTAGCAGGTATTTTGTATATGGTGGATTCAACTCATAAGTGCACCACACCCAATTGACTAGCGTTTATACC
>CAZDRI010000039.1:0-8711 GCA_964508055.1 uncultured Thiotrichales bacterium
AAATTAATAAAATTACTTGATTTTTAAGACAGTATCTGAACTTGGTTCAGGGCAGCATGACATGGAATACTTTGGTCACCCTGTACTTGGTTCAGGGCAGTATGACAGTAAATTAAATGAAAAAATAGCTAATGACGCAAAGGTGTAAAAGTCTCAAATTATCTATCCAACACAGCGGCTTTAAATAAAAATTTAGGTGCAATGAAAATAAAAAGCAACCAAAACCAGAATTTAGTCTATTAGCTTATTAACTCTTTTGACAAATTCAGTTGGATTTTTAATTTGTCCACCTTCTGCTAAAACAGCTTGATCAAAAAGCACATAAATTAAATCATTATCAAATTTATCTTTTAATTTTTTAACTAATTTATGTTCTGGGTTTAACTCTAATATTGGTTTAAAATCAGGTACTTGTTGTCCAAGTGATTTCATAATTCTTTCCATATTAGCACCCATTTCATTTTCGTCAGCAACTAAACAACTTGGGGATTCTTTTAATCTATCACTAATTTTAATATCTTTCACAGAATCAGCTAATACCTCTTTTGCTTTTTTAATTACTTTTTGATAATCCTTTTGAGTTTTTTCTTTATCTTTTTTAGTTTTTTCATCTGCTAAGTTGTCAATATCACCTTTAGCCACTGATTTTAATTTTTTACCTTCATATTCAGTAAAATTATTTACTAACCATTCATCAACTCTATCAGTTAATAAAAGCACTTCAATATTTTTATCTTTAAATATCTCTAAATGAGGTGAGCCTTTAGCTGCTGAATAATTTTCAGCAGTTATATAGTAGATATGTTCTTGCTTTTTAGCCATTCTTGAAACATAGTCTTTAAAAGATACACTTTGAATATCACTATCTTGATTGGTTGATGCAAAGCGGAGTAGGTTTGCTATTTTATCTTTATTTTGAAAGTCTTCAACAACACCTTCTTTTATGACCATGCCAAATTCTTTCCAAAATTCAGCATATTGTTCAGGTTTGTTAGCAGCCATTTTTTCAAGTTCTGCTAGTATTCTTTTAACTGATGCTTGTCTTATTTTATCAATAACTTTATTTTGCTGTAATATTTCTCTAGACACATTCAAGGGTAGGTCGTTAGTATCAACTATGCCTTTGACAAATCTAAGATACATTGGCATTAAATGTTCAGAGTCTTCCATAATAAATACTTTTTTTACATAAAGCTTAATACCACCTTTTCTTTTTGGCTCCCACAAATCAAAAGGAGCTTTTTTAGGTATATAAAAAAGTGAGATATAATCTTGTGCCCCTTCAACTTTATTATGAATGTAACTTAAAGGAGGCTCAAAATCATAAGTTAATTCACGATAATAGTCATTGTAATCATCTTTTTTAAGTTTTCTTTTATCTTCAGTCCAAAAAGCACGAGCTTTATTTACTGTTTCATATTCAATTACTTTTTCTTTTTTAGCCTTTTTGTCTTTATCATCAGTATCAGTTTTTAACATCATAATAGGTACAGTTATATGATCAGAATACTTACTGATAACATTTTTAATAGTAAAATCTTCTAAAAATTCTTTAGAATCATTTTTTAAATGTAATGTTACAGATGTGCCGTATTCATTTAAGTTTGTAGTTTCTAATGAGTATTCACCTTTACCATCAGATATCCACATACTGCCATTACTTTTATCATCTCCAGCTTTCCTAGTAATTAATGTAACTTTATCAGCAACAATAAATGAAGAATAAAATCCTACGCCAAATTGACCTATTAAGTTTGAAGCTTTGGCTTTGGTTTTATCTAAACTTTCTAAAAATTTTCTAGTGCCAGAATTAGCAATAGTTCCAATATTAGTCATAACCTCATCTTTAGTCATACCAATACCATTATCTTTAATGGTTATAGTTTTAGCTTTTTTATCAATATCTATATAAATTTCTGGTTTATTATTGCCGCCTTCATATAGTTTTTCATTTGAAAGAGCTTCAAATTTAAGTTTATCTACAGCATCTGAGGCATTGGATATAAGCTCACGCAAGAATATTTCTTTGTTTGAATATAGTGAATGCACCATAAGGTGTAATAATTGACTTACTTCTGTTTGAAAAGTATAAGTTTGTTTTTTACTCATTTTTTATTATTCCCTTTAAAATATAACTTTTACATTTATAGGGGTAAATTTAAATTTTTCAATGAATGAATTTAATTTAATTGACTTTTATTTTAAAAATAATAATTTAAACAAAAATACTATACTAGGAATTGGAGATGATGCTGCAGTAGTAAAAATTAATAATACTAATGTAGTTAGCTGTGTTGACACCTTAGTTGAAGGAGTTCATTTTGCTAAAAATTATAAAGCAAAAGATATAGCTACCAAAGCATTAGCAGCTAATTTAAGTGATATTGCTGCTATGGGTGCTATACCTAAATGGTTCAGTTTAGCCTTAACAATGCCAAAAGTTAATCATAAATGGTTAGCAGAATTTTCTAAATCATTATTCAAAACAGCTAACAAATACGATATAGATTTAATAGGCGGTGATACCACAAAAGGCACTTTAACTATTAGCATACAAGTTATTGGAATAACTAAAAAAAATAACTTTTTAACTAGAAGTAATGCTAAATTAAATGATGATATTTATGTCTCAGGAACAATAGGGAACGCAGCTCTTGCTTTAAAAGGGTATGAGTCATTAAATGAGTATTTATTTAATCCAGCTCCAAGAATAGAATTAGGTAAAAATTTAATAGGTGTAGCAAATTCATGCATAGATATATCCGATGGATTATTACAAGATTTAGAGCATATATTAACTAAAAGTAATGTGGGTGCTAATATAGATTTAGAAAAAATCCCGCTTGGAAATAAACTTAAAAATTATATAAAAGAAACTAATGATTGGTGCTTAGCTCTAGCAGGAGGAGATGATTATGAGCTTTGTTTTACTGTAGATGAAAAATATAGACCTGAAATTAAAGCTATTTCTAGAAAGCTAAACATAAAGCTTACAAACATAGGTAAAATCACCAACGTTCACAAACTGAACATTAAAGGTTTCAACGATAATTGTAAGGGATATAAGCATTTTTAAAATTTGATTGTTATGAAAAAGTGGTATTTAATTAAAACTAAACCAAGACAAGAACAAAAAGCTAAGCAAAACTTAGAAAATCAACATTACCAAATTTATTTGCCTATGTTAATTTTAAGGAAAAAACGCAGAGGAATTTGGTTAGAAGTAACAGAGCCTTTGTTTCCAAGTTATTTATTTATTTGCATTGATGATTTAACTGATAATTGGTCTCCAATCAGGTCAACTAAAGGTGTGGCTAATTTTGTGCGATTTGGTATAGATTCAAAACCAAGCTTTGTTTTTGAAGAAATCATAGAAAATTTAAAAAAATCTGAATATGAGCAAGGTTTACACAAAAAAGATAGCAGTCAATTTAAAAAAGGTGAGAAAGTTATAATATCAAATGATAGATTTGATAATATCAGTGCAATATTTGATAATAAATCAAAACAAGATAGAGTTTTTATTTTATTAGATATGTTAGGCAGACAAAACAGAGTTGAAGTGCCAGTAAATGATATTATATCTAAAGCCTACTAGTTGGATTTTTTTTCTTCAATAATCTTACAATCAATGCACTGAGTGGCAGTAGGGCGTGCCTCTAATCTTTCTAAGCTAATTTCAACTCCGCAGGTATCACAATAACCATATTCATCTAAATCAATAAGACGCAGCGATTTATTTATTTTATCTATAAGTTTTCTTTCTCTATCTCTAGTCTTAAGCTCAATTGTAAATTCTTCTTCTAATGTAGCTCTATCATTAACATCTGCTACTTGTGGCACATCGTCTTGCATATGATGAATGCTATCATTCGCCTCTTCAAGAAGTTGTTGTTTCCACATGTTTAATTTATTTTTAAAATGCTCTGTCTGAGCCTTATTCATAAATTCTTCGCCTTTTTTGGCTTTATATGTTTTGATATTTTCAAAATAAGATATTTCTTCCATAATTGATAGTATAAAAATAAAGAAAGCATAATTTATACCTAAAAATAAAAAAAATATCAATTATATTTACTTATAAATAATGTATTAGTGAGGTTTTATTTTGTCAAGTCCAGTTAAAAAGCAAACTAAATTGTTACAGTTACAAGCTTCTTTTCGCCATTGGACAGTGTAATTTAAAGCTAATAAATTATTTTCACTGATTATTAATATGCTAAACAGTAGAGGGGATATATCAATTTTTAGTTTGTTATTTCTATATCATTATGCTAAATTTAACATAATATAAATTATGCGAACATTTATAAAAACGCTATTGTAAGTGTTAATAAAAATTTTTAATTATTTTTGTTGCTAATATTTACTACATATGGTATATTTTCCTAAGATTTTTATATATAGATACTATATATAGTTTAATAGATTGCATCTATTATATTGTTTAACTAAAATTTTTGAGAGAAATAAATGTTAGTAACTAAAAGAAATGGGAAAAAAGAAACTATTGATATGGAAAAAATTCATAGGGTAATATTTTGGGCTTCTCAAAATTTAGAAAATGTTTCTGTATCACAAGTTGAAATAAATGCAAGATTACATTTTTCTGATGGTATTAAAACATCAGATATACATGAGACAATTATTAAATCAGCAGCTGATTTAATATCTGTTGAAACTCCTGATTATCAATTTTTAGCAGCACGCTTGGCAATTTTTCATTTAAGAAAAAAAGCTTTTAATAGATTTGAACCTCCAACTCTTTATAAGCAAATTAGTAAAAACACTAAAAAAGGAATTTATGACCCGATTATTATTAAAAAATATAGTAAAAATGAAATAGATGAATTAAATGATTACCTAGACCATTGGAGAGATTTAAATTTTAGTTATGCTGCTGTAAAACAATTAGAAGGCAAATATTTAGCACAAAACCGCTCAACTGGTGAAATATATGAAAGTGCTCAATTTTTATTTATGCTAGTTGGAATGTGCTTATTTATAAATTATAAAAATAAAGCTCAACGCATTGATTTAGTTAAGAAATTTTATAATGATAGCTCTTTGTTTAAAATTTCATTACCGACTCCAATAATGGCTGGAGTTAGGACTCCTACTAGACAATTTAGCTCATGTGTTTTAATTGAAAGTGATGATGACTTAGATTCAATCAACGCCACAGCTGGAGCTATAGTTAAGTATGTTTCACAAAGAGCTGGTATAGGTATAAATGGCGGCAGAATTAGAGCTGTAGATAGTCCAATCAGAAATGGAGAAGCTAATCACACTGGCTGTATCCCATTTTATAAGCATTTTTATAGTGCAGTTAAAAGTTGTTCTCAGGGAGGTGTTAGAGGTGGTGCTGCTACCCTATTCTATCCAATTTGGCATTTAGAAGTTGAAAACTTATTAGTACTAAAGAATAATGCTGGAGTTGAAGAGAATCGTATCCGTCATTTAGATTATGGAGTGCAGTTTAATGGACTGATGTATAAAAGATTTTTAGAAGATGGAAATATAACCCTATTCAGTCCTCATGATGCTAAAGACTTATATGATGCATTTTTTCAAGATCAAAAAAAATTTGAAAAGCTATATCTTAAATATGAAAAAGATGAAAATATTACAAGTAAAACCATAAATGCTCGTGATTTATTTTCAAAATTTATGCTTGAAAGAGCAAATACTGGTAGGATTTATTTACAAAATGTAGACCATTGTAATACTCACTCAGCTTTTAATCCTAAAAAAGCACCAATTCGCCAAAGTAATTTGTGTGTGGAAATAACCCTACCTACTAAACCTCTTTATTCTGTTGAAGACAGTGAGGGTGAAATAGCCCTTTGCACATTATCTGCTGTGAATTTAGGAGCTATAAATAGCTTAGATGAATTAGAACAAACTACAGAAACAATAGTTAGGGCATTAGATGCTTTATTAGATTACCAAAATTACCCATTAAAAGCTGCTGAAAAATCTACTAAAA
The DNA here is from genome assembly GCA_964508055.1 of uncultured Thiotrichales bacterium. Taxonomy (GTDB): domain Bacteria; phylum Pseudomonadota; class Gammaproteobacteria; order PS1; family Pseudothioglobaceae; genus CAZDRI01. The sequence goes on from CAZDRI010000039.1 coordinate 5,990, forward strand.
ATAGAAGAGCTTTAGGCATAGGTGTTACAAATTTTGCATATTATTTAGCAAAAAATAATGTCAAATACTCTGATTATAGTGCTAATAGCTTAGTTCATAACACTTTTGAAGCACTGCAATATTATTCATTAAAAGCATCTATTAAATTAGCAAAAGAACAAGGTAAATGCCCTGCTTTTGACGATACTTCTTATGCTCAAGGATTACTACCAATTGATACCTATAAAAAAGCTATAGATACTTTTTGCAACAATAATCTTAATTTTGATTGGGAAAGTCTTCGTAATGAAATTAAAAAATATGGCTTAAGAAATTCAACACTTACTGCAATTATGCCTTGTGAAAGTTCATCGCAAATCAGCAATAGTACTAATGGTATTGAACCGCCTAGGGGATTTGTATCAATAAAACAAAGTAAAGATGGAGTTTTTAAACAAGTAGTTCCAGAATATGAAAAATTAAAAGATGAATATGAATTGTTATGGGATATCAACGATAATGATGGATATTTACAGCTTTGCGCTATAATGCAGAAATTTGTAGATCAATCTATCTCTACAAATACTCACTATAACCCATCTTTATATCAAAACAATAAGGTTCCTATGAAATTATTTTTAACAGACCTATTAAAAGCATATAAATATGGTATTAAAACTCTTTACTATCATAACACTCGTGACGGTGCTACAGACTTAAATGAAAACAAAGACAACGATTGTGGGGATGTATGTAAAGTATGATATTTAAATCAACAAGATAAAACAAATTATAAAGGAATAAATAATGTCTTATACAATTTTTAATAAAAAACAAATGAATATCTTAACTGAGCCAATGTTCTTTGGTGATACAGTTAATGTAGCAAGATTTGACAAGCAAAAATTTGAAATTTTTGAAAAACTAACTGAAAAACAACTATCATTTTTCTGGCGTCCAGAAGAAGTTAATATCAGTAAAGATAAAATTGATTTTCAAGAATTACCAGAAAATGAAAAACATATATTTATCAGCAACTTACAGTATCAAATTTTGTTAGATAGTGTGCAAGGTAGATCTCCGAACATTGCATTTTTACCTATTGTTTCACTGCCTGAACTGGAAAACTGGATTGAAACTTGGTCTTTTTCTGAAACTATTCATTCTAGAAGTTATACTCATATAATTAGAGGCATTGTTAATAATCCTAGTGAGGTGTTTGATGATATATTAAAAACTGAAGAAATTATAAAAAGAGCTGTTAGTGTATCAAAACATTATGATGATTTAATTAAATATAGCCAAGCCTACATTTTGTATGGAAAAAAGAAAAACTTAGTAATAGATAATGAAAAAGTGGATATTTCTTTATATGATTTAAAAAAGAAATTATATTTAACATTATTCTCAGTTAATATTTTAGAAGCTATTAGATTTTATGTATCTTTTGCTTGTTCTTTTGCTTTTGCTGAAAGGAAGGTGATGGAAGGCAATGCAAAAATCATTAAATTAATTGCTAGGGATGAGGCTTTACATTTAGTTGGAACTCAAAATATGATTAATTTAATAAAAGAAGGCAAAGATGACCCTGATATGCAAAAAATTGCTGAAGAATGTGAAGATGAAGTTACTCAAATGTTCATTGATGCCACAGAGCAAGAAAAAGATTGGGCTGATTACCTATTCAAAGATGGTTCTATGATTGGATTAAACGCAAATATACTAAAACAATATTTAGAACATATAACATATGTCAGAATGGATGCTTTAAATATGAAACCTTTATTTAAAAAAACTACTAATCCCCTACCTTGGATGAATCATTGGCTTGATAGTGATACAGTGCAAGTAGCACCTCAAGAAACTGAAATCACCTCTTACCTTGTTAGTGCTGTTGATAGTAATATCCATAATGAAAGTTTTGATAATATAGAGCTATAATTCATACTACATCATATAGTTACTGTAATAATTTAATGTAGAATATTTACATGTTTAGAATTGACATTTGTAACATAAAAGACAAAGATGAATTTTTATATGTGTATGGCGATAAGTCTATACTCACAGAATTAGAAAATAATAACATTTTAATAAATCATAATTGCCGTCAAGGTCATTGTGGAAGTTGTATTTTAGTTCTTTTAAAAGGAGAAGTTTTGCATCAAAAATCTCTAATACAGCTTTCAGATAATGAAATACTTGCTTGTATGGCTATTCCTGTAACAGATATAAAAATAACTAAAAGAAAATATTGAATGAAAAAAATCCTCATATTACTTTGCACTTTAATTTTAATAACCTCTTGTGGTGGCGGTGGCGGTGGCGGTGGCGGTGGAGGTGGTGGTGGAAGCAATAATGTTATAAGTGACACTAATGAAATAACTTACAGAAACTATAACTCTACACCTTATACAAACACAACTGCTGTTGAAAACAATAATGATTATAAAACTAATAATGGATTAGATAATATAAAAACAGCTGCTGCTTGGCAAAATATTTATGGCTCACCATCTTCAACAAATGGCTTATCTTTAAACTCAAATACAGCTTCAATACCAAAAACAACAGTTGCAGTTATGGACAGTGGTGTAGATACTAATCATCCTGATTTAGTCAATAACATAGTTCAAGGCTATGATTTTTATGAAGAGGACTCTAATCCTAACCCTGGTGATAGCCATTTAAATAGTCCAACCTGAATTAACAGCAAAATACTAAATTTAATTTAGAAGATTTT
>CAZDRI010000040.1:0-8693 GCA_964508055.1 uncultured Thiotrichales bacterium
TAAAATGAATGAAAATAATTATTATAAAAAGTGCAATATGTATTGGACGCACACACTAAGTTCTAATTATATTTTTATTCAATTTATAATATAAAGTTCTGCATAGAGAATAGAAAAAATATATTTAATTTAAAAAGATAACAACACAATGAAACAATATTTAGATTTTTTAAGATTAGTAAAAGATACAGGTATAAGAAAAGAGGATAGGACTGGTACTGGGACAATCAGTATATTTGCTCACCAAATGCGTTTTAATCTTAATGAAGGCTTCCCATTAATTACTACTAAAAAAATACACATACCTTCAGTTGTGCATGAATTATTATGGTTTTTAAGTGGTGATACGAATACTAAATATTTAACTGATAATAATATCAGAATATGGAATGAATGGGCTGACGAAAATGGCAACTTAGGTCCAGTGTATGGTGCACAATGGCGCAAATGGCAAACAAAAGATGGCAAACATATTGACCAAATCAAACAAGTTATTGAAAAAATTAAAACTAATCCTGATTCTAGAAGAATAATAGTCTCAAGCTGGAATGTTGGTGAAATTGAGAAAATGGCATTACCCCCTTGTCATACTTTTTTTCAGTTTTATGTAGCTAACAGCAAACTATCTTGTCAACTTTATCAAAGAAGTGCTGATATATTTTTAGGTGTGCCTTTTAATATTGCTTCATACTCATTACTTACTCATATGATAGCTCAACAATGTAATTTAGGTGTTGGTGATTTTATTTGGACTGGTGGCGATTGTCATATTTATACAAACCATATTGAACAAGTAAATTTGCAGTTATCACGCATACCTAAGAAATTAGCTAAATTAGTTATCAATAATAAAGCTAGTGATATTTTTAACTATAAATTTGAAGATTTTGAATTTATAGATTATATTCATGATGAGCCGATTAAAGCTCAAGTTGCTGTTTAGATTTTAGACAAAGTAACTAATTTAAAACTATATAATTAGGCTATAATTTTTTAATTTTTCAAACTTTTAAATTTATGCAAGATATTATTAACAATGCCTTTAATAACCGTGAAAACATTAATCCTAATAATGCTGACAAAGAGCTGTTACAAGCAGTAAATAAAGCATTAGAATTGTTAAATTCTGGTAAAGCTAGAATTGCTGAACAAGAATCTATTGGAGTATGGCGTGTTAATGAGTGGCTAAAAAAAGCTGTCTTATTATCATTTCGCCTGCAAAGTAATATAATAATGTCTGAAAATACTACTCAGTATTATGACAAAATATCTTCAAAATTCTCTGATTTAACTGAAGAAGAATTTAAGGAAAATGGCATTAGAGTTGTCCCCCCTGCATTTGCTCGTTATGGCTCATATATCGCCAAAAATACTGTGTTAATGCCTTCTTATGTCAATATAGGTGCATATGTTGATGAATGCACAATGGTTGACACTTGGGCTACAGTTGGCTCTTGTGCTCAAATTGGTAGAAATGTTCATCTCTCTGGTGGGGTTGGTATAGGTGGAGTTTTAGAACCACTACAAGCAAATCCAACAATAATTGAGGATAATTGCTTTATAGGTGCTCGTTCTGAAGTTGTTGAAGGTGTTATAGTTGAAGAAGGCTCGGTAATATCTATGGGAGTATATATAGGTCAAAGCACTAAAATTTATAATCGTGAAACAAAAGAAATCACTTATGGCAGAGTACCTAAAGGCTCAGTTGTAGTTTCTGGAAACTTACCTTCAAGTGATGGTAGTTACTCACTATATTGTGCTGTAATTGTAAAACAAGTAGATGCTAAAACTAGGTCTAAAGTTGGTATTAATGAATTATTAAGAGGCATTTAATATTCAAAATTTAAATAATCATTTTTCACTTGAAAATTATGACACTTATTGTAATTGGCGCGATGAAAAATTAAAAAACTACCCTACAAACGCTAAAGAATTAATAGTAACAATAAATAGTCCAAACAATATAACTGATAATGACATAAAGGCTATAACTGCTATATGCCGTAAAACTAATATGGCAATCTACACTACGAATATAAAAAGTGAAGATAGTATAGATGCAATATTATCAATAGCTGATAGCTTTGGTTTAAAAAGAATAAACAAAAACTACCTTGCAAATAATAATAGCATTAGCAAAATTACATGTAGTGATGAAGTAACTAAAAAAAACTATATCCCATATACTAATAAAGCAATTAACTGGCATACTGATGGTTATTATAATGATGTAAAAAATCAAATAAAAGCAGTGATATTACACTGTGTTAAGGCTGCTGAAACTGGAGGTGAAAACAAATTATTAGATCCTGAAATTTTATATATTATGCTTAGGGATAAAAACCCTGATTACATAAAAGCTTTAATGAGTGATAATGCAATATTAATACCTGCAAGATTAGATAAAAATAATAATATAGCTCGTGAAGAAATAAAAGGAGCAATATTTAGCATAGATGAAAATAACAAACTTTATATGCGTTTTACTATTAGAAAGAAAAATATTGCCTTTAAGGATAGCTCATTAATTAATGAAGCACTTGGATATCTAAATAATATATTAAACTCAAAATCAGATTATATTTTTAAATTAAAATTAGAACCAGGTATGGGCTTAATATGTAACAATGTCTTGCATACTCGTAGCGCTTTTATTGATAGTTATGACAACACTAGGCTTTACTATAGAGCTCGTTATTTAGACCGCATAGCTAATACATAATAGTAGATTTTGAGACCTTTGTATTATTTTATCGTCATGCTGCCCTGAAATAAATTCAGGGTGACCAAAGCGTTTCAGCATCTCAAGCTCAGAATAGCATGCTATTATAACGCTGGTTTTGCAAATGGTCTTATTAAGATAAATATGTTTTTTTGCACATTTTGTTATACTCTTTAAATGTATAATTTGGTAAATTTTAAATACTTTTACTTTACAAATAATGAATTTAGACTTCTTAGACTTTGAACAACCAATAGCAGAGTTAGAAGAGAAAATAGAATCTCTTAAAGATATAAAAGACCCTAAAATAGATATAGAGTCTGAACTTAATCAACTAAAAACTAAAAATAAAGAATTAATTGAAAAAACATTTTCATCATTAACTGATTGGCAAATATCCCAATTATCAAGGCATACTAAAAGATTACATACTTCTGATTATATTGATTATGTATTTGATGATTTTATAGAGTTGCATGGTGATAGGGCTTATGCTGATGATACTGCAATAATAGGTGGTTTAGCCAAGCTAAACAATATACCAATAATGTTTATTGGTCAAGAAAAAGGATTATCTACTTCAGATAAAGTAAAGCGTAACTTTGGGATGCCTAGACCTGAAGGTTACCGTAAAGCTCTTAGGCTTATGACTAAAGCTGAAAAATTTGATTTACCTATTATAACCTTTATTGATACGCCAGGTGCCTATCCAGGTATTGGTGCAGAGGAAAGGGGACAAAGTGAATCAATTGCAAAAAACTTGTATGAAATGGCTGGTTTTAAAGTTCCTATAATTTCTGTTGTTATTGGTGAAGGTGGCTCTGGAGGTGCATTAGCTTTAGGTGTAGCTAATACTGTAATGATGTTAAAGTATAGTATTTATTCAGTAATATCCCCAGAAGGATGTGCATCAATTTTATATAAAGATGCAAAAAAAGCTCAACTCGCTGCTAAATCATTAAAATTAACTAGCTCTGATTTGCTTGAACTTGGACTAATAGATAGAATTATTGATGAACCACTAGGAGGTGTACATAGAGACCCTGAACAAGCAAAAAGCCTATTAAAATCAGCACTGATAGAAGAATTAAATAATCTAATTACAAAATCGCAAGTTGAACTTGTAAAAGAACGACAGGATAAATTTTTAAATTTTGGAAAGTTTAAAATCTAAATTTAATCTAATTAATGAAAACAGTAAAGTAGTAGTGGCTCTAAGTGGAGGCATTGATTCTGTTGTATTGCTACACTGGCTTTATACAAACTATAAAAAAAATAATATTAAAGCTATTCATATAAATCATAACCTATCTCCTAATTCAAGACTTTGGGATGAATTTTGTAATAACCTTTGTAAAAAATTTAATATAGAGTATTTAGCATTTGATATATATCCAAATAAAAGTAAAAATACTGAAGCCGATGCTAGAAATAAACGCTATAAAATATTTAAACAAAACCTACAAAACGGCGAGTATTTGTGCTGTGCTCATCATCAATATGATCAAGCGGAAACATTACTTTTACAATTGTTTAGAGGTGCTGGTGTAGCCGGTCTTGCTGCTATGCCTAAAATTAGACCATTTGCTAAAGGTTATATAGTTAGGCCTTTTTTAGATATAACAAAACATCAAATTGAACAATATGCTGTAAAACATAACCTGAATTGGGTTGAAGATGAAAGTAATAATGATTTAAGATATAAAAGAAACTTTATAAGAAAAAAACTTATCCCAAATTTATTAGAGCAGTGGCGAGGTTTAATAACAAATATTAGTAGAAGTGCTAAACATCAAGCGGAAACATTAGAATTAATAAGATATTTAGCTAAAAAAGATATTAATGATAATAATTTGCTTACTAAAAATAAATTATTAAAAATAAGCCCATTATTAAAACTACCTCATAACCGTATTAAAAATATTTTACGCTATCATATAAGTCTTATAGGATTTCAAACACCAAGCAGTACAGTTTTAAATGAGATTATAAGTAATATTCTACTTGCAAAAAAAGATGCAAAATCATTAGTAATTTGGGGAGATAATCTAGCTAGAAAATATAAAGATAAATTATATATACTAGAGAAAAAACCTAAGAAAAAAAACTCAAAGCTAAAAAACAAATATAAAGATATACCAGGATTTAATATTAGTTATAGAAAAGGTGGTGAAATAATAAAATTAAAAAATCACATTCATTCCAAAAAATTAAAAAAAATACTACAAGAAAAAAACATACCACCTTGGGAAAGAGATAAATTAGAAATGTATTTTATAAAAGATAAATTAGTAGCTATTGAAAAGATAGGTGAAGTAGAAAATATAAAAGTCCATTGTATTGGATAGGGAATAGGAGAAAGATTAGTACTTTAAGGTGCAAAAGAAGAACCACAACCACAAGTTGTTTTAGCATTTGGGTTATTAATGATAAATCTTGCTCCTTGTAGGTCTTCTATATAATCTACTTTAGCTCCTACTAAATATTGATAACTCATTGAATCCACAAGCATTATTACACCATCTTCTTTTACTAAATAATCTCCATCCTTAATATTTTCATCAAATGTAAAGCCATATTGAAAACCAGAACAACCACCGCCAGTAATATACACTCTAAGATTCAATTTATCATTATTTTCAGTTGCTATTAATTCCTTAACCCTTTTTGCAGCATTTTTTGTGAAAACAATATCTTTTTTTTCTTCAATTTTCATTTCGTTACTATAACATAGTTGATATTTGCTCTAAACCAGTTTGCTCATCAATACCAAACATTAAATTCATATTTTGCACAGCTTGTCCAGATGCTCCTTTAACAAGGTTATCAATTACAGACATAATTATTACTTTATTGCTATTTTTTAATTTTTGAACTGATATATGGCAATAATTACTAGCTTTTACTGACCTAGTTTCAGGATACACTCCTTCTTCTAACACGCTAACAAACATCTCGTCTTTATAAGAGTTTTCATAAATTTTATTAATATCTATATCTGCTACTAAGTCCACATAAATTGTCGCATAAATACCTCTTAGCATAGGAATCAAATGTGGAATAAAAGTGATTTCAATATCACTATTTGCAATTTGTTCTAATATTTGTTTAATCTCTGGATAGTGCCTATGCTTTGATACATTATATGCTTTAAAATTTTCATTACTCTCACAAAATAATATTGGGATATTTGCCTTTCTACCAGCACCACTAACTCCTGATTTACAATCAGCCACAATATTATCTAAATTTATACAGTTTGCTTCAAGAAGTGGTTTTAATCCTAAAATAATGGCAGTAGGAAAACAGCCTGGATTTGCAATAATTTTAGCTTTTTTTATTTCATCTCTATAAATCTCAGGCAACCCATACACAGCTTTAGATAATAGTTTGTTATTTGTGTGCTTTATGTTATACCACTTTGACCATTCAACACTATCTTTAATACGAAAATCAGCACTTAAATCTATTATTTTTATATCTTTATCAAATAATACTTCAGCATTTTTCATTGCTACTCCGTGAGGTGTAGCAAAAAACACAATATCACATGATTTTAAATCTTTATCATCAGGAGCTTTAAAAACTAAATCACATATATTTATTAAGCTAGGAAATACAGTAGATACTTTTTTTCCTTTTAACTCTCTTGAAGTAATGATTTTTAACTCTGCAACTGGATGTTGCTGTATTAGTCTTATTAATTCTACTCCAGTATATCCTGTAGCTCCTATAATTCCTACTTTAATCATAAGTCTAAATTATTTTCTAAATAATGAATATTAACACCGCCTTTTATAAAGCTACTATTTTCCATTATAATTTTATGTAAAGGTATGTTAGTATCTATACCATCTATTACATATTCGTCTAAGGCATTTTTCATTCTTATAATTGCAGTGTTTCTACTATTAGCATAAGTTATGAGTTTTGCAACCATAGAATCATAATAAGGAGGAACACTATATCCACTATAAAGATGTGAATCCACCCTGACTCCTAACCCTCCAGGAGTATGATAATGAGTAACTTTACCAGGCGATGGCATAAAGTTTTCAACATTTTCAGCATTAATCCTACACTCTATTGCATGCCCTTTAATTTTCACATCCTTTTGCTTTAAACTAAGTTTTTCACCGGATGCAATTCTTATTTGCTCTCTTACTATATCTACCCCTGTTACCATTTCAGTAACTGGGTGTTCTACTTGAACCCTAGTATTCATCTCAATAAAATAAAAATTGCCTTCTTCGTATAAAAATTCAAAAGTTCCAGCACCTCTGTAACTAATATATTTACATGCATCAACACAAACTTTACCAATTTTATTTCTAACTTCATCACTTATACCTACTGCTGGTGACTCCTCAACTACTTTTTGATGCCTTCTTTGCATAGAGCAATCTCTTTCCCCTAAATGTATAGCATTACCATGAATATCTGCTAAGACTTGTATTTCAATGTGTCTTGGGTTTGTTAGAAATTTTTCAATATAAACCTCTGAATTTGCAAAAAAATTCTTAGCTTCATTCTTTGTTAGATTAATTGCTTCTTTTAATTCTTCTTCTTTATTAACAATTCTCATTCCTCTGCCACCACCACCACCAGAGGCTTTTATAATTATTGGAAATCCAATTTCATTAGCTAAGCTGATATTTTTTTCTATATCATCACCTAAAACCCCTTCAGAACCTGGCACACAAGGAACGCCTGAGTGTTTCATAGCCTTGATAGCAGAAATTTTATCGCCCATTTTTTTTATATTATCTGCAGTAGGACCAATAAACACAAATCCACTTTGTTCTACTTTGTTTGCAAAATTAGCGTCTTCTGATAAAAATCCATATCCTGGATGTATAGCATCAACATGTGTTAACTCTGCTGCACTAATTATCGCAGGCACACTTAAATAACTGCTAGATGAAGATGGTGGACCAATACATACTGCTTCGTCTGCTAATTTTACATGCTTTAAGTCTTTATCTGCAGTAGAATAAATAGCTACTGTTTTAATATCCAACTCTTTACAGGCTCGTAGTATCCTTAAGGCAATTTCGCCTCTATTTGCAATTAAAATCTTTTTAATCATTGGATAATAATTAAATCTTGCCCAAATTCTATTGGATCGCCATCTTGAGCCAAAATAGCACTTACTGTGCCTGATTTTTCTGCTTTGATTTGATTCATAATTTTCATTGCTTCAACTATACAAACTGTGTCTCCACAATTCACTTTTTTACCAACTGTAACAAATGGGTCGGCACTAGGAGAAGATGCTGAATAAAAAGTTCCTACCATTGGAGAAACTACTATATAACCATCCTTTTTTTCTTTTACTTCATATTTGACTTTTGTATCTTTTACATTAGTGTCTGTTTCAATATTCCTCTCTATTTGATTAGCAGTATTAACTGGTGTAACTACATTACTATTTCGTGATATTTTTACAGCCTCTTCTCCTTCCTTTATTTCAATTTCAGAAAGACTTGATTTTTCTAGTAACTCTATTAGTTTTTTTACTTTTCGTATATCCATATTAGTCCTAAATATTTATATTACTTTAAGGGTTTTGATTAATTTGAATAGTCTATTTATAAATTTTTAAAACAAAATTTTGTAAATATTTTATCTTCTACTAATTAAACCCAAATTCACATTTTTGATGTATAACTTAGGCATATTTTTATCTATTTATCTAAATTTTGCAAGACTTTGTATGCATCTAACACATATCAAACTCTAAAAACACTTACATCGCTTTAAATTATACAAAAATAAAACTAATAATATAGATGATAATAGCCAAGGTTATATTATATCTCAGTATCTCATAAGCCTTTCATGTCATGCTGAATTTATTTCAGCATCTCAAGTTCAGGGTGACCAAAATATTTCAGCATCTCATAAGCCTTTCACGTCATGCTGCCCTGAAATAAATTCAGGGTGACCAAAGCATTTCAGCATCTCAAGC
>CAZDRI010000041.1:0-8137 GCA_964508055.1 uncultured Thiotrichales bacterium
CACTTCAAAATTTATTAAATAAAGCAACTTCTCCCTCTGGAGAAGGAGGTGCTGGTGGTGCTGGAGCAGGTGGTTCAGGTGCTGGAGCAGGTGCAGGAGATGGAGATAGTCCATAATTAAAACTTATAAATAAATATAAATATTTATAAATAATAATTTTTTTAAATTAATATGATAAAAAGAATTTTAATTTTTTTAACAATTTTGCTGTTTTTTCAATCAGCATTTTCAGCAACAAGAACATTTACTCAAACAGATAATAAACAATTTATTTTAGATGTTTTTGATAGTTATGGTTCAAATCCAGGAAATCAAAAACAAAAAATTACTTCTTTAAACCAAAAAGATTTACAATGCTCGTTCCCAAGCTCCTGCTTGGGAATGCATACCTAGCAAGCAATTATACTAATATCATCAAAAACCACTTCACCACCTAAATAGTCCAACCTGAATTAAGTACAAAATATTTTCCGTTCCTAAGCAGGAGCTTAGGAACGAGTTGAAAACTTTCAATTTTTTGTAGCATTATTTATTTATCAGTAATATCTATAGTTAATTTTTTTACCCATTTTAATACTCCTAGTTGGTGGGTAGTATTTATACCTATAACCACAACATTATTTTGGATAGTGGTTGACTTTTTGTTTAAAAAAATTTTTCACTAATAAAGCTTACTACATCCGATAACAAATGAATAAAAAAGTAGTTGGAAAATTTGAACTAACACTTGTTCTTCAGCATTATCAACATTACCTATTGGAGCATAAACAATAGTTTCATAATAGGGATTGTTTTCTATATCATCAGGTTCAGGAGCTATATCAATTCCATTATCACCAGCCCATGTGCCAATTAAGTTTTTTAAAGGTCCATATTCTATATTGTCTTGTGATGATAGCATTTTTTTTAACTCTTATTTTTAACTTTGACTAATAAAGTATTTGATAATTTATCGTATAAACTTAAATTATCCTTGTTAAAAAAAATATAAAGAATACCCAAGCCAAATAGAGCTATAGAAATAAAAGCTATAAAAAGCCTTAATAAAGATTTATAAAAATTCACATTATTACCATCATTAGTAATTAGTTTAAATTTCCATGCTTTCATCCCTACTGTCTGTCCACCTTTAACCCATGAAAATATAAAATAAAATAAAATTCCACTTAATAAATATAAACGATAAAAAAACATATTTATATCATTTGTTAAATCTTTGCTATCAAAAAATATTTGATAAACAAGTCCCATCATAAACAGCAAAGATAAGATTAAAAGAAAATCATAAATCATTGCAGCTAAACGAATTAATATTCCAACATTTGATTTCATAAAAATAATTCTGGATTTACTGCTGTTGAATTTAAATATATGCCCCAATGTAGGTGAGGTCCTGTGGCTCTGCCTGTCTTACCTACTAAGCCAATAACATCACCTTTTTTTAAGATTTGATCTTTTTTTACGCTTATCTTACTCATATGAATATAAACACTAATAAGCCCCCTACCGTGGTCTAAAAAGACAGTATTGCCATTAAAAAAATAATTACCTGTTAAGATAACTTTACCTTTTTGGGGGGCAGTAATTAAGCTACCCTCATCTGCCGCATAGTCAAGACCTGTGTGCGGTCTTCTTGGCTCTAAGTTATAAAACCTTTTTAATCCAAATTCTGAGCTTTTAATTCCGCCACTTGGTTTAATAAATTTGCCGCTACCATAAATTACATTACTAAATGTTTTTCTAGCACTTGCTAGTATTGATCTTTCTTTTTTTATTCTATCCATATGTTTAATCAAAGGATTGACATATTTTTTTTTATCTCCTGTAAGAGTGATATATTGCTCTTTATATGTTGCAGACACCACTTCAAATTCAATTGATTTGATGGAATAGCCCTTAATAGTTATTCGCTTTTTACCTAACTTTTCATATAAGGGTATACCTATTAAAGTTTGCCAATGATTATCATCTAATTTTTGTACATAAAGCTCTATATTATTATAAAAAGCTTTAGGATTAGTATAATTTGAATTGAAATTTATTAGCGCAACCCCTCCAGGAACTGGACGATGTTTAACATCAATTGCAGAAAAACTATTAGCTACAAATAAAAAATAAAATAAAAATATAATTTTCTTAGCTATCATTTCTTATTTTAAAAACTTTTGAGTATAAAACAAACTTTTGAGAAATATTTGTTTTGATATTATCATTTATATTTATATCTTTTTTAGATTGTATAATTTTATCTTTTTCATTTTTAGTAATAGAATATCCCCTAGCTAAGGTCTTCAAAGGGCTTAAATTATCAAGATTAGTTATTAATGACTTTAACCTATAATTAAAGCTATTAATTATATTTTTATTTAAATTATTAAAATTAATCATTAGCTTAGTATATTTAAATTTACTATTTTGATAGCTACTGTTTATATGATTAATCAGCATTAAATGTAAGTGTTTTTGTCTTTCTATTTTATTTCTTATGTAATTTTTTGGAGTATATTGCATTAAAGTTGCATTGATACTTTTAAGATTTTCAGTTTTATAATTTATGTAATTTTCAAACCTACGGATAGTTCTATATACATTATCATCAACTCTTTGCATTAAGGTTTTAATAGTATATATAGGGTTAATAATACGCTTTTGTAAATTACCTATTGACTGATTAGCATAAGATATTTTACTATTAATTAAATTTATTAAAACTCTTTCATATTTTTTTACAAATTCAATAACTTCCAACTTATCAGGGACTACTATTTCTGCAGCAGCTGAAGGCGTAGGAGCTCTTATATCAGCAACAAAATCACAAATCGTATAGTCTATTTCGTGACCAATAGCACTTATTACTGGAGTTTTACAAGCAAATACTGCTCTTGCTACATCTTCTTCATTAAAAGGCATAATATCTTCTAAAGATCCTCCCCCTCTTGCAACAATTAAAACATCACAATTATAGCTGTCTGCTTTATTAATAGCATAAGCTACTTTTTGATTAGCTTTATAGCCTTGAACTGCAGTGTCAAACAGCTTAATTTTTACAAAAGGATAACGCCTTTTAATAACTTTTATAATATCTTTAATTACAGCACCAGAACTTGAACTTACAACTGCTATTTCTTTAACTAACTTAGGTAGTTTTTTTTTATATTTGTTATCAAACAATCCTTCTTTTTTTAATTTTCCTTTTAATTGCTCAATTTGAAGGTTAAGATTACCTATACCTGTTGGCTCTATTTTTTCAACAACTAATTGAAATATTCCTTTATCTTTATAGATATTAGGGCTGGCTTTTAAAATAACAGCCATACCATTAGTGATATCAAATCTTATGTTTTGTTTATTTAATCTAAATAAAACACAGCTTAGTTGTGATGTTTTATCTTTAATTGAAAAATAATTATGTCCATGTGGATAACTCCTATAATTGCTTATCTCTCCAGATATCCAACAAGATGGAATACTTTTTTCTATTTTTTTATTACAAAGTTCAATGAAATCTGTAACACTATAGATTTCATCGGAAGATAGGCTCACCTTTTAAAAGCGTCCTAATAGACTTATTGAAAAATCACTCACAGTATTACCTGCTATATCATATACTAAGGCTTCACCTCTAACTGCTAAATCTTCATCAAAATCATATTCAATATTAAGACCCCCATATAGTCCTACTGAATTTTTAGTTTCGTCAATCTTAACACCAGCCCCAGTATTAGTATTAGTATTAATAAAGTTACCAGAACTTGAGTACTCAGTTTTATTTGCTTGAATACCTAATTTAATTTGAGTAAATAACCTTGGATTGGCTATTAGTGATAATATAGCACCCACACCATAAGCTTGTGATTTAGCTTTAACTGAGAATTTTGATAATGCTGATACTGCTAAGCCATCAAATTTAAACTGACTACCGCTGCCATCACCAGATAATTCAGCCTTACCTAAGTTTGTCCAAAAGGCCTCAATAGCAAATCTTTCAGATAAATTATATCCATACAATAATCTCACTGATACATCTTTTTTATCTAAATCACCACCTTTATTATCACTTATATCACTTTCAATATTAGTATTACCAAGAGCTAATCCTACATAATGTTTATCACTGTGTAGTTTGTCATAATTATATGCTCCTGCGACTTTAGGTACAGATGGTTTATATTCTTCTATATTTTTTTCTGAAGGACTTAGTTTTTTTATTTTTTTAGTTTTAACACCATGTGTGCCTTGTTCAAAGTTTTCTCCTCTAAAACTCAAACCTGATACCGCTTGTAGAGTGTTATATTTATTAACAGGTATCTGTGTTTCCTCATTAGTATTAGCTTTAGCAGTATCAGCTATTGAATTTGCACTAAAGACAAGAAAGAATAGTATAAAAATATAGTATAAAAATCTCATATTGCTAAGTTTATATTAATTATCACATTTTTTGTGAAAAAACAATGAATTAATTATTATTTGTTAGCTTTTGCTTTTAATAAAACAAATAATGCCCCATTGCCACCGTAATTATATGGACAGGAACAATATGCCAAAACTTGTGTATTATCTTTTAAAAAATTTGCAGTTTGGTGTTTTAATACTGATTTAAAATTTTTTGAGCTAATACCCTTACCATGTACTATGTGTATAAAACGTTTATTTTTATGGTAATTAATAAAATTTTTGATAGATATAAAAGCCTCACTAACAGTTTGTCCATGTAAATCAAGTGTAGGAGCATAGCCAATCTTGGCGCTTTTCATATTTTTCAATACTTTTGGTTGCACTCCTACCTTTGCATAAAATAAATATTCCTCTGCATCACTTGAATTGTAATTGGAAATATTTGATTTATCTAAATCAACATTCAATGTGTTACTATGAAATTGTTTTTTAAAATTTGCATTTTGCTTATTTTCAAAAACAACTTTATCAGTAGTTATTTTTTTGTTAATTTGACCTACAGCGTCTTGAAATAATTTTTTATCTGCCTCGCTTACCACATTTACTAAGCTAATGCTTTTATTTGACTATTTAATTTTGATTTTTTTCTAGCAGCATTATTTTTATGGATAAGTCTTTTTGATACAGCTTGGTCAATAATTGGTATAGCAAGTTTAAAATTTTCTATAGCTAGCTCTTTATTACCATCCTTAACAGCATAAGATACTTTTTTGATAAAAGTATGTAATCTAGCATTTAGAATAGAATTATGCTTATTTCTTTTATTTATTTGTCTTGCTCTTTTTCTTGAACCTGCTAAATTTGCCAAAATTTACTCCTAATAAGTGTTAAATATAAATCTTCGTAATTTTATTCAAACAATATTAAAAAGTCAATGTAATGTATAAGTCCAATACATATTACATTTTATTTTGTAATTAATACTTTAAAGTTTATTTAATGATTCTATTTTTGCATTTATTATTTTAAATAAATAATCATTATTGGTAATTAATTTTGCTTTTTCAAGATGTGCTTTTGCTAAATTAAATTCTTTTTTTATTATCAATGCATCTGCTGATGCTATGTGAAACCTATCTGTGTGTTTTTGTTTTAAATATAATGATGCTAAAAGATTGTAGCCTTGAGGACTTTTGTTAATATTCTTTAAAAAAAAACGTAATTTTTTAATTGCTAAATCAATTTTATTATTTTCAGCATAAGCTATAGCTTGGTAGTATTGGATAGGTTCATATTCTCTATGGATGCTATAAACTTTGTCAAAATAATGAATAGCACTATCAAGGTCTTTTAGTTTTGAATAAACTCTTGCTAATAAAATCATTATTTCTTTATTATCTAAATATTCTATACTTTGTAGTGTTTTTATAGCAGATGGATATTTTTGTTTTTTAAAATCAATATAAGCTTTAATATATTGTTTTACAATTTTATCTTCAGATTTAAATCTTTCTTTTAAATTGTATTCTAATTTTGCTTTAATAATTTCATAGCTAAGAGAAGTTTTTATACCTCCACTATACGCAGTGGCTCTTTGTTCACTATCTGATACTCTATTAATGCTTAAAGGGTGAGTTCTTAAAAATTCAGCTGCTCTTCCACTGTCTTCTTTTAAAAGTTTATAAAAAAAGCTAGGCATACCTTTTGCATCAAATCCAGCATTAACTAACATTTTCATACTTAACCTATCTGCTTCCCATTCATGTTTTCTAATAAAATTTATACTTCTTTGACTAACCCCTCCAATACTAGAGGATATAATTGCCTCACTAGTATTTACATCCTTGGTTGCTAATGAAGCTAAAATTCCAGCTAAAACTATATATAGATGTTTATTAGTATCTTTTATATATCTTTTTAAATGATTTTGGGTTATATGAGCAATCTCATGAGCTAACACACTTGCTAGTTCTGATTCATTATCTGTTGCAAAAAAAAGTCCACTATGAACCCCTATATAACCATAAGGACCTGCAAAAGCATTAATATTTGGAATATTTAACATATAAAATTCAAAATGTTTATTAGGACTGTTACTATAACTTTTTAACTTATAACCTAAATTTTTAATATACCAATAAGTTTCTATATCTTCAATAATTAAACCGCTATCCCAAAGGTGTTTAGCAAACTCGTTGCCTGTTTTTTGCTCCTCTAATGTTTCGCCTGATTCAAAATCAGGTAGGTCATAAGCAGCATAAAGAGTGGTTATAACAAAAAAAAGTAAAATAAAAATTTTAGGCATAAAATGCATTTTACAACATCTTTTCCCAAGTTATTTGTGTGAGGGGTAGAAACTAAAAGAATAACTTACCAAGTTCATTAAAATCACCTTTCTCAAACTTCATATTTAATATTGTTTATATATTTTAAAATATTAGTGATAATATTTAATTTTTATTTAAAGTTTAATAATTAAATGCAATTTGAAATATTAGCTACAGACAAATATGCTCGTAGCTGTAAGTTAAGCCTTAATAGAGGTATTATAAATACTCCTCACTTTATGCCAGTAGGCACATATGGTGCTGTAAAAGCAATGAGTGTAGAAGAGTTAAAGTCAATTGGTTTTGAGATTATTTTGGCAAACACCTTTCATTTATCAATAACACCTGGTATTGATGTCATTAAAAAGCACAATGGTTTACATAAGTTTATGAATTGGGATAGACCAATACTAACAGATTCAGGTGGATTTCAAGTGTTTAGTCTAGCTGATAATAATAAGGTATGTGAAAATGGAGTTTTTTTTCGCTCACCTAAAAATGGAGACAGAATCTTCATGGGTCCAGAAGAATCAATGCAAATACAACATCATCTAAATTCAGATATAGTTATGATTTTTGATGAGTGTACTCCTTATCCAGTTAATAAAGATACAGCTTTTAAATCTATGCAATTATCTCTCAATTGGGCTAATAGAAGCAAACAAAAGCATCTTGAGTTAAATAATGAAAATGCCCTTTTTGGTATTATTCAAGGAGGTGTTTACGAGGATTTGCGTATTCAATCTTTAGAAAGTTTAGAATATATAAATTTTGATGGTTATGCAATTGGAGGTTTATCTGTTGGTGAGCCAAAAGAAGAAATGTTAAAGATATTAGATTTTTTAAAAGATAAACTGCCCCAAGATAAACCACGCTACCTTATGGGGGTTGGCACACCTAAAGATTTATTAGAAGCTGTTGGTATGGGTATTGATATGTTTGATTGTGTAATGCCAACTCGTAATGCTAGAAATGGACATCTTTTTACTACACAAGGAATTATAAGGATTAGAAATGCAAAATATAAATTTGATACTAACAATTTAGATGATAATTGTAATTGCTATACTTGTAATAACTATAGTAGGAGTTACTTACATCATTTACAAAAAATAAATGATATTTTAGGTGCAAGATTAAACACTATCCATAATTTATATTATTATCAAAACTTAATGTTGCAAATTAAAGAAGCTATTATTAATAATAATTTTTTAGAATTTAAAAATAATTTTTATAATAACTTTGAATATTAATTGGATAAAAAGTTTTTAAAATTATCTTCTAATTTATTTTTTCCATCTTCGTAACCTTGAGAATATTCTGCAGTTATTCTTTGCTCTTCAATTTCAGGGTTGCCTAAATAGTCCAACCTGAATTAACAGCAAAATACTAAATTTAATTTAGAATATTTT
>CAZDRI010000042.1:0-7862 GCA_964508055.1 uncultured Thiotrichales bacterium
GGGAATAGAGACAATATGCTTGATGCAATATTTTGGAATGGAGATATTGAAGGAATTATTTCTTTAAAGCCAGATAATGGATATAGTTATCAACTAGAGGTTATAGACAGTAATGGAAACTATGACATTACTAAGCCGCGGATATTTAGGACAAAAGCTACAGAGTTAGATGATGTTAATAAAAGTATATTAGAAAAAGAGAAGGAAACATCAGTATCAACATCAGATGCAGATAACAATAAACGCACTATAGAAAAACGCAACAAACGCAATAATTGGTTAAATAAGGAATCATCTAAAGATAATATAAGTCGTAGGAATATCCGTTTATTAGGTAGACAAATAATAATAAGAGGAAAAGGCTATGACAGGGTTGATGTTATTAAAGCTAATGAAACAGTTGTTAAGATTCCGATACTTATTATTCCTGATGCAGATGGACATAAAGATAGCAATGTTGTAGAAATTATATTACCAAAAGGTAATTATAAGTTTTTTATGAACAAGATTGGAGAAAAGGGAAGCTCAATTGATAACAAGGACAGGGGGTATTTTCATAGATTAGTAGATTTATTTATACAACATGTTCATGGAGAAGATGAATTAGAAGATATATATTATCAAGAGGTTGAAAACATATTACAAGACAATACTGAGAAAGCTATTGTTGATACATATTCAAAAAGAGTAGAGTATTCAGATAGGATAGGGACTTTTTAATGCTTTATTTTTATCAGTAACATTTCTAAGGCCAAACGCAATGCTTATCAGACCAAAGATACTGATGCAATGCTAATATTACTATGTGGTGATAAAATTTTTAGGCATTTGCATATTCAAAATTTCCCTCATTTATCCAACGAGAAATAAGTCTTTGTTGTTTAGACACTGGCAATTGTAATAAAGATTTAGAAATTTCATTAACATTATCAATTAGATAATTATCCCTATTAATATCAGCTATTTTCATTCTTTGTATTCCGGTTTGTTTAGTATTTAATATTTCACCTGGTCCCCTAAGTTGCAAATCTTTTTGTGCTATTTTAAAACCATCATTAGTTAAGCGTAGAATATCCAATCTTTCTCTAGCATTATTACTTAAAGGCGGTTTATACATAAGTATGCAAACACTTTCGTTAGAGCCCCTACCAACCCTACCTCTTAATTGGTGTAATTGTGATAAGCCTAATCTTTCAGCATTTTCTATTATCATAAGATTAGCATTTGGAACATCAACTCCTACTTCAATGACAGTAGTGGCAATTAAAATATCAATTTCACCTTCATAAAATTTATTCATAATTTTATTTTTCTCATCTTTATTTAGTTTGCCATGTATCAGAGCAACATTATGGTTTTTTAATTTATTTTGTAATTCATCATAGGCATTAATTGCAGCTTGAACTTGTAATGATTCAGATTCTTCAATTAAAGTGCAGACCCAATACACTTGTTTTTTATCAGCACAAAAATTAGCAATTTTATTGATAACTTCATCTTTTTTACTTATGTTTATAATTGCAGTTTTAACTTTTTTTCTTAAGGGTGGTAGCTCATCAATAATTGATGTGTCTAAGTCAGCATAATATGTCATAGCTAGAGACCTTGGTATAGGAGTTGCTGTCATTACTAATTGATGTGGAGTATATTTTGCCTTTTGAGTTAGTGATAATCTTTGATGCACTCCAAAACGATGTTGTTCATCAATTATTACTAAGCCTAAATTATTAAACTCTACCTCTTTTTGTATTAAAGAATGAGTTCCTATCGCAATTAAAGCTTTACCTTGTTTTATTAAAGCTAAATTTTCTTTTTTATCCTTTGCGCTTTGTGAGCCTGTTAAATAACATACATTAACTTCAAGAGGTGTTAGATATTGTCTAAAACTATATAAATGTTGCTCAGCTAATATTTCAGTTGGAGCCATTATTGCTACTTGACAATTACTCTCTATTGCCTGCAGACTTGCAATCACAGCAACAATGGTTTTACCACAACCAACATCTCCTTGTAATAGTCTTAGCATAGGTTCGTTTTTTTTTAAATCAGTAGTGATTTCATTTACTACTTTTTTTTGAGCATTTGTTAGTTCAAAGTTTAAAGATTGTTTTAAGTTTTCAATTAAAGTTTTATCGTTTATAAAAGCAATAGATTTTTGTTTTTTTCTTTTTTCTTTTAGTTTTAACAAACTTAATTGATTAGCACAAAATTCTTCTAAAATTAATCTTTGTTGTGCAGGATGTTTAAATTCTGCAATCAATTCAATATCTGCATTTATTGGTGGATTATGCAAATATTCAATGCTATTTTGAACTGACCAATTAGCGTCAAAGGTAAAAAAATCTTCAATATTTTGTTTTTTTGAAATTTTAATTGCAATTTTTATCCAATGTTTTAATGAATTTTGCCTAATGCCTAAAGTAGTTGGATAAATTGGAGAAAGATTTTTTTCTAAAAGTGGTTTTTGTCTTTGGGAGATTATTCTGTATTCTGGATGTATCATCTCAAAACCATTTTTGCCTAATCTTAATTCACCAAAGCATTGAATTATTTCCCCTCTTTTTAAAGCCTCTTTTTGGCTGTTACTAAAATTAAAAAACCTTATAGTTAGTATTTGTCCTAAATCGTCAAATAAATTACACAAAAGGTTAGGTTTTCTAGCAAAAACTATACGACAAGATTCTATTTGTAACTGCACTAATATTTCTTTATTAATATTGGTGCTAGATAATTTTGCTATTTTAGTTTTATTTTGATAACGAAAAGGTAGGTGGAATAATAAGTTTTCTATACTGTAAATCCCTAATTGTGATAAATTATTTGCAATTTTTGGACCAACACCATTTAGAAGTTTAACCGAATCGGTTAATAACATATCACACTACCAACACAGCATCCATTTCTACTTGTGAGTCTTTTGGAAGTTCTTTTACGCCTACTGCAGCTCTTGCAGGATATGGTGTTTTAAAATATGTTGCCATTATTTTATTGACTAAAGCAAAGTTGTTTAAATCAGTTAAAAAGATATTTACTTTAACAATATCATCTAATTCTCCTCCAGCAGCTATACAAACTGCTCTTAAGTTTTTAAAAACTTGATGAATTTGTTTATAAATATCTTGACTAATCATTTCCATAGTATTAGGATTAAGAGGAATTTGACCTGATATATATATGGTTTTACCACTTGCTACTACTACTGCTTGCGAGTAAGTGCCAATTGCTTGTGGAGCTTTGTTGGTTGAGATAATTTTTTTTGTCATAATGATAGATATGTATGGTGCCCGGGGTCGGAATCGAACCGACACGGGATTTAACTCCCGCAGGATTTTAAGTCCTGTGTGTCTACCAGTTTCACCACCCGGGCAGAAAACATAAAAAAATGATTATACTAATATTTTAGTAATATTACGGTAAAATTTTCTTTTTAAATAAAAAAATATTTATGGGTATTTTTAAAATAATTTTAATAATATTAGCTATTTGGTTTATCTTTATGTTATTAAATTTAGTAAACAAAACTAAAGCAAAAGTAAGTAAAAAAACTAAAGAGCAATTTAATAAAATGGTTTCTTGTGCCATATGTAATTTACATATACCAGAAAAAGAGGCTATTTTAAAAAATAATAAATATTACTGTTCAAAAGAACACACTCCAGAATAACAATGAAATTACTATTTGATTTTTTGCCAATCTTACTTTTTTTTATTACATATAAATTGTATGGAATTATAGCGGCTACTATTGTTATGATTATTAGCACGATAATTCAAATAACTGTTTTTTGGCTTAAAAACAAAAGATTTGAAAAAATGCATGTTATAACTTTAATATTGTTAATCATATTTGGCGGTATGACAATTTTATTTCGCACACCTGAATTTTTAATGTGGAAAGTAACAGTTGTAAATATAGTTTTTGCATTTATATTTTTTATTAGTTTTTTTGCTAAAAGAACTTTAATAGAAGTAATGATGGGTAAGCATGTATCACTACCTAAAATTAAATGGCGTAATTTGAATTTTATATGGGGGAATTTGTTTATTGTAATTGCAATTTTAAATACTTATTTTGCTAAAAAAGCCATTGCTGCTAGAGATGTATTTTTTGCTAATTCTAATATGGATAAGTCTTTGGAGTTAAATCAAATAAATTGTCATACAACAAGTTTTATTGAATTATGTAACTTTGCTCAACTAACTGAGTCAAATTGGGTAAATTTTAAATTATTTGGCACTATGGGTATTACTATTTTGTGTGTGATATTTACCGCAATTTATATTCATAAATATGTGAAGGAGGAGCATATTGAAAAAGACGGCTCTTTATGATGAGCATATTAAAGCTAATGCCAAAATTATAAATTTTTTTAATTGGAGTATGCCTATTAATTATGGCTCACAGCTAAAAGAGCATAATTATGTCCGCAATGATGCTGGTATGTTTGATGTATCCCATATGAGTATTGTAGATTTAAAAGGTAGAGTTAGTTATGATTTTTTGCGTTATCTACTAGCAAATGATATAGCCAAAATAAATAAAAATAAATCACTGTATAGTGTTATGTTAAATGCTAGTGGAGGTATTATTGATGATTTAATAATATATTGCATTGCTGATAACCATTACCGTATGGTTATAAATGCAGCTTGTAGTGAAAAAGACTTAAGCTGGATCAACACTAATGCAAAAGACTTTCAAGTAGATATTGATCCTTTAAATGATTATATAATGATTGCAGTGCAGGGACCAAATGCTGTTGATAAGACTATAAAAGCAGCACCAAAATTAAAAGTTGCAAAAAATTTAACTAAATTCAGCAATATAATTATTGATGATATTTTTATTGCTAGAACTGGATATACTGGTGAAGATGGTTTTGAGATTATGTTAAAAAATAAGCCTGCTTTATCTTTATGGAAACAATTATTAAAAGTAGGTATCAAGCCTTGTGGATTAGGAGCTAGAGATACTTTAAGATTAGAGGCTGGCTTTAATTTATATGGTAATGAAATGAACGAACAAACTACACCTTTAGAGACTAATCTTATTTGGACTGTTGATTTTAAAGATAATAATAGAAAGTTTATCGGCAAAGAAAGTCTAAAAAAACAACTAAAATTAGGGGTTGAAAACGAACTAAAAGGTATGATATTGACCACAAAAGGAGTACTGCGTAATAAACAAGAAGTATTTACTAATAAAGGTATTGGCAAGGTTACTTCAGGAAGTTTTTCTCCTACTTTGAATAAGGCTATTGCTTTTGTTTCAGTACCAACTGCTGCTGATTCTGCTGTAGAAGTTAAATTAAGAGCTGAAAAGGTTAAAGCAAAATTAATAAAAATGCCTTTTTATAAAAATGGCAAAATTTTAACTAATAACTAAAAAGGAGCAATTATGAGTAATATCAAAGAAAACTTAATGTTCACCAAAACTCACGAATGGATAAAAAATAATGATGATAGTAGCTATACCTTAGGCATAACTGATTATGCTCAAAATTCTTTGGGAGATATTGTATTTGTTGAGTTACCAAGTGTAGGTGATAGCTTTTCTAAAGAGGATGAAATATGTGTAGTAGAGTCAGTAAAAGCAGCTTCAAGTATATATGCGCCATTTGATTTAGAAATTATAGCTGTAAATAAAGTTTTAGTAGATGAGCCTGATATTATAAATTCTAGCTGTTATGATGATGGCTGGTTAATAAAATTCAAAACTAATACAAATTTAGATGGCTTATTAAATGATAAGACATATAAAGAAATTTTAGACTCATAAAAAAATCAAAGTTCTCAGAGTAAATTGATTTTAGAATTGAGATTGTAATGATTAAAAAAATTCTAATAGTAAGAAACGATAAACTTGGCGATTTTATGTTAAGTTTACCTTGCTTTTATATGTTAAAAAAAAACCTGCCTACTGTAAATCTTTATGCTTTAGTCCCAGAATACACTAAGAGTATTGCAGCAAAATATCCATATATTGATGAAGTTATAATTGATGATGGAAGTATTTTTAAATTAGCAAACAGTTTAAAAAAATATAAATTTGATGCTGTGATTGTTTTATTTTCAACTATACGCATTGCCTTAGCTACATTAATTGCTAACATACCATACCGCATAGCACCAGCAACCAAAATAGCTCAAATTTTTTATAAAAACACCATCACTCAACGCCGCTCAAAATCAGAAAAACCAGAGTTTGAATACAATTTAGATATGATAAGATATTTTCTTAAAAATAACTATGATGATGTCCTACCTCCTTTTTGGATTTTAGCTAGTGATAAGTACAAATTATCTCTTAGTAGCAGATATGATTTAAATAATAAAAAACTTATTTTTATTCACCCCGGTCATGGAGGCTCTGCAAATAATTTAAGTATATCTCAATATGCTTTATTAGCAAACAATCTGATAATAAAGAAAAATAATTTATTTTTTGTAATAACAGCAGGTGAAGGTGAAGAAAATCAAGCACTTAAATTATTAAATATGATAAATAGTAACAATAAAATGATATTAAAACGACTTACTCTTTTTGAATTGCTTAACTATATAAACATAGCTGATTTATTTATAAGTGGGTCAACAGGTCCTCTGCATATGGCTGGGGTTTTAAACAAAAAAACTGTGGGTTTTTACCCAAATTTAATATCATCAAATTCACTTAGATGGCAGACAATGAATGAAAGAAATAAAAAATTAAGTTTTTCACCAGTAAACAACGCTATTAATGATATGTTAAACATTGATATTAAAAAATGTACTAGCAAAATTTATAATACATTTTTAAAATAATACTACTCTGAAACAAGTTCAGATACAAGGGTGACAAAGCATTTCAGTATCTCCCTTATCGTCATGCTGAATTTATTTCAGCATCTCATAAGTCTTTTATAGATTATGAATCAAGTCTTAGAATTATTTGGTAAAATTACTTTGTGTCTTAGCTTAATAATATTCATTTTTAATTCATAAATTTACTAATTATTTCAGGCATAATCTTTACCTTAATATACAATGTATGTACAAACTATAAATTGAATGCTAAAAAAGAGCAAAATTTTTATAAAAATTAATAATTTTTTTATCGCTAATATTAATAAATTACTTGTAATTGCTTTTTTAAGTTTACTTTCTTTTTCACAATATAGCTATGCTAGAGATATCATCTTTGCTTCAACACCTTCTTTAATTATAGAAGGCGAGCAAGATATATTCTCAGTTGCCTTAGATACAGCACCTACTGGAGAGGTTAAAGTTAATTTAGATGTTATCCAAGCGCCACCGACAGGAGACATGCGGTTACATTTAACACCTGAAAATTTAACTGCAGGAAGTTTAACTTTATGGACAGATATTAGTGGTAATCATAATGATGCATCCCAAACTATTGCTGCAAGCCAACCAATTGTTATTCATAATCAATTAAACGGTTATCCAGTTGTTAGCTTTGATGGTAAGGATGATATATTAGTTGGTTTAAATACTATTGATACTAAACATTTGTTTATGGTGGTTCAATATAGAGGAGCAATATTTGATGGTTGGGATGGTTTTTTTACTGGAGCAACAGAAACTAGCAATAATTTAGTATTGGTAGGTGATGGGGGTAAAGGAATATTCTATGATGATGCTATTACAAGCACTTATCATAAAACTGGTAATTTTTATTCCGAGGATAATATGGTAGCTCCTATGAATGCATTTGATATAGTTTCTATAAGTTCTAGTGAATTTGCTTCAAATATGATTTATCAAATAGGTAGAGGTAGTGATATTAATTATGCCCAAATTGATGTTGCTGAAGTTATAGTTTATGACAAAGTATTAACTACTATTGAAAGAGAGCAAGT
>CAZDRI010000043.1:0-7745 GCA_964508055.1 uncultured Thiotrichales bacterium
ACTGGTATAAACGCTAGTCAATTGGGTGTGGTGCACTTATGAGTTGAATCCACCTGTCCTAAAAAATATAATGCTTCAATTAAATTAGTTTTGCCTTTACCATTACTTGCAATAAAAACATTAAAATTATTATTAAAATTAATTATTTGATTTTTAAGGTTTCTAAAATTATATATTTGTAAATTTTTTATCTTGGGCATTATTATATTGTCATAGGCATAACAATATATCTAAAGTTGTCATTATCAATTTCTGATAATAAGCAACTAATATTAGTTCCTGGTATTATGAAATAAATTTCATCACCTTGTAATTTATTTAAAATATTTATTAAATAATTTATATTAAAAGCTATTTCAATATTTTTAGTAGAGTTTTTTGTTTTAATATTTGTTTTAGCTTGTCCTCTTTCAGAATGAGTAAATATTGTTAAATCATTATCTTTAAAGGTTAGTTTAACATTTTTATTAATGTTTTCAATAAACACTGATACTTGATTTAAACAGGTCAGTAAATCTAAACGATTTATTATAATTTTATTACTTAAATTTTTTGGTATTACTTGTAGATAATTAGGAAACTTACTATCAATTAAGCTACTAGTAATAGTTATATTTTTATTTAATGTTAATGAGAAAAAATTATCTGAAATATTAATATTTACATTTTCATTTTTATCATCAATATTTAATAACTTTTCAAGCTCTAATACAGATTTTCGTGGAAAAATTATATTTTTATTTTTACTTAAATTGCTATTATTTTTGTATTGTCCTATAGCTAATCTATGACCATCGGATGCAACAACAGTAAATAGTTTTTCATTTATTTCAAAATATAGACCATTAAAATATATTCTTGAGTTTTGATTACCTATTGAAAAACTAGTATTTTCTATTAATTTCTTTAATTTATTTTTTTCTATAGATATTTCTTCTTTATTTTCAATTTTAGGTAATTCTGGAAAATCTTTGATATTAAAAGAATTTAATTTAAATATATTATTTTTTATTTTAATTTCTATATTATTATTTTTTATTTTAAAAGTTATTATTTCATCTAAAGAGGGTATTTTTCTAAGTATGTTAATTAAATCTTTAGCATTAATTGTAAAATTTACTTTATCGCTTGAACTTATTTTTTGAATTGATTTTATTTCTAACTCCATATCAGTTGCAGATAGAGTTAGGATGTTGGTTTCAGCTTTTATTAATACATGTGAAAGTATTGGTAAGGTTTGTTTTTTTTCAACCACACCTATTATATTTTGTAGAGGAGTTAATATTTCTTTAGTAGTTAATTGTATTTTCATTTTTAAAAATTGTTATTGTTATTAGTTATTAGTTTTTTGTTTATAGTTTATTAAATTTTTATATAAAACAATAAATTATGTTGTTGGTTACTTTTTCTTAAGTTGTGTATAAGTATAGTATATTTTTTAATGTTTTACTAATTAAATGTATGTTATTAATAAGTTTTGCACTTTCTATTATTAAATATTAAATTTACAATTTTTTAAGGGGTAATTTAAGGGTATTTTTATTTATTCTTTTAAATCTTTTTCTGTAATTTGGTAACGGTTATAATATTCATTTTTTTATTGTCATTACTAGTATTTTAAGTAATTGATTAATATTTTTTAAAAATTACTTTTAATTATAATTTTGAAAATGACTAATTTAACATTTTATTGGTACGATTATGAAACTTTTGGTTTATCTCCAAAAATTAATAGAATTTCTCAATTTGGAGGTATTAGGACCGATGAAAGTTTAAATATTATTCCTGGTTCTGAATTAAAACTTTATTGTAAATTTACAAATGATTGTCTTCCAAGTCCTGAATCTTGTTTAATAACAGGTATTACTCCAGATATTTGTGAGCAAAAAGGATTAATAGAAAGAGATTTTATAAAAAAAATACATCAGCAATTTACTTATTATAATAATACTTGTATAGTCGGATTTAACAGTATTAGATTTGATGATGAATTTAGTCGTTATACTTTATATCGCAATTTTATAGATCCTTATGTTTGGCATTGGAAAAATAATAATAGCCGTTGGGATATTATTGATGTAGTACGCATGACTTATGCCTTAAAGAGAGATAATAGTTTAAATTGGGTTTATGATGATAATGGTATGCCTTCTTTTAAATTAGATAAACTTGCTCCTGCGAATGATATAAAACATGATGATGCCCATGATGCCTTAGCTGATGTATATGCAACGATAAATATTGCGAAAATTATCAAAGAAAAACAACCTAAATTATTTGATTATGCTCTTAAACAAAGATTAAAAAAGAATGTAAAAAAAAATATAAAGTTTTTTAATCCTATACTTCATACTTCTGGAATGTATCCTAATAAATATTCATGCACTAAACTTGTTAGTCCTACTTGTTACCATCCTCACTATAAAGAAAGAGTTATAGTTTTTGATTTAAATCAAGACCCTACAGTTTTGCTTGATTTAAGTATTGAAGAATTACAATTAAGAGTTTTTACCAAGAAAAACAATTTACCTAAGGAAGTGGAAAGAATAGAATTAAAAGAAATACACTTTAATAAAAGTCCAATGTTTGTAAACAACATATATAAACTTGATCGAAAAATATCAACACAGTTACAAATAGATATGGCTAAATCTTTAAAGAATTTAGAAATTCTTAAAAAAAATAAAGAAATGATTATAGAAAAAATTAAAGGAATATATAAAGAAATTAAGTTTGATAAAGTTTTAGATGTAGACCAAATGCTTTATGATAGTTTTTTAAATTCAAAAGACCTTAATGCTGTTAATAAATTAGATAGGAATGCAATAGCTAATTTAAAACCTAATTTTACAGATAATAGGCTGACTAAATTATTTATACACTTTAAAGCTAGAAATTATCCGGAAATATTAACTGAATTAGAGCAAGAATATTGGTTTGAAGTAGTTCAAGCTAGATTGCAAGAAGGTAAGGATAATTATATGACACTAGATAATTATTTTAATCAAATTGATGATTTAATAAAAAAATTTCCTAATAAGAAAAAGTTTTTACAAAATTTAATAACATATGGTGAGAAATTTTTATAGGTTAATATATGTAGTTTGAAATAATTTTTATTTTTTGATATTTCGCTAATTTTTTTAGCTAAATAAATCTAGCATCATTTAAATAAACCAATACTTTAAAAAAGGTAAAATTAGGCTGTTAATTTTATTAAATTATTTATTATGTCAAGAATTTCATCTGTTTTTTTTAATTTAAAACAAAATAAAAAAAAGGCTTTTATTCCTTTTATAACTGCTGGAGATCCTTCATTATCTACCACCTTACAAATAATGAAAAGAATAGCTGAAAGAGGAGCAGATATTATTGAATTAGGCGTTCCTTTTTCTGATCCAATGGCAGATGGTAAAGTTATTCAAAAATCACATGAAAGAGCATTAAAAAATAACACCTCATTAAAAGATGTCATAAAAATTGTTAATGATTTTAGAATGTCTAATAGTAAAACACCTATAATTCTTATGGGATATTTAAATCCTATAGAAAATTTAGGTTATGAAAATTTTGCTTTTATGGCTAGTAAAGCAGGAGTTGATGGAGTGTTAGTAGTAGATATGCCTCCAGAAGAATCAAAAGAGTTTAAAAAAATATTAAAGAACCATCAAATTGATTTAATATTTCTAACAGCGCCAACAACAAAAAGTATTCGTTTAGAAAGGTTATTAAAATTAGTGAGTGGTTTTGTATACTTTGTATCTTTAAAAGGAGTTACTGGAGCAAAAAACCTAGATTTAAAAGTTATTACCAATTCTTTAATAAAAATAAAACAAATATTAGATATACCAATTGGAGTGGGGTTTGGAGTTAAAGATGCAAAAACCGCTAAAGAAATTGCCAAAACTGCAGATGCAGTAATTGTAGGTAGTAAGATTGTATCAATAATAGAAAGAAATTTAGAAAATGAAGAAAAAATGATTGCAGAAATCGGTAATATTGCTAGTGAATTTTCAAACGCTATTAAGGATATATAACAATGAATTGGCTAGAAAAAATATTACCTTCAATAATTCCTAGTTCAGGTGCTAAAAAAAACTTTCCAAAAGGGATATGGTCTAAATGTCAAAGTTGTGAAAATGTTTTATACTATGAAGAGTTAGAAGTTAATCTAAATGTATGTCCTAAATGCGGTTATCATGAGCGTATATCCGCAAAAAACAGGCTTAAATTCTTTTTAGATAAAGAAAACCAAATAGCAATAGCTGAAAATATTGAATCCTTAGACTTCCTAAAATTTAAAGATAGCAAAAAATATAAAGATAGAATTACTGCTGCCCAAAAAATGACAAATGAAAAAGAAGCGTTAATTGTAAAGAAAGGCTTATTAAAAAAAATGCCGGTTGTTGTAGCAGTATTTGAATTTAGTTATATGGGAGGCTCAATGGGCTCGGTTGTGGGAGAAAAATTTGTTCGTGGAATACATGCTGCGATTGAGAATAATTGCCCGTTTATCTGTTTTGCCACTAGTGGAGGCGCTAGAATGCAAGAAGGTCTAACTTCTCTTATGCAAATGGCTAAAACATCATTATCATTAAGATTTTTGGCAGATAAAAAACTAGCTTTTATATCGGTGCTAACAGACCCTACAATGGGAGGAGTATCGGCTAGTTTTGCATCACTTGGTGATATAAATATTGCTGAACCAGGAGCTTTAATAGGCTTTGCAGGCCCACGAGTTGTAGAACAAACTGTTAGAGAAAAACTTCCAAAAGGTTTTCAAAGAAGTGAGTTTTTATTAGAAAAAGGCGCCATAGATTTAATAGTTAACCGTAAAGATATGCGCGATAAGATTCATAGCATATTATCTATGTTAGAAAAAAGAACTATTATTAATTAATGAAAATCTTACTTACTAATCCAAGAGGTTTTTGTGCTGGAGTTGATAGAGCTATTGAGATTGTTGAAAGAACTTTAAAAAAAAGTCAAGGCCCAGTATATGTGCGTCATGAAGTTGTGCATAATAGGTTTGTCGTTAATAGTTTAAAAAAAAAAGGTGCTATTTTTGTTGAAGAACTAGATGAGATTCCTAATAATTCTGTGACAATTTTTAGTGCTCACGGAGTATCTCAACAAGTTAAAAATAAAGCTAAAGAAAAAAACTTAATAGTATTTGATGCTACTTGTCCTCTGGTTACAAAAGTACATAAAGAAGTAGTAAGACAACAAAAAAAAGGCAATGTTGTGGTTTTAATTGGCCATAAAGGGCATCCAGAAGTTGAAGGAACTTTAGGACAATATAAAGATAAAAAAAATATCTATCTAATAGAATCTGTTTATGATGTAAAAAGGCTTAATATTGATGAAAAAATCAATATTTCTTATACCACCCAGACCACCCTATCAATTGATGATACTAAAAATATTGTTCACGCTTTAAAAATCAAATACCCTAATATTACAACATCTAAAAAAGATGATATTTGTTATGCAACTCAAAACAGGCAAAATGCAGTAAAAAAAGTTATGTCTCAAAGTGATTTATTATTAGTATTAGGCTCAGCTAACTCTTCTAATTCCAATAGATTAAAAGAAATAGCTATAAAGTTAGGTAAAAAAGCACATTTAATTGATGGAGCTGAGGAAATTAAGAAAAATTGGCTTAAAAATGTTAAAACTATAGCTATTACTGCTGGAGCTTCAGCACCAGAAATACTAGTAACTGAAGTAGTTGAGAAATTATCTAAAAAAGGTAATTCACAATTAATAGAGATTTCAGGAGAGAAAGAAAACACATTTTTCCCTGTGCCGATTAAATTAAGATAAAGGGAGTTTGTAGCATGAAAAAAGCACTTATTTGCGGCTCTTATGCCTTTGATAGCATTATGACATTTCATGATAGATTTAAAAACCACATCTTGCCTGATAAAGTACATATTTTAAATGTTTCTTTTTTAGTGCCAAATATGCGCAAAGAGTTTGGAGGCTGTGCTGGTAATATTACTTATAATTTAAATCTTTTAGGAGCAAATGCTATTCCTATGGCTACAGTAGGTGAGGACTTTGTTCCTTATAAAAACTGGTTAGATAAATGCGGCATTGATTACAGTTATATCAAGGTAATTGAAAACACTTATACTGGTCAAGCGTTTATTACTACTGATTTAGATGATAATCAAATCACCGCTTTTCATCCTGGAGCTATGAACGAATCTCATAAAAATAAAGTCTCTGTTGTTAATGATATTGCTATAGGTATAGTCTCCCCTGATGGCAAAGATGGTATGTTAGAACATGCTCGAGATTTTTATAATATGAATGTGCCTTTTATTTTTGATCCTGGTCAAGGAATGCCTATGTTTAGTAGTGATGAGCTTAAAAACTTCATAAAGCAAGCCAGCTGGATAGCACTTAATGATTATGAATCCCAAATGCTGGTTGATAAAATAGGATTATCAATAACTGAAATTGCTAATGAAGTAAAGGCTCTTATAATAACTAAAGGAAAGGAAGGCTCGGAAATTTATGTCAATAATGAAATTATAAAAATAATCTCTACTAAAGCTTATGAAACTTTAGATCCTACTGGCTGTGGAGACGCTTATCGTGCTGGATTGATATTCGGTATTATGAATAACTTAGATTGGAAATCTACTGGACAATTAGCTAGTGTTTTAGGTGCAATTAAAGTAGCATATTTAGGCACTCAAAATCATAGTTTTGATATAGAAACTATAATAAAAACATATAAACAGCAATATGGAGAGGATTTAAAAGTATAAATTAAATGAATATTAAAGCTTATATAAGATTAATGCGTTTTGATAAGCCAATAGGTATTTTTTTATTATTATGGCCAACAATGTGGGCTTTGTTTCTAGCAAGTAAAGGCTACCCTAGTGTTAAAAATTTATTAATATTTATATTTGGAGTTATCATAATGCGTGCGGCAGGCTGTATTATCAATGATATTGCTGATAGAAAAATAGATAAATTGGTTGCTAGAACTAAATCAAGACCAATTACTGCAGGTGAAATAAGTGTCAAAAATGCGCTAGTTTTATTTTTTATTTTAATTGGTATAGCTTTTGTTTTAGTTTTAATGACTAATTGGCTAACTATTAAACTAGCAATTATTGCTGTAATATTAGCATCTTTATACCCTTTCACTAAAAGAATAATTAATCTGCCACAATTAATTCTCGGTCTTGCATTTGCGATGAGTATTCCAATGGCTTTTGCAGCTGAAGTTAATTATCTTAATGAGGGAGTATTGTGGCTTTTTATAGCCAATACTGTGTGGACATTGATTTATGACACTATGTATGCAATGACTGATATAAAAGATGATATAAAAATTGGTGTGAAATCAAGTGCAATTTTATTTGGAAAATATGACAAAGTAATATTACTGTGGTTACAAATAATATTGCTATTTTTGTTTATAAAAATTGGCTTAACCTTTCAACTTAATCTTATATATTTTTTTATTTTAATTATTGTTATCATGCTAATGTTTTATCATCAATTTTTAATCAAAAATAGAGAACCACAAAATTGTTTTAAAGCTTTTTTAAATAATAATTATATAGGCTTTGCTATATTTTTAGCTATAGCTTTTAGCTTGTGGTTTGATATAAAATGATTAATTAGTCCAACCTCACCTTTAAGATAATTTCTATTAAGCCTGCCATCATTTTTCATATGTCCAATTTCTGCCTCTATAGCACTTCTACGCTTTAATG
>CAZDRI010000044.1:0-6469 GCA_964508055.1 uncultured Thiotrichales bacterium
TCTCCTGTAATTGTTTTAACGAATAAAATATTTTACAAGAAACTGGAACTAAACAGTTAGATAAACAAATTTTTGGCATTGGATATAACACAGAAGGAACTAAACAAGTTAATAATCTATTTGATGGAATAAAAATTTTTGATTATCCAAAACCTACTTCCGTAATCAAAATATTACTTAATCAAGTTACCAGTGAAAACGACATAATATTAGACTTCTTTGCAGGTAGTGGCACTACTGCCGATGCAGTAATGCAGTTAAATGCTGAAGATGGGGGTAGTCGTAAATTTATCCTTGTGCAATTAGATGAGGCAATTGACAAACAAAAATCAAATGCTGCTTATAACTTTTGTATTGAAAATAATTTTAAGCCAGTAATATCATCAATTTGTATTGAAAGACTAAACAGAGCAGGGGATAAAATAAAACAAGGACTTAATCAGAAGCAGGGTAAGCTATTTGATAAAAAGAAACCAGCAGATATTGGTTATAAAGTTTTTAGTCTTAATAAAAAACCAGAAGTTATATCCAAGCCAAAAGAACAAAAACAACTATTTAATATAAATAATAATCGCAGTGTTTTAGATACTTTAGTTAATATGCTATGTGCTACTTGTAAAACCTTAGATACTAAAATTAATGAGATTATAAAAGATAAAGTCTATAAAGCAGATAATGAGATTTATATCTTAGCTAATATAAAAACTGATGATTTATCAAAAATATCTAATATCAAAAATTTAAAAATTAACTTAGATGGTTGGGCAAATATAAATTTAGAGGAATTTTTAAATTTAAATGAAACCTTTAAAGAAAATCTAACTATTGTTTATTAAATGCTTTTTGAAAAACAACAATACCAGATAGATTGCGTAAGGAATATTATTACTGCCCTTAAGGGTGTAGATTTTAAAAATAATGATTTTTCTAGTTTAAAAAAGAATTTAAAAACTATTGCCAATAAACATAGCTATGGGCAATTTGCTATAAATAATAAAAAACGCCTTGATATATTAATGGAGACAGGTACTGGTAAAACTTTTACTTATCTTAAGGCTATTTTTGAGTTAAATAAAAAATTTGGTCAAAATAAATTTATTATTATCTTGCCACGCATATCTATTAAATTAGGAGTAATCCAACAAATAAAATTTACTGATGAGTATTTTTTTAATGAATATAACAAGCATTTAAACTATATTGATTATCCAAAAGATAATATAGCTACTATTAATCAAAATTTTATCAACTCTAAGGAATTGTCAATATTACTGCTTACTAATAGTAGTTTTAACAAAAATGAAGCTGTTATTAATCGTAAATTTGAAGGTTTGTTTAATTTT
The DNA here is from genome assembly GCA_964508055.1 of uncultured Thiotrichales bacterium. Lineage (GTDB taxonomy): Bacteria > Pseudomonadota > Gammaproteobacteria > PS1 > Pseudothioglobaceae > CAZDRI01. The sequence continues at coordinate 1,344 of CAZDRI010000044.1, forward strand.
GGCTCTACTTGGCATGGTATAGAAAGTAAAAAGCCAATAGTTATTATTGATGAACCGCATTTATTAAAAGGTGAGAAAACAGTTCAGTATTTAGAAAAATTAGATAGTTTATTTATTCGCTTTGGTGCAACCTATCCAACTGATGAAAAACATAAATTATCCAATGTTGTTTATAGCCTTGATAGTATCTCTGCATTTAATGATTATTTAGTTAAGCAAATAGGTGTTAATACGGTATTTACCTCTAGTGAAGAGAGTGCTATTCATATCCATAATGTAGTATCAAGAAAAAAATTTGATATTTTTTATAATATAAATGAGCAATTATATAAAAAAGAAATAAGGCTAAATGATGATTTAGGCGCAAAAATTAGTATTGATAAATATCGTGGTAAAAGTGTTATTAAGATTAATAAAGATGAGATTTTTTTAAACAATAAAACTACCATTAAGGCAAACACTGGTAATTATCAATTAAATGATAATGAAACAGAACTGATGATAAAACAAGCTATTAAATGCCATTTTGAAAGAGAAGAAAAACTATTTAATTTAGGCATAAAAACATTATCTTTGTTTTTTATTCCTAGTATTAAAGACTTTAGAGGTGATGAGCCAATAGTAAAAAAACTCTTTGAAAAGCATTATCAATTAATTCGTAAAGAGGTTTATGATAAATCTAATAATAGTGAATATAAAGCCTATTTAGATAAAGATTATCAAAATGGGGTTTTACAAGTTCATGAGGGGTATTTTTCTGGTGATAAAGGCACTAATGAAAATAAAGAGAGTATTGGGGTAAATATTATTCTTAATGAAAAACAAAAGCTACTTTCTTTTGATACGCCATTGCGATTTATTTTCTCTGTATGGGCATTGCAAGAGGGTTGGGATAATCCTAATATTTTTACTATATGTAAATTATCTCACACTGATAAAGATACTAGTCGTAGGCAACAAGTAGGTAGAGGCTTAAGAATAGCTGTTAATCAAGAGGGTAAAAGACTTACCTTTAATCATTTGAGAGAAAACGAAGAAAAGTTTTACAAAATAAATGCACTTGATATGCTAGTATCATCTCAAGAGCAAAGCTTTATCCATCAAATACAAAATGAAATATTGGCAAATAGTTTTTCTATTGTTGGTGATAGTATAAGTTTAGATATTTTAAAAGATAAAGGTTTAAGTGATATTGAAGCAGCATTAATTTATACCCAACTATCAGTTAATAATATTATTGATAGTAATGGCATTATTCAAAGTCCAGTTTATGATTTTTTAAATGCTAATCGTTCAATTTTTAATACTATTGCTGACGCAAGGTTTGAAGCTATTAAAAAAGTTTTTGCTAAAAATACTAACAAGGCTATTATAGACAAAAATAAAAAACCTAAGATGGTGAAAGTTAGAGAAAATAAATGGCAAGAGTTTAAAGCACTCTGGGAAAGTATTAACAAAAAATCAAAAATTATTTATAAAGATATAGAGCAAAATAAATTAATAAACAATATTATTGAAAGCTTTAAATCAAATGATATTAAACCTATCAAAAGCAAAATAATAAAAGAGGTTTTTAACTCTAAAAATAATCAAATAGAAACTATAGAAGATAGGAGTATAAACTTAGATAAAAGTAGCAAATATTTTGAAAAACAACTTTTAAATGAATATATACAAGAGCTCACTATACAAGAAAAATTACCGCTTAATTTTGTTTGTAAACTATTCTCTAAGTTAGATATAAATAAATTTACTAATAATCCTAAAAAATCTAAAGAACTATTACAAAATATAATAAAAGAAGAAATACACTCTTCAATACTTAGAAGTGTAGGTTATAAATTTAACAAAACAAGTATTTATGCAAATCCCTTACAAAATGAAAAAGGTGAGTTAAAACAAGAAATCAAATCAACAGTTTTAGGGCAATATTTTAGTGATGATAATCCAAAAGATGAATTTTTATACAATACTGTTGTTTATGATTCTAATATTGAAAAAGATTCAATACTAAATGACCCTACAATAGTAAATAAGAATAAAATAACTGTTTTTGCTAAGCTTCCTAAGATAAGTATTCCAACGCCTTATAAAAATTATAATCCAGATTTTGCCTATTTAGTTGAAAAGAAAAATGGAAAAAAATTATTTTTGGTGGTGGAAACTAAAGGTTATAAATTTGAGGGCGATATTCCAACAGAAGAGCAGAAAAAAATAAAATACGCAAAGATATTTTTTAAAGCATTAAAAGATGAAATGCCTGATTTAGATGTTAAGTTTAAAACTAGAATTAATAGTCAAGGACTATCAGACATTATAAATTAATAAAAGGGTTATATATCTTCAATAGAAGCCATTAATATTATTTTCTTTTTTATTTAAAAACTTATCATTAATCCAACCAACAACATTAAACCCTTTTCTATCAACTATTTTTAAAAGAATTGTAGCAGTAATTATAGCTGCAATAAAACCTATAGCTTTTTTATTGGTGTTTTTAGATTCTTCTTTTGCTAAATTATCAGTGGCTGCACTATGGTTACATTCTTTATTTTATTAGATACAATGGACTTATAAACTAAGATTGATTAATAAAGGAAAAGCCTTGTTAAACAAGGCTTTAAAAGCTGGCACGCCCAAGACGATTCGAACGTCTGACCTACGGCTTAGAAGGCCGTTGCTCTATCCAGCTGAGCTATGGGCGCAAAAAGGTGATAATTATACATTTTTTGAACTTATTGTATTTATGAATTAAGAGTAAAATATATTGATTTTTTTAATTTTATTACTGTATGAAATTTGTAGATTCTGCAACTATTAAAGTAGAAGCTGGTGATGGCGGTGATGGCTGTCTTAGTTTTAGAAGGGAAAAATTTATCCCTTATGGCGGTCCAGATGGTGGTGACGGTGGTGATGGTGGTGCTGTTTATCTACAAGGTGAAAAAGGTTTAAATACCTTATCTGATTTTAGACATCAAAGATTATTTCGTGCTAAAAACGGTCAACCCGGTATGGGGCAAAACCGTAGAGGCAAATCAGCTGATGATTTAATTATAAGTGTGCCTTTAGGTTTAAAAGTATTTGATTTAAATACTGATGAATTAATTGGTGAGGTACTCAGTGATAAAGAGAAATTACTAGTTGCAAAAGGCGGATTTCACGGTTTAGGAAATACGCGTTTTAAAAGCTCTGTAAATCAAGCACCAAGAAAAACTACTCAAGGTTCTAAAGGTGATATAAGAGATTTAGCTTTTGAGCTTAATGTTTTAGCAGATGTTGGACTCTTAGGTATGCCGAATGCTGGTAAATCAAGTTTAATTAGGCAAGTATCATCAGCCAAGCCAAAAGTAGCAGATTACCCTTTTACTACTTTAATCCCAAATTTAGGAGTGGTTACTTTAGCTGATAATAGTTTTATTATGGCAGATATACCGGGTATTATCAAAGATGCAAGTGAGGGGGCAGGTTTAGGTTTTGAGTTTTTAAAACATTTATCAAGAACTAGAGTTTTATTGCACATTGTTGATATATTGCCAGAAGATTCATCTAATCCAGTGGATAATTATTTAATGATAGAAAAAGAATTAAAAAAATATTCTCAAGAATTAGCAAATAAACATAAAATACTTGTATTTAATAAACTTGATTTAATCCCAAAACATAATATCAAAAAGTTATGTAATAGTTATAAAAAAGCTATGGGATATAAAGGCAAGTATTTTATAATTTCAGCTATTAATGGTATGGGTATAAAAAAATTAATAAATTATTTGGATAAAGAATGTTTAAACAAAGATGGGTAATTAAAATAGGTAGTTCTTTAATTACCAATGAAGGCAAAGGATTAGATATAACAGCTATTACAAAATGGGTAGAACAAATAGCTTTGTTAAAACAAGAAGAGGGTATAGAAATAGTTTTAGTATCAAGCGGTGCGATTATTGAAGGTATGGTGCGCCTAAAATGGGATAAACGCCCTGATAATATTCATAAATTACAATCTGCTGCTGCAGTTGGACAGATGGGCTTAGTGCAGGCTTATGAAGCTAATTTTGCTAAATACAATATGCACACTGCACAGATTTTACTTACTCACGATGATTTTGCAGATAATATACGCATATTCAATGTAGTAAAGACATTTAAGACTTTGTTAGAGCTTAATACTGTGCCTATCGTCAATGAAAATGATACTGTTGCTACAGATGAAATTCGTTTTGGTGATAATGATACCTTAGCTGCTAAAGTGGCAAGTTTAATAAATGCTAATAAGTTAATTATTCTAACTGATCAATTAGGATTATTTAATGCAGACCCTAGAGAAAATAAAAAAATTGAATTAATTGATACAATTGCATTTGATGATGCAAAATTAGAAAAAATAGCTGGTAAAACCGGTGGTAAATTTGGGCAAGGAGGTATGTTTACTAAGATAATGGCTGCCAAACATGTAGCGATAAATAACAAAATATCCACTCATATAGTATCAGGTAAGACAGAAAATGTTTTATTAAAATTAAATAATCACGAACACATAGGAACAACTATAACTTGTTAGAAACATACATAGGTTTAGGCTCAAATTTAGAAAACCCAATTAATCAAATTTTAATTGCATTACAAGAGCTTAAAAAACTACCAAATTCTAAATTAAAAAGTGTTTCAAGCCTATATGAATCACCGCCTTTAGATAACACTAAGCAACCAAATTATATTAATGTAGTAGCAAAGTTAAACACTAATCTCAAGCCTCAAGAGTTATTAAGAGAATGTCAAAACATTGAAAATAAACAAGGCAGGTTGAGAGCCGAAAAATGGGGAGCAAGGATAATAGATTTAGATATTTTGTTATATGGTGACAAGATAATTAATGCTGATATATTAACTATTCCCCACTACGATATTAAAAATAGAGCTTTTGTATTAGTTCCACTTTACGAAATTGCACCAGAATTAATTATCCCAAATTTAGGAAAATTAAAAAATTTAGTTACAAATTGCAATAAAAAAAGTTTAATAAAAATAAATTAGCACAGCTAGTTAGCAAGTCAGGGTGACCAAAGCATTTCATGTCATGCTGCCCTGAAACAAGTTCAGATACTGTCTTAAAAATCAAGTAATTTTAT
>CAZDRI010000045.1:0-5861 GCA_964508055.1 uncultured Thiotrichales bacterium
ACAAAAAATCTTCTAAATTAAATTTAATATTTTGCTGTTAATTCAGGTTGGACTAAATAATATTAATATAAATGCTGATAGTATCACTAATGCAAATGTAAATATAGCAACAAATCAAGTTATAAATATAATTGCTAATAAATTAAACAGTGCTAATAGTTTTATATCTGCTAATAGTGGCATTATTATTAATGCTCAAGATATTAAAAATACTAACACTAAGCTATCAGCAAATAGTATTGATATTAGTGCTAATACTTTAACAAATAATAAAGATTCTGCAATTTATGCTGATAATATTCTTTTAAAAGCTAATAATCTAATAAATAAAGCTAGCAAGATATCTGCAAATAATGATGTTATTATCATAGCAGACAATTTCACTAACAAACGAGATAGTGAAGAAATTAATAGTGGTTTGACTTATGCTGGAGGAGATATTCAATTAACTATAGCTGATACATTTGCAAATATAGGCAAAAATACTATAGCTATAGCCCAAGGAAACCTAAATATTCAATCTAAGATTATTGAAAATGATGTAGAACAAATAATAGCAGTTAAAACTATTAACAATCAAGGAGGAAGATTAGTAGCAGGCGGAAATATTTATATTAAAGCAAACGCTTTAAATAATAACCAATATGATGTTAAAACTCGAGGAGGTTTAATCTATGCCCTAGGAGATATTAAATTAGCTATAAATGCTTATTTAAATAATAAATTTTCATCAATAATATCTGACTCTAATTTAAATATAAATAGTGTTAATTTAACTTTAACAAATGAAGCTGGAGATATTAAGGCTGAAAAAAATGTATATATAAAAGCTGATATTATTGACAACTTGGGGGTTGCTTATGATTTAAAAGGAGCTGCTGATAATGATGGTTTTTATGGTTATGATATTGTTAGTAAGGAATATGACTATTATTTTGATAAAAATAATTTATCAATGGATTATAAAACATATTTCCCAAACTTATGGTCTTACTACAGACCTTTCAGTAGAGGAGATACTGTACTTGCAGTACTTTATCCATATATGAACCGCAGTAAGTTATTATTAAAAAAAAATGTAGAAATAACTTTATCTTCATATGATTCAAAAATACATTCAGGTAGTAATATGAATCTTATTGCTAAAACAATAGGAAATTTAGATTCAGAAATCAATGCTAATAAAGATTTAACTATTGAGGTAGATAATCTTATAAACAAAACTCATTACTTAGATAAGGTACAAATATTGGTCAATCAAACATTCTTTGAAACCATTACTAATAAATATATATTAAATAAAGAAAGAGAAGTAATAGGTGGCAATTTAAGATTTCTTAATTATTACCCTAATGAAGGAATAGATTTATACGGTAATTCATTCAGTAAAAATTCTGATGGAGGTTTGGAATTTTATTCAGGTCCTGGAGTTGGAGCAAAAATAAAAACAGCAATAATTTATGATAAATTTTTAGATGTATTATATTCTTTGAATAAAGGAAAAATAAGTGCTAATGGTAATTTAGCTATAGATGCTAAGGAATCAATTATAAATTCAAAAGAATCAATTATAAGTTCAAATCCATTATTCACAAATTCTGAATCAACTATAGATAAAGATTCAATAGCTACCGATATTAGTGAGTATAATCAAAATTTTTCTAAATCAAGAGATAAAATAACTTTATTAGGAAATGACGCTATTAACTCTGCTTTAGCAAGAAGAGGTCAATTTATTATTAAAAAACCTACGACCAAAAAACCGTATGTTATAGAAACTAGAAAACAATTTTTAAATGTTAACAATGCAATAAAATTTTCTCCTCTATTAAAACTTCTTAGTCCAAATGCTAATTATAATTATTGGCAAGAACAAGAAATACAAAGACAATTAGCAACTCAAAAGAAACTACCCAGAGTGCATGATGATAAAAGTTATGCAGATTTATTGCAAGATTTATATTCAAACTCAGGAAAGGAATATCAACATTTAACGGAAAAAGGGTTTAACCTTAGCCCTGGCATTTCTTTAAGCAAAGAGATAATAGATAGTTTAGATAGAGATATTGTTTGGTATGAAGAACAAGAGGGTAAAGTAGATGGTAAAGCTATAAAAGCATTGCTACCTAGAGTATATCTAGCTAATGCTAAAATAAAAAATTTAGAAAAAGATGTTCAAGCATTATTACAAGATAACAATGTGATTATAAAAAGTGCTGGTGTGGTAGAAAATCATGGTTTAATTAACGCTAGTGGCATAAATGCTAACATTTTAGCAGATGCTTTTATTGATACCAGCGGCAAGATAAATACTAAAGATTTAAAAATAACAGCCAATAAAGTCAGTATAAAATCAACAGACATTAAATCTGATTTGCTAACTATTAATAGTATTGGTGATATGTTAAATATCAATGCTAAAATTAAAGCACAAAATGTAAACCTCAAAGGCAATAATATAATATTTAAAGATGGAGAATACAACTTAGGTATAGGAAGTAATATCAAAACAGAAAACTTAAATATTCTTGCTAAAAATAACTTTATTAACACATCGCTAGGTAGGATAGATTCAATAAAAGCCAATATCAAAGCAAAAGATGTATTAATTAGTACTAATATCAAAACTAGCAATTCTTTAAATATAAATAGTGATGGTGATATAAATATATCCCGAGGTACTATAAGTGCTAAAGATAAATTAGATGTATATTCATTAGGGAATATAAATCTTAAAAGAGCAGTCATACATTCAGGAAATTCTTTAAATTTAAATAGTGGTAGAGATATAAATATCCGAGGCACTATAAGTGCTAAAGATAAATTAGATGTATCTTCATTAGGGAATATAAATCTTAAAAGAGCAGTCATACATTCAGGAAATTCTTTAAATTTAGCGGTAAAAAAGGATTTAGATGTTGATGGTTATATAAATACTAGAGGAAAAGCTAATTTACATTCTGATGGTAATGTAAATATTCTATCAAAGAATTTAAGTTTTGATAGTGATTTAGCTATATCCTCACTAGGAAATATAAATATTATGAAATCAAATTTAAATGTTAAAAATGATTTAAGTTTAGTAGCAAAAAAAGATTTAAATGTTTTATCTGAAGTTAACAAAGTTAATATTCTAATAATGCAAAAAAGAAGCAATATTGATGTAGGAAAAGATGCTTATTTATATTCAGGGAGGAGTACCAATATAGCAGCAAGTGATATAGATGTTGGTGGCAAGTTATCCGTATCATCATTAGGTAATATAAATCTTAAATCAGCAATAAGTTTTTACAATGAAAAGCATTGGTGGACAAAGCGGTGGAAAAGAAATTGGTGGGGTAAGAAAACTACCAAGATAACAAATTACAAACAACAATTTTTCAGGAGTGATGTCTCACGATTATCAGCTGATAAAGGGATAAATTTAAATGCCAATAGAGATGTCTTTTCTGAAGGAGCAAGACTGGAAAGTAGTTTTGGCAATATAGATTTAGATATAGGAAGAAATATTAATTTTAAAACAGTTCAAAATAAAGTAATAACTAATACAAATACTAGAAAATCTAGTAGTTTTTTTGGTTTTAACTTAGGTTCATCAAGTTCAAGTTCTAGAACAAAAATAAAAAAGCATGCTGGTTCTTATTCTAAAGCTTTGAATAATATAATGCTTAATTCTGGTGGTAGTAGTTTTCATATAGCTAGTCAATTAAAAGCTGGAAATAAAATAACAATTAATGCAGGTGGTGATGTTTTATTATTATCAGCACAAGATAGAGAAAAATATACAGAAGAAAATAGCTATAGTGGATTATTAACAAAAAGTGTGTCATCAATCAATAGCGATAAGAGAACAACAAAAGGCTCTAATTTAGAAGCAAAAGAAGTAAAAATTTCAGCAGGACTTGGCACAAGAGCAGTTGTTTTAGATGCGTCAGAGATAAAAGCAAAGACTGTAGAAATACAATCAAGCTTATTAAGACTATTAAGTGCTAAAAACTTAGAATATGTAAATGGGACTTCAGATGAATCAGGCTTAATATTAAGAAAGATAAAGACCCAAGGTCATATTAAGGAAGAGATAGTAGATGCAAACATTGAAGCAGAAAAATTAATAATAAATGGCAAGCCATTAAAAGAAACCTTAACTCCACAAGCAATTGAACAGCAAGTATTACAGACTTTATCATCACAAGACGAGCTTACTGAGGCATTAAAAGCGCAAGGTATAGATTTACAAAGCGTTATTGCTAATAATAAAGAATGGAATGAGTCAGTAACTACATTAAGTTCGATGGGTCAATTAATTGTTCAAACAATTATTGCTTGGGCGACTTATGGGAAGGGTACTACATTAGTAGGAGGTGAATATGTTTTTGAAGCAGGGAAAAAAGTTTTACAACAAACTGCCACTGAAAAGATGATGTCAGCAGCATTGCAGTCTGTAATACAACAAACAGCCTCATCATTTGCCAATAGTGCTATTACTGGTAATGAGTTAGACTTAGATACTAATTCTATACTTAAAACAGCGATTACATCAGGAGTGACGGCTTATGTAAGTCATAAATTATTAGGAGGACTTGAGACAAAATCAGCATTAGAGGGTAATGAACATGAATATATGTCTATGGAAGATTATACGAAAAATGCAGTTATTAGAGGCACTATGGCAGGAGTTAAGGCAGAGCTAAATGGTGAAGATTTTTCAAAAGGATTTAAAGACAGTTTAATTGCTTCTTTGTTATCAGATGTATCGTTACAAATGCGTAAATATGTAACTGAGAATTATGAGACAAAAGAAGGTTTAAGTGCTGGTATTTTTGGTGATGGTAAAAAGGTAGCTGGCTCGCATCGTAATCCTATGGGTAAGGAACAAACAGACATTTTTGGTTCAGCAACAGGCAAAGGAACAGTTCTAGGTATTGAATATTCAAAAAATGGTTTTATAAATTCGGTTGTAGAGCATTTTGGTGGACCGCATGACTTTTTATCAAATTGGAATTATGATAGTAAAAAAAATAATGAAGGGGTAATAAAAACAAGGTTAAAAAATGATGGTATTTTTATAACAGCAATTAGTGGAATTTTATTAGCGCCATCATTACCTTTAGCAATAGCACCAAGTATTCAAGATAACTTAGATGCAGTAAGAGACTCTCTTAGAAAAGACCAAGAAAGAATAGAAGCCTTTAAAAATAAAGATAGAGGGTAATTTATGAAAATATTTATATTTTTTAAGAGCCTGTAAACTAAACTGTGTAAACGCTCATAATTTATAATCTCAAAAAAGGAGAAAATTATGAGTTGAATCCACCAGTAATATAGATCAAGAAAAACTAAAATCAATGGCTATGGAATTAGCTAAAGATATAAAGACCCAAGATGATTTAGCAGATTTATCATCGCAATTATTAAAAATAACAGTAGAAGCAGCATTAGGTGCTGAAATGGAGGACCATTTAAGCTATGCAAGACATAGCTTAGATGGTAATAATTCTGGCAATTCTCGTAATGGTTATTCAAACAAGATTTTAAAAAGTAACCAAGGTAATATAAGCTTATCAGTGCCACGAGATAGAAATTCTAATTTTGAACCTATAATTGTTAGCAAAGGAGAGACAAGATTAACTCATTTTGATGATCAGATACTAGCTCTTGACCACTAGAGATATAGTAGCAGCATTTAAAGAAATGTATGGAGCAGAAGTTTCACCAACATTAATATCTAAAGTGACTGATGCTGTTAATGATAAGGTAATAGAGTGGCAATCACGTCCTTTAGATGATATTTATCCTATAGTTTATCTAGTCCAACCTGAATTAACAGCAAAATATTAAATTTAATTTAGAAGATTTTTTGT
>CAZDRI010000046.1:0-5813 GCA_964508055.1 uncultured Thiotrichales bacterium
AAAGTGGTACGCGAGCTGGGTTTAGAACGTCGTGAGACAGTTCGGTCCCTATCTACCGTGGGCGTTGGAGACTTGAGGGAAGCTGTTCTTAGTACGAGAGGACCGGAATGGACACACCTCTGGTGTTTCGGTTGTCACGCCAGTGGCATTGCCGAGTAGCTATGTGTGGAAAGGATAACCGCTGAAAGCATCTAAGCGGGAAGCCCCTCCCAAGATGAGGTCTCCCTAACATTTAATGTTCTAAAGGTCTGTTGTAGACTACAACTTTGATAGGCAAGGTGTGGAAGTGCAGTAATGTATGAAGCTAACTTGTACTAATTGACCGTGAGGCTTGATCATATAATTCAAGTAATTTAGAAATAATTAATATTGTTGTGTTAATTAATAATTACCCCTAAAATAAATTTTAACTTTACGCCATATTTATTAAATTTACCAGTTTGCTTGAGCTGAAATAGCAAGTGTGTCCCACCTGATACCATTCCGAACTCAGAAGTGAAACCACTTAGCGCCGATGGTAGTGTGGGGTTTCCCCATGTGAGAGTAGGACACAGCTCAAGCTTTTATATTAATAAAATGTCCTAGCAACAAATACATGTTAGGGCATTTTTTATATTTAAAGAATAAAGGTAGTAATATTCACAAAATTTTATTGTGCTCAATAATTAAAATTATCTATTATTTTATATTGCTTTCTTATATTTACCTTTTAGTTTAGAAAGGTATCCGTAGTTAGAAAAATGTGTTCTTTCATTGATGTAGTGCCACTCACTAGTGCATTACTTATAAAGTCTATAAATTAAGCCTCGTTTGTTTTTGCTTGGAATTAAAAAAGCCCTGCAAAATTAACAGGGCTTTTATTAAGTTAGTAAAGGTAGTTTTACATCATACCACCCATACCGCCGCCACCCATACCGCCCATATCAGGCATAGCTGCTGGTTTTTCTTGTGGTATTTCAGCGATCATAGCTTCTGTAGTAATCATTAATCCAGAAATTGATGACGCATTTTGTAGAGCTGCTCTTGTAACTTTTGTTGGATCTAGTATACCCATTTTAAGCATATCACCATATTCTCCAGTTGCAACATTATAACCATAGTTTGCATTTTTATTTTCTGCTACTTTATTTAATACAACTGATGCCTCTTCACCACCATTTGCAACTATTTGGCGTAATGGCTCTTCCATTGCTCTACGCATAATATCATAGCCAACTTTTTGGTCATGATTTTCTGTAGGACCTCCTTCAATACCTTTGATAGCTCTAATTAAAGCAACCCCACCACCTGGTACAACACCTTCTTCAACTGCTGCACGAGTCGCATGAAGAGCATCTTCTACTCTAGCTTTTTTCTCTTTCATCTCCACTTCAGTAGCTGCACCAACTTTAATTACAGCTACACCTCCTGCAAGTTTTGCTAGGCGTTCTTGTAACTTTTCTTTATCATAATCTGAAGTTGTTGTACTTATCTGAGATTGTATTTGTTTAATTCTAGATTTAATTGCACTTTTATCTCCAGAGCCATCAATAATTGTAGAATCTTCTTTACCAATTTCAACTTTTTTAGCATTACCTAGTTGTTCTATAGTTGTTGCTTCTAAAGACAAACCTACTTCTTCTGAAATAACTTGACCTCCGGTTAAAATTGCAATATCTTCTAAAATAGCTTTACGACGGTCACCAAATCCTGGAGCTTTTACAGCAGCTACTTTTACTACTCCACGCATATTATTAACTATTAATGTTGCAAGAGCTTCACCTTCAATATCCTCTGCAATAATCAATAAAGGTTTACCTGTTTTATTAATTGCTTCTAATGTTGGTAATAAATCTCTTATATTAGATATTTTTTTATCATGTAATAAAATATAAGGTTCTTCTAAATCTGCTGTCATAGCATCTTGATTATTTACAAAATAAGGAGATAAATAACCTCTATCAAACTGCATACCCTCAACAACTTCTAATTCATTATCAAAGCCTGAGCCTTCCTCAACTGTTATAACTCCTTCCTTTCCTACTTTTTCCATAGCCTCAGCAATAATATTTCCAACTGAAGAATCAGAATTTGCTGAAATAGTACCTACTTGAGCAATAGCAGAAGTATCTGAACAAGGTTGCGATAAATTTTTTAATTTAGATACTGCTTCTTCTACCGCTTTATCAATACCTCTTTTTAAGTCCATAGGGTTCATACCAGCAGCTACAGATTTTAAGCCTTCTTTAACTATAGATTGGGCTAATACTGTTGCAGTAGTAGTGCCATCGCCAGCAACATCGTTAGTCTGAGATGCTACTTCTTTTAACATCTGGGCACCCATATTTTCAAATTTATTTTCTAATTCTATTTCTTTAGCTACAGATACACCATCTTTAGTGACTGTTGGTGCACCAAATGATTTATCTAATACTACATTTCTACCTTTTGGTCCTAGTGTTACTTTTACTGCATTAGCTAAAGTATTAACACCATCTAACATTAATTTTCTTGCTTCTATACTAAATTGTATTTCTTTTGCTGACATATTTTAATTCTCCTAATATAAATTTATCTTGGTTAACAAAACTACTCTATGATTGCAGTAATATCATCTTCTCTCATAATTAAAAGAGTCTCATCCTCTACTTTAATTTCATTACCTGCATATTGCCCAAATAAAACTTTATCACCAACCTTAACATCAAGTGGTATTGTTTTACCACTGTCATTAACTTTGCCTTTCCCTATAGCCAAAACTTCTCCCTTTGAAGGCTTTTCTTTAGCTGAGTCAGGGATAATTAAACCACTGGCAGTTGTTTTTTCTTCCTCCATTCTCTTTACAATTACTCTATCATGCAAAGGTCTAATATTCATTTGCTTTCTCCTATGTTTTATTAAATTTTAAAATTAATCTATACTAATTTTTAGATCATCCCTTAGCTTTTTAATAGCTTTATTTTCAAGTTGGCGTATTCTTTCAGCAGACACTCCATACTTATCAGCTAAACTATGTAAGGTTGATTTTTTTTCTTTCAAGTACCTAGATTGTAAAATATCTAAACTTCTTGCATCTAAAGAATTTAAAATTTCATATAGGCGTTTTTTCTTGCTTTCTTCATCATCAGATTCTAAAATTAGCTTTTCTGGTATTTGTGTTTCATCTGTCAAGTATTGTTCAGGTGAAAAGTTATCCTCATCATCACTATCAGTTTCAAAAGTTATGTCTTGAGAATATAAGCGAGATTCCATTTCTAACACATCTTTTTGCCTTACTCCTAAATCTTTAGCTATATTATCTGCCTCTTTATTAGTAAGAAAATGATGTATTTGCTTTGTTGCTTGTTTTAATTTAAAGAATAATTTCCTTTGAGCTTTAGTAGTAGCTATCTTTACAATTTTCCAGTTTTTCAAAATAAACTCATGGATCTCCGCACGAATCCAATAAACTGCAAAAGAAGATAATCTTATTTTTTTATAAGGGTTAAACTTCTTTATAGCTTTCATAAGTCCAACTATACCTTCTTGAATAAGATCAGCTTTATCTAAGCCATATCCTTTATAACCATTAGCAATAAAAGCTACAAACCTTAAATGAGACAGAATTAATTTTTTTGCGGCTTTTAAATCATTTTTCTCATAAAGTTTAACAGCTAATTCGTATTCCTCATTTGCTGTTAATATTGGAGGATAGGTTTGTGTCTTTAGGTCATAAAAACCATTTGCTACTGTTAACGAAAGTGAACTCATATAAAAAATGAAGTAAATTTAAAAGAGCAAAAATTATACCATATTATAAAAAAACTACAATAAATTATACTTGCCCAATAAATAGCGTACATTTTGTTCATTATTAATATAATTAATTAGAGATTTTAATTCAATAAGTATTAATTTTTAGTGCTTTATAGGGTAGTTGCAAAAAATATTAGAAACTAAAAGTTAAAATCAAAACAAGTAATTATTAGCTATTTTTATAAATTTTTATCTTCATATTCACAAAGGTTAGCCACTTTGCAATCTTTGCATTTTGGAAAACGAGCAAGACAAGTATAACGACCATGTAATATCATCAAATGATGAGCATCTTTTTTATATTCATCAGGAATAAATTTTATTAATTTTTTTTCAACTTCTAATACTGTTTTGCCCGAAGCTATAGCTGTGCGATTAGCTACTCTATAAATGTGAGTGTCAACAGCTATTGTTGGTTGATTAAATGCAATATTTAAAATCACATTAGTAGTTTTGCGACCAACACCTGGTAGCATTTCTAACTCTTTTCGATTATTAGGAACTTCAGAATTGTATTTCTCTATTAATATTTTACAAGTCTGAATTATATGCCTAGCTTTAGAGTTAAAAAGACCTATACTTTTAATTTGCTCTCTAAGAGCATCTTCACCCATTTCATATATTGTCTCAGGTGTATTAGCAATAGGAAAAAGTTGGGCTGTAACTTTATTTACACTAGTATCAGTTGCTTGAGCAGATAAGGTAACTGCAACCAATAATTCAAATGTTGTGGAATAATTCAATTCAGTAGATGGATTTGGATTATGCTTTAATAGTTCTTTAAAAATTTGTCGGCGTATTTCAGTATTCAAAATATCAACTCTTAAAAAAAAGAAAATATTATACCTTAAAAGCTTGTTTTTATGAAAACCAATATACGCACTCTATATATTAAAAATTTTGCACTTATAGTCATAAGTTAAAAATATTTTGTTGAATACATTAAAATGAACGAAAATGTTTATTAAAGATAAGTGCAATATACATTAGACGCACATATAAATTTGACCCTAAATTAAAATCAATAGATAATATTACACTTTTCTTGCGCTTGTAGCTCAACTGGATAGAGTACTCGGCTACGAACCGAGCGGTTGCAGGTTCGACTCCTGCCGAGCGCGCCAGTAACAATATTTAAGTATGATAAATATTCCTACTACTCTTACTTTATCTAGAGTCTTTCTAATACCTGTTTTTATAGTGTTGTTTTTTTCTGAGTTTAAACATGTAAACATCATTTTGGTCTGTATTTTTATTTTAGCAAGTATTACTGATTACTTAGATGGCTATTTAGCTAGGAGATATAATCAGACCTCAAAATTAGGTGAATTTTTAGACCCAGTTGCAGATAAACTTATGGTAACTACTGCACTTATATTATTAATACACTTTTATGGTTCAGTATTGATTACCATAGCATCACTAATAATCATAATAAGAGAAATAAGTGTATCAGCACTTAGAGAATGGATGAGTGGATTAGGACAAAGAGTAACTGTTGCTGTATCAACAATTGGTAAAGTTAAAACTTTTGTGCAATTATTTGCAATTTCATTTTTATTATATAAAGGTGGAATTTTTGGATTTAGTAGTTTTTATATAGGTGTAGTCTTATTATATTTTGCAGTTTTTTTAACGCTTTGGTCTTTTTTTATATACTTAAAAGCAACTTTCAAACACTTGACAGAAAGGCAAAAAAGCTTATAATTCCTTTTCTTTGCGGGAATAGCTCAGTTGGTAGAGCATCACGTTGCCAACGTGAATGTCGCGAGTTCGAGTCTCGTTTCCCGCTCCATATTCTTAAAGTATAAAGGAGCTAGGTTTATAAATTACCATCTTAACTAATAAATAGATTTTATTAAGATTAACTCACTCTACTTTTCGCTTAATTTGGCTGGGTAGCAAAGCGGTTATGCAGGGGCCTGCAAAGCCTTTTAGACCGGTTCAATTCCGGTCCCAGCCTCCAAATATTATTAATTTTTTTAGGGTCTTGACTAGTTGAGGGGTCTTTTTTTAAGTTCATTAAGCAAAATTTTATA
>CAZDRI010000047.1:0-5769 GCA_964508055.1 uncultured Thiotrichales bacterium
GACTGGTATAAACGCTAGTCAATTGGGTGTGGTGCACTTATGAGTTGAATCCACCGGTATTAAAAAAACTGTGGAAAATATCAAAGCATTTAATATCATATTATCTTCAAAGAAAAAAGCACCTAATGCCCCTGTAGGCACAGTTAAATACACTTTTGGATTTGAAAGAGAAAGCATAGTCATATGTTTTAAGTTAAAAGATATTTTCTTACTTTTTGTATGCAAATAAAAAGACTTAATACCTAAATATATTATGAAAGAACCTCCAATAAAATAAAGTGGTATGAATAAATTTTCATTGATGTAGCCAAAAGCATATACAGCCATAGCTAATACAAAAGAATGAGTGCTAAATACTAAACATACATAAATTAAATAATCACGGTAAATTTTTAAACTTGTTCTTTGAGTGTGATAATTCATCCATGCCATCCAAAATGGACCAGGAGAAAAAGCAAAAGAAAACCAAAAAATTGCAGTTAATATTACTGCTTCATTATTCATAAAGCCAGCCTAACAAAAAAAGATTATTGATGATACCAAAAAATTATAAAACCAAACAAAATCTCTAATAAACTAAGACCATTGCAAAATAGCTTATTGGGGATGGAGTTTGAGGAAGGGGAGATACATTGTTTCTTAAATTATTGATTTTACTCCCCTTCCTCATACAAACAACTTGGGTAAAGATGTTGTGAAATGTGCTTTTTACATTTTGCAACACTCTTAAACTAAAATAAGTTGCTAAACTATTTTTAAAAATAAACAATGCTTAATTATTTACTAAAAAACGATAAATTTCCAGATATAGAAAATGCTCTTAAAGCCCCTAATGGACTATTAGCGATTAGTGATGATTTATCAACCGAAAGATTATTAGATGCTTATAAAAAAGGTATATTTCCTTGGTTTAATGAAGGTGAACCAGTGCTATGGTTCTCACCAAATCCAAGAATGGTAATAGATAAAAACAGCTTAAAAATAGCAAAAAGTTTAAAAAAACTCATTAATACAGCTAAATATCAAATAAAAATTAACTCTCAATTTGACGCTGTAATTAAAAACTGTGCAACTATTAAAAGAGATGATGATGGTACTTGGATTAATTCTAAAATGATTAAAGCATATACAAAACTCTATCATTTAGGCTATGCTAAAAGTGTAGAAGTATATGAAGATAATAATTTAATTGGCGGGCTATACGGAGTAAGTATGGCTAAAGTTTTCTTTGGTGAATCAATGTTTTATCTAAAACCCAATGCATCAAAAATTGCATTAGTCCACTTAGTTAATAATATGGATTATGAATTAATAGATTGTCAAGTGGAAACTGAGCATTTAAAAAGTTTAGGAGCATATAACTTAGTTAGAAAAGACTTTATAACTAAAATGCAAAAATTACTAATTTAGGGAAAGATAATACTTAATTATTATGTCCTCCAAAATTAAATTTATAAAATTCTTTAATTCCAAATGGAGTATGCTTTGATTTTAGTAAACCTAAGCATATACGATTAAAAATGCTGTCTTTTATAGGTTCTAAAGATTTAAAACTAAGTTTATTTAGCTCATTTACTGAGAAAACTTTACTATGCCTATAAGCTATATAGCTTTTTTTATTAATAAAAGAATGGCAATTTTTAGCTAAAACACAAGTACTATCATAATAATAATTATTACAACTTGATATATTAACTGTTAATATTTTATTATCTTTATTGGGTTTTGTAATAATGATAAAAAGGTGCTTTAAGTCTGGATTATCTTTTTTTGGTGTTGGTAATAGTATTGTTGCTTTTGGTATAGGTATAGGTATAGGTATAAACAAAACAATTAAAACATTTCACTAATAGCGTTTTGTTCTTCTATTCTTTTAGTCAACATAGAAGCCTCTTTTTTGTTTTTACCTAAAGCTACAAAAATATCATAATAATTAATAGGTATTGACGAGCCGTTAGGGTCTTTCCATTCAGGGCATATTTCTGTGTTGGGTTGTAAATCAGCTAACTCAAATCCACTTTTATTACCATATTCTTTTAGAACATCATCAATAATTTCTAAATCGGCATTGCTCAAACTGTCAAAGTCATTTTTTGACGATATTTCTTTTTTTAATGATAATTTGTGATTACTTCTGTCAGATATCCAACTATCCCAGCCACCAGGTTGAGATTTAATACTGCCAGTAGATAGACTATAAGTATTTGATAAAACCATGCCATGTGGCATTGCAACCATATTATCATACGATATGGGCTCACCGTATTTTACTAATGAGGCTCTATCAACAAAATAAAGCAACTTCATTAACTTTAAAATATCCATAGTTTTATTACTTTCTTTTGAGAGGATATATCCAGCTACTTGGGATGTTTTTATTTCATCTAACATAAGTTCATTATATAGTGGCTATATTAAGCTTTACTTATTTTTTATTGTCATAACTAGTATTTTAAGCAGTTTAAAATTGCTCAACTAGTTAAGACCCTTAATTAATTGTTAGTTACAAACTATATTGATTAATCTAGAATGATATATTTAAGTTCAGAAATATATTGCACTTTTGCTTAACAGGTAAGAAACTTAACAATGCAGTAAAAATACAAAATATTATGCTTTTGTGATAAACAGCTACTTTTGATGCCTTTAATGTTAAAAAATGCACTTTATATCGTTAGAAATCAAAATTAAAGGACAGTGGCATAATAGCTTTAAATGACAAACATAAAGCACTAATAAACAAAAGAAAACGAAAAAAATTATAAAAAAAAATGCTAAATGTATTGGTCGCATACAATTATTTTATTATTTATAAATGTTTTATTATTTATAAAAATATAAGTATAATTTTGAGGTTTTACTTTATTTAAAATTAGTTATGAATTTAGATACTAAAACTAAGCAAGAAATTATTGATGATTTTAAATTATCAGAAGATGATACCGGCTCAGCAAATGTGCAAGTAGCCCTACTTACCAGCCGCATTAAACATTTAGCGAAGCATTTTAAAATTCATAAAAAAGACCTACATTCAAGAAAAGGATTATTAAGACTAGTTAGTAAAAGAAAAAAGCTATTAGCATATTTGAAAAATAAAGATAACAAGCATTATGCTGAACTAATATCAAAATTAGGACTTAGAAAATAAACTAAAAAGTCCGAGCATAGGCTTTTAAATTATATTACATGGAACTTGCTCAAGTCTATCAACAAATAACTGATTTAACTCAAAGGATAAATACCTTAACAGAACATCTCAATCTTGAAGAAAAAAAACACAGATTAGAAGAGTTGACTTTAGAATTGGAAAATCCTAATATTTGGGATGAACCTAACAAAGCTCAAACTATCAGCAAAGAAAAATCAAACTTAGAAACAATATGTAATACTCTTAAAAATATTAGTAGCAACATTATTGATATAAAAGAGATATTAGAACTTGCAGAAGCGGAAAATGACGAGGCTACTGCAAATAGCATTGAAAAAGAATTAAAAGAATTAGAAAAAAGTATTTTTGATTTAGAATTTCAAAAAATGTTTTCTGGTGAAATGGATATAAACCCTGCTTATTTAGATATCCAATCTGGCTCTGGAGGGACAGAAGCACAAGATTGGGCAGAGATGTTGCTTAGAATGTATTTAAGGTGGGGAGAGATTCATAATTTTAAAGTAAAACTTTTAGAAGTATCGCCTGGAGATGTTGCAGGAATTAAATCTGCTACTATATATTTTCAAGGCGAATATGCATTTGGGTGGTTACGAACAGAAATAGGTATTCATCGTTTGGTGCGAAAATCACCATTTAATGCTAATAATAAACGACACACTTCATTTGCTAGTGTATTTGTATCCCCAGAAGTAGATGATAATATAGATATTGATATTAATCCATCTGATTTGCGTATAGATACTTATAGAGCATCAGGTGCTGGTGGTCAGCATGTAAATAAAACAGAATCAGCTGTTAGGATTACCCATTTACCAACAAATACAGTGGTGCAATGTCAAGATGGTAGATCTCAACATGCTAATAAAGACCAAGCAATGAAACAATTAAAATCTAAGTTATATGAATTAGAGATACAAAAACAAAATGAATTAAAACAAGATTTAGAAGACACTAAATCAGATATAGGCTGGGGACATCAAATCCGTTCTTATGTTTTAGACCAGTCTAGAATTAAAGACTTGAGAACAGGGATTGAAAATACTGATACTCAATCAGTATTAGATGGTAATTTAGATAAATTTATTGAGGCAAGTTTAAAAGCGGGGCTATAAGATTAGAATTTTTACAACACCCTTTAACTATATTTATTAACAAGGAATATTATGAAATATCAATTTGATATGATTGCAATTGGAGCAGGAAGTGGTGGGCTATCAGCAGTTGAGCGGGCAGCAGAATATGGCAAAAAATGTGCTGTTATTGAATTTAATAAAATTGGTGGCGCCTGCGTTAATGCTGGTTGTGTGCCTAAAAAAATAATGTATTTTGCAGCAAATACCGCAACAACTATTAAAAATGCAAAGGGCTTTGGTTTTGATATTAAATATAAAAATCTCAATTGGCAAAAATTAGTAGCGGGCAGAGAGAATTATATTAATGGCATAGCTAATTGGTATGATGGTTATTTAGAAAAACTTGGAATTAAATACATTACAGGGTTTGCTTCAATGATTGATAAAAACACTATTATGGTTGATGACAAGATTTTCACAGCAAAACATATTGTATTATCGCCTGGAAGTGAGGCTGTTATTCCAGATATTGAAGGTTATGAATATGGCATAACCTCTGATGGCTTTTTTAAATTAAATGACCTACCTAAAAAGGTTGCAATTTACGGTGGAGGATTTATTGCTGTTGAATTAGCTAATGTATTAAATGCCTTAGGCAGTGAAGTTAGCATGTTTATAAGAGCAGATAGTATATTATCAAATTTTGATGATTTAATCATTGATACTTTAACAAAAGATATGTTAACTCATGGTATTGAGATTATTAATAATACCGCTATTAGTAAAGTAGATAAAGATTTAAACATATGTGCTGAAGATACCGTCTTTTCTAATTTTGATACTTTAATATGGGCTATTGGAAGAAGGGCAAAAACCAAAAATTTAGGTTTAGAAAATGTAGCTGTTAAAGTTGATAATAAAGGCTTTATTATTACTGATAAATTTCAACAAACTAATATAGATAAAGTTTACGCTATAGGTGATGTTACTGGTAAAGTGCAGTTAACTCCCGTTGCAATTGCAGCAGGTAGAAGATTATCTGATAGATTATTTAACAATCAAAAAGACAGACATCTTAATTATGAGAACATTCCATCAGTAGTATTTGCTCATCCACCAGTGGGGACTATAGGTCTTAGTGAGACTGAAGCAAAAAACAAATTTGATAAAGTAAAAGTTTACAAATCAACATTCACACCTATGGCTGATGCTTTGAGTGAACATAAAACTACTACAGCTTTAAAACTAGTATGCGTTGATGATGATGAAAAAATCGTAGGTTGTCATATTATCGGCACAGGTGCTGATGAGATGTTACAAGGTTTTGCAGTAGCAATAAAAATGGGTGCTAGAAAAAAAGATTTTGACGATACTGTTGCTATCCATCCAACTAGTGCTGAAGAATTAGTTACTATGAGATAATAAAACTTGAGACATTTGCTTTATTAACTATTTTTTCATTTACTGTCATACTGCCCTGAACCAAGTTCAGATACTGTCTTAAAAATCAAGTAATTTTATTAATTT
>CAZDRI010000048.1:0-5709 GCA_964508055.1 uncultured Thiotrichales bacterium
AAAATATTCTAAATTAAATTTAGTATTTTGCTGTTAATTCAGGTTGGACTAATTAGGCTCGCAATTATAACACTAAGAGCAAAAAGGGAAGTCAACATACCTCACATTCTAACTAAAGATAAAGCTAAAGATAAAATTCGTTTAAAACATTGGAGTTATCAAACATAAAAAAGTCATATTGTTTGGATTAAAAGCTAAGGCGGTTAAATATAAATATCAAAAGATTGCCAATAATAGTCATTGATTTGAAATTTTAGAAAATAAACTGACAAGCTATTGGGTTGATGCTATATTTCACTTTTCAGATTATTAATAATTCATCTAATATGACTGGGTTCATCTTTTTCTAAATACGCCTCTTCTTCCTGTGATAAATACACTTCATCAAATCCATTAATCATTGGCATAACATGCTCTTTAAATGAATGTCCAGTGGTTAAAAGATAGACATGTATTATCACAAATATCAATATAGCAAATGCTATGGCTGTGTGAAATGATGCCACCAATGTCAACAAACCTGTAGCTATACCTATATCACCCCAAAAGGGGTATAACAAATACAAGGAACCGCTTATCCAGATTGCAGGAAATAGAAATAACTTAAGTGCAAGATAAGATATTGCTTGTAATGGATTATGCTTACGCCAATAGGCTTTATGATAAGGATGTCTTTCTCCATGAAAAATGCCATAAGCATAAAACCGGGCAACCCTCCATAAACCATTGGTTGTTGGGATATAATGTTTCCATGTGCCTGTTGTTATATGCCAAAAAATAGCAAACACCCACAGCACCAGTAGCCCTATCGCTGCTCCTGTATGCCAGTTAACTGCTGTTTCAAATTCAAAAAGATGGAAATAACCGTGAATCCCAAACCCTGTCAGCAACAATACCATTATCAAGACCATTTGTGACCAATGCCAGAACCTTTCAAACCGAGTGAAAAGCATTACATAACGCTTTGCCATAATTAAACCTCCTTCTTATTCATTTTAACTCTAAACAATCCATGTGCTAAAACTCCCAAAATTGTTCCAACCAAAGCTAGTATTCCAAGAATATCAAGCCATTTGTTACCATCTCGTCCTGGTAGATAGAGACCTTGAATGTCTTTCATGCGTCCATTTTTGTTATGACAAGCGTCACATTCTAAGGCATCTTCTTTTGGTGCGACCATATGGGTAATTGGCCAATAAGAATTTGTTTCCACAAAACCGTATTCACCGCTATATGGCAAATTATTTTTTTCCATACCTATTTTAATTGCATTAGCAAAATCATAATTACCCCAGTAGGAATTATCGTCATCACCCCACAAGTGCATGTAAACAAGAGTATTATTTCCTTTGTCGTAAGGTTGAATGGTATGCATCTTTTTAAGTGGCCAAATACGCGACTTCCCGTCAGTTGACGAACCTTGATAGCGATTTATATCAACCACACCTTTTGAAGGATCAAATTTAGTATCAATAGTTGTGTAATTCATTTGACCATTGAACCACGCATAATGAGGAATAATATTTTCATCGTATTTAAAATTGCCTTTTATTGATTTATAAGTAGCGCGATGTTTTCCATTGCCTTGGATATAGTTCTTCTCCTTGAATCCTTTACCATTTTTTGTTTTGCCAGCTGTTCGCCAATCCCAATTTACCATTGTTGCTACACCGCCTCGTGCAATTGTTGGAATATGACAAGTTTGGCAGGCAACAATATCTGTATGGTTATTGAGTTTGATATTACTTAAGCTGTCATTTGGATGCGGCTGTATACCGTGACAGGATTCACAAGTTGCAACATCTCGTCGCTCGCCAGGCTTAACAATACCTTCAATATCTTTAGCAATAACATCATAACGACTACCGACCCATATATGTTTATTGCTAACATGACAATTGGTACAAGCAAAGTTAAGTCCTTCTGTATCCATATGTACATCTAATTTTTTATCTGGATTAATCAGCGATGAATCAAGATCACCATGCTTAACACCGTCACCACCGCCCCCGTAAAAGTGGCATCCTCCACAATTCTCACGACCGGGCAAACCTACACTCTGTGCGACCTCCTGCCACTTAATCTCTTTTTTTCCTTCAAACATAATGGCACAAGCTTGGTTGCCAGTAGTGGTTGGTGTTTTATAATAAGTGCCAGTACGATCATGACAGACAACACAATCAATATTTTGCTGATTTGCAAAATCATAATTATCATCTTTCCAGCCATAACCAGCATGACACTGAGCACACATGCCTTCATTGCCGCGTGCATTGGTACAGAAAGTGTTAACTAGATGTTTCTTTCCTAATAATTGACCTGTTTTTTTATTCTTATAACTCCAAGTCCAATGTATATTTTTCATAAATTGGTGACCTGCTTCTGTATGACACTTTAAGCAGACTTTGGTTACTGCTGGACCACTCTCAAAATTAGCTTTAAGTTCTTCAAACTTGGTGTGGTCCGCCGTTGAATTAGAATCATTCCTTGAACTGACTTTTTCAACTTTTGTATCTAGTCTATAATTCATATCAACATCAGCTTTATTCTCTTCGCCAAAAACTTGAAGAGTAAATATTGCTGATAAAGCAAATAAATAAACAATCAATCTTTGGATAAATGTAGTTGTTACTTTATTACTATATTTGCGCATATTTTCCTTTATGTTTATGTTTTTATGAGTCTATAAAACTTGTTTCTAAGTTAGTAATTTTTACTGACTAATTGACTGCGGATAAGTAGCAGCCTTTATTTAAGTTAATACATTTTAACATAAATGAGGCTGTTTGCTTTATTAGCTTGTTAGGCAAACCATAGGCAGCCTAATAGCAGCTGGGTTTTAACCAATAATCCCAATTAGAGACGACCTCTTACGGTCATCTCTAACTATTAATTATGCTTGTAACCATATCGTGGCTGAAATAAATCAGCAAAGTTTAAAAAGTCTGTTAGATATGTAAAAATAGTTTAAGAAAATTGCAAAATATATAAAATAAAACTTTATGCTTATTGAGCAAAATATTTAGCTAAAAACTCATCAAAATTCATTTTATCTTCTTTTTCAATCTGTTTTTGTTTTGCTAAAGATTCATTTGCTAAATTATTAAGCTCTTCAATAATTGAGGTGTTGATATTTTTATTTAAAATAGCTTTTTTATTAGCTAAACTTATAATTTTTGATTGCTCAAAAAAATTAGTTTTATTCTGCTTCATTGCTTTTATGAACATAGCTGATGGTATAAGACTATTATCTTGTAAGCGCTTTTTAATATTGTTAAATGATTCAATATAATTATCATCAAATAGTTTAGTTACCTTATACATATCTTTTAATAAGTTATCAGCATAGTCTATAAGCTTCATCTTCTTAGCTTTAAAATGAAGTTCTAAATTCTTATCTCTACCACTAAAAGATACTGCATTATTATTATTGTCAATCTCTATTTTTTCATTAGTTGAGATTATAGGAGAATGCTTTAAAAGACAGTATAAGATAAAGATTTCTAAAAAATTAATTTGTGCTTTATCAATACCATGAGTTAAAAATGGATTAATATCTAAAGATCTAATTTCAATATAAGCTATACCTCTATCTCTTAGTGCATTAATCGGTTTCTCACTAACACTAACAATTTGCTTTGGGCGCACACTAGCATAATATTCATTTTCAATTTGTAAAATATTAGCATTTAACTGCTGATACTTGCCATTTTTCTTAACACCTATTTTTTTATATTCTGGGCATTCAGTATTAATTGCTAAATCAAGACTATTAATATAATGCTTAAGACTATTGTAATTTGCTTTTATGCCATAGCTATCTTCTTTAAAATTTTGATAACCAATATCTCCCATTCTTAGTGAGGTTGCATAAGGTTTATACAAAGTGTATTCATTAAAATTAATAAGACTATGTTCCCGATAGTTTTTTAAAAAAGACTTACAAATTGCAGGTGAGGCTCCAAACAAATAAGTAATAATCCAACCGTATCTTAATAAATTCCTAATAAGTCCCATATATGACTCATTAATAAATGACTGGGTATCTATATTATTTTTAGTTATTTTTTGATATGTGCTAAAGAAGTCTTTTGAATATGAATAATTAAAATGGATGCCTGCAATTGTTTGCATAACTCTACCGTAGCGATGTCCTAAACCTCTACGATAAACTGTTTTCATCTTAGCTAAGTTTGATTTACCATATTTTGCTAAAGGTATGGATGTTTCACCACGAATAACACAAGGCATACTTTGGTGCCAAATAAACTCGTCATTAGCTAAATTAGAATTTACAAAGTATTCTAAATTCAATAAATAATCTAATACTTTCTTAGCTCCTGGTAATGGGGGAGTTACAATCTCAAGTAAACTTTCAGCAAAATCAGTAGTAATATAGGGATGAGTTAAAGCTGAGCCTAGTTTTTTAGGATGTTTGCTAGTAGCTATATCTCCTGTAGGTGATACTCTTAACCCCTCTTTTTCTAAGCCAATTAAACTTTGAGTCAATAAGTTTTTATAAGGCATTAAAGCCTTAATCTTATTATCTAAACTCATAAGTTTTTAGCAATTGAAAGTGTTGGTTCTGCTTTATTCATAGTATAAAAATGAAAATTGTCAACCCCTCCTTGTTTTAGCTTTACACATAAGTTTGTTACTACTTCTTCACCAAATTTTGTTATGCTTTTTAAATCATCTTTATAATCATAAATTTTATTCAAAATCCATCTTGGAATCTCTGCAGAGCATAAATTAGAAAATCTTATTAAACTTGGATTAGTAATAGGCATAATGCCAGGCACAATTTCAACATCTAAGCCTTTTTTAATAACTTCATTTTTAAAGTTAAAAAAAGCATCTACATTATAAAAATATTGAGTAATAGCTGAATTAGCACCTGCTTTTACTTTATTTATAAAGTAATTTATATCAGCATCACAAGATTTAGCTTGTGGATGATACTCTGGATAAGCTGCAACTTTAATATCAAAATAATCACCGGTCTTTTCTCTTATATAACTAACAATTTCATTAGCAAAACGAAAATCACCAATATTTTGCATACCAGGAGGCGCATCTCCTCTCAAAGCAATAATACTGTTAACACCTATTTTTTTATACTTATAAATAAACTTATCAATATCTTTATGATTTGCTGCAATACATGTTAAATGAGGCACAGCTATGACATTGTCATTTGTTTGTATATCTAAAACTGTTTCATAAGTATATTTCTTACTACTACCACCCGCACCAAAAGTTACTGAATAATATTCTGGATTTAAAACTTTAAGTTTTTTTCTAACTTCTTTTAAATCGTTAATTCTTTCTTGAGTATAAGGCGGGAAAAATTCAAAACTTAGTTTCATATTTATAAAATATTTTAAAAGCAAAAATTATACCAGCAGTAGTTGCTAACACTATTGCAAAACTATATTGGGATTATAATTTGAGAAAGGTTTTTTTTTGTGAGATACTTTGTAAGTTATTGATATAACTCCCCTTCCTCATACAAACAACTTGAAAAAAAATGTTGTAAAATGTATTTTTATCCATTTTGCAATAATCTTATACTGATAAAATCAACACATATAAAGACTAATAAAAAAAACAGTCTTTATCTAAAGAAAAAGAAACCATATAACAATAATGTTTAAAAGACCTATAAAGTTATTATCTAAAATAATAATATTTTTTATAATATTATTA
>CAZDRI010000049.1:0-651 GCA_964508055.1 uncultured Thiotrichales bacterium
TAAAAAAATTAATAAAATTACTTGATTTTTAAGACAGTATCTGAATTTATTTCAGGGTCTCAAGCTCTCCTGTCTTCATAATTTGAGCTAGTGTTACTGCTCTGTTAGCAACCTGTTTTGCCCATTTAGAATGAAACATCTCATTAGCAGCTTGGTCATAATTCTCTTTTTTAATTGCTGCTATCATATTTTTAAATTTAAACAAACCAGCTACGCCAAGGTTAAACGCCATGTCAACAATTACAGCTTGACGCACACCATCTAACTCATTAAACCAATCGTGCATCTCAAGAGCATTTATAACATCATCAATATCATCAGCCAATATTAGCTCTGCCTGCTCTTCAGTAATACCTTTAACCTCTAAATTATGCCCATAACCAATTGTTAAAAACCCTGCAGTACACTTATAAGGGAATAGCTCTAAGCCTTCGTGTTTTTTAATTAAATTTAATGCTATTTTCTTACTGTTCATTTTTTTTGTCTCCAAATTTGCAAATAATAAAACTTATTACTGATATTAGAAACACTGGCAAAAGCTACATTAGTATTTCCACATTGCACATGAACCTTGTCATCTTTATTTAAGTCACTAAATTGTATATGAGCCTTGTCATATTCATTTAATTCACTAAATCTAACAACTTTGAT
>CAZDRI010000049.1:751-5658 GCA_964508055.1 uncultured Thiotrichales bacterium
TATTTTTCCCTCGCTAAGTTGCTTAAACTTAGAGTTACTAATTGCAAATGAAAAATAAGTATTTATATGGTGATTTTTATTCATAACTTCACCTCATCATCTATCATTATTAAATCAATTTCCTGATGTTCTGGCTCTATAAGGCAATGTGGTTGAAAAGCTAACAAATAGTTACCCTCAACATCTTTTAAGACATCTCTTCTTAAATCTCTTTTAAAAGCAACTAATGACCCGTATTTATACTCATCTACCAATTGAGAATTAACATAATTAAAAGATTTTTCAATATCTATTTTTGCTGGTATTTGCGGTAAATCTTTAGTTTTCATAACTTCACCTTTAATTCACTAACAAAAATCCTAGCGACTTTGATTATTTTTCCCTCGCTAAGTTGCTTAAACTTAGAGTTACTAATTGCAAATGAAAAACAAGTATTTATATTATTATTTTTATTCATAACTATATTCCTTTTAAGTGTTGGACTGGAGTGTCAAAAGGGGGAGGAATCCAGCCCAACGAGATTTTTTATTTTCTACCTACCTAACAACCGATGCTTTTTCAATTTCTGTCTCAAAAGGCTCAACATAAAAAAGTTCAGCACCAGGATTAATATGAATACCTGCAACATCTTGAGCACTTTCTTTATTTTTTAATATTGCCTCTTTATCCACAGTTTCTGCAACACGAATAAACTTTGACAACTTTAAGCGTTTAAGTCTCTCTATAACATCTTGCACTTTTACTAAACGCACACTCGGTGGGTTTTTCCTCCAGCCAATTTGTCCAGTAGCTATTGATACTGATTTCACACCTTTTTTGCATAAATCATCACGATTAACACTAGCCCAAGATTTGATACCTGCAAATAAGTCCTCTATGTCTTCATTTAAAGGCTTAGCTTGTTGTTCAAACTTTTTCTTAAGCTCGGTGAGTTGTTCATTCATCGCATCTTCTATAGCTTTAACTCTGCGTTGTTTGGTTGCTAAATTTTGTAGCCACTGCTCTGCTTGTTTTTGAGTTTGTGGCGCTTCTTGATTTACATCTTTCATTCTTGTTTTAGTTGTCATATTTTCTCTCCAGTTGTTTATTTAAAATATGGGTCTGTTCAATAAACCAATTAAAACCCCAGCATAGTGCCATGCCTGACACTAGTGTTGTTATTAATGCTAATATCATCGTCATTCTTATCTCCTTTTTTTCAATGTAATGTTCTATTGCTATAACATCTTACTAAGCTTATTGCAGTTCTAAGCTCCTTTCTGTGCTTATAACTACCTTTGCAGGCAAGTGCTATAAGCTCTTTATCAGCAATATTTATAAACCTGGCTGCTAATTTCTCTCTATTTACTTTTGCTCTTGTTACTTCTTTTAGTTCCAAATCTTCCATCATTAATGTAGTCATTTCTTTCTCCTTAATCTAAAATTACTGCTTGAGTTGCTAATTTAATAAAACCTTCATCAAGTGTTTTGTTTTGCAATACGCTCAAGCGTTTTGCTTTGCGATAAATTGCACAACTGCGTCGAATATCTTTAGTATATTTACTAATATATTTGCCAAAACTACCGAATAAGTTCTTTCTATCTACCTCATTTAAACCTAACATCTCCCATTTCTCTTCTATGCGTGAATAAAGCTGTAATAATTCCCCAGAACGACCTTTTAAATTTTGTAATAACGCATAAGTCCCAACTAACACCACAGGCACACCACTAAAATCATGTATTCGTCTAAGATTATTAAGATTATTAGTTGTTAAATTCTCAGCCTCATCAATAATCAGTGTTCTTTCTGCTTTTTTAAATTGAGCTACACACTCATGTAATAATGTTTCAGGAGAACCCATTGCATTTTTATTACCTAAATGGGCTAAAATTTGTTGTAATAATTTACTAGCACTTATTATTGGTGTTGTTTCAATCAAAATAGCCTCAGGATGAGCCTTTGCATATTCTTTAATCGCCACTGTCTTACCAGAGCCCGCCTTACCATAAATAACACCCATTACACCAGCGATAATAGTCTCATCAATAGTGAAATGAATAACCTTAAAATCTCTAGTTTCTATTATCTTGTCTGCTTTAATTTCTTTAGTTTGATAATTAGCAATATAAGTATTAATGCGTTTTTTTAAATCAACATTATTGCCTTTATAAACACCTTTTAAATACTGTGATATTGCCCCAGCACTTACCCCTATACTTCTTGCTACACTTGCCTGTGATAAACCTTTATCTTTAATAAAATTCTTTAAACTGCTCATATATTCTCCTATATTAATAAAATAATTAACTAACTAACTCCAACACAAACTTAGAATGCTTATCTCTAATTTGTTCTTCTTCTGTGTTTTTAGTTTCTTTCTTAACTTTGATTTGTTGAGCCTCAATATCTAAATACTCATTACGCATAGCGTTTTGATACTTGCCGTAATTCTTTTGAGCTGCTTTTGCTGTTTTTTGAGCTTTACTTACAATTCTTTGTTTATACTCTTTTTGAGTTGCTTTTATTTCTTCTATAGTTTGGGTTCTAGCGAAGATGTTTTTATCTTTAATCTCGCCTAAATATTCAGTTCCTTCAAATAAAAATAGAGTACTGCTGTCATCAATATGTTCTCTAACTGAAACCCTATCGCCTATTTGCACTTTCTGCCACATTTCATAGCTTAGATAATGAGTATTGTTATGTCTTATGCCTTCTTTTGATACTCTTTTTATTGATTTCTTACCTAGGACTCTAAAAGTGTCTATCTCTTGTTGTTCATTTAAAGGAGTATGTTCTAAATATTTGCCTTTTTGTTTATCCTCCATTAAATTATCAAGCCAATTCGCCAATTCCCACCACCATAAATACTCGCCTTTTATATTGCTTGCCACTCCTGATAATTTTTCTAATTTTGTGCTTGATTGAGCCTCTAAATGTTGGCGTTGGGCTACATTATGTCCCACAAAACCAGCCATGCATTCAAATTCTGGGCTATGCTGTAAGGTTTTAAAACTTCTTTCAATTTTGCCTTTTTTATCACCTCTAGCTAGTGGTGTATTTATATAGTTAATACCTAAATCTAATACCACATCTTGAAAATGCTTTGATACATAATCCCTACCGTTATCTCCTTTTATCACCTCAGGCATCCCTAATTTTTTAAAGGCTTTTAGCAGTAGTCTGATATTACTATATGAATTTGAACTTTGAAATAACTCATAGACAGTTGCACCACTAAAGTTATCAATAATGCCAATAATTTGCATCCTGACTAATTGATAATCCTCGCTTGGATTTGTATGTGAGTAATCACGGATAGCTTTATTTTTACTAATTTGTTTAACTGGCACTTTAACTAATATATCTTTTTTAGTAGCGCCAATTTCCCATTGCTGATTTGAATAATCCCACTTACTTCCAAAACTTGGCTCAGCATAGGTGAACGCATCCATCCCAATTTTTAGAAAATCCCTAACATGTTGGTCTGTTTTTATAATATATTCACAACTTCTAACAAACGCCGAATAACTAATATCAGCAGTTGGGTTTTTCATATTTGTTGCTAAATTATGTTTTTTGGCATAATTAAAACAATAACAATGGTATTGACTAGTGTAATGTTTGTTACCAGATTGATAAATAGTATCTCTAACTAAATCTAAATCAGCCTTAAAATCTTTACCACCTCGCTTGTCAATTAATCCATTTTTGCCTTGTGTTTTAAAAATCTTAATCCAGCGTTTGAACTTAGCAGTTAAGCTAGTTACTTTTATTTCACTATTGTGGTTTAACACATAAGCCTTTGCAATGTGCCCAAGGGGGATTATGGACACATTACAAAAACTTACTATTGCTATTTTTTCCTCAACTGTAGGTTTATCTAAATTTTGAACTTGTGGTAAGTCATTTGGATTTAGCCTTGCTCTTGGATTGGTAATCTTTCGCTTAGGCTTTCTTGCTACTTTTAGTTTTCTTATTGGTGTGTAGCTATAAACCTTACCTCGCCCACCAATTCCTTCAACTAAACTATATAAATACTTCTCACCTCGTATATTTACTACTGGCACACCCTTATCAATAGCTTTTTTAGTAACTAACTGCACATACTGTGGCGTTACTCTTAATGAATTACTAAGCTCTATGCTATTCATTTGTTTTTATTAAGATATAATCTAATCTTTTTATATTTATAAACCAATGGAGCTAGACAATTACGCCCAAGCCAGTAAAACTCACGAAGAAGAAATCGTTGAATCTTTAACCACTTCAGATATAAAGCTCCTTGCCTCAAAATTAAAAAAAATGGGTTTAGACCAATTTGAATCTTGGAGAGAAGCCAATAAAAAGGAAATTTTAGATTTTGTTCTCTCAACTCCTGCCAAGCGTAACAAGAAGTGGCAGCCTTCATTGCATAGGCTACTTTTAGCTTATGCAAGTATCTTGCATTGCAGGCAGGCGTTTGCAATTCTAAATTTTTTATCAGAGTATGATTATTATCTTCGTCCTGGCAGTTCTTACCGTGATATGACTGCTTCTGTTGGTAGGTTTTTCCCAATGCTGATTGAGACTGGCATTCCTTATTGGACTGAAATTTTTGATGAGGATATTTGTTCCCCGCCTTTTGTCTAGTTTTATTATTTAACATCTCTATACTCTGGATATTCTGGAAAAATCACCCATAAAGGTTTTTTAATCTTGTTAGCTATTGCCTCTGCCACATAGCGTGATTTTATCTTTCTTGAGCTTACTAATTGCACCGCTACTGGTGTTTTGTTCAGTTCTCCTGCTAGTCTTTTAAAATTTGAATTTTGGGCAATTAATGCCCCTTTGATTTGGTTGTGTGTCATAATATATTTTAGTTATTTAAAATAAGGGTCATGACAACTTAAGCATGTTTAAAAGCATGGTAAAGTATTGTTATGAA
>CAZDRI010000050.1:0-5600 GCA_964508055.1 uncultured Thiotrichales bacterium
TTCCTAAGCCTTTCCCCAGTCAAACAAAAGTGCAATATGTTTCTGAACTTAAACAATATTTCTCTGGCACTTCCCCAAGAATGAAAACGAGCATAGCGGTCAAATTCTCTGCGGTTAAAATACAAAAATAAGTGTTCGGGCAAAAGTTTGTTTTCTTTTTTGATTTTAAATACTTGATAGGCAGGAGATAAGATTGATTTATTTTCATTTTTTAATAAAACGATTGTAAGCTTTTCTCCATTGCGAGAGGTTACAGGGCTAAATCCAAAATGGTTCTTTTCTATAACTTTGTAATTGGACATATTTGTATTGGAGACATTTGAAATAGAGTTAATAATTTTTTTTTGAATGCTAATTCCTAACAATTTATTCACGGAAAAATCATTATTTTTTTACTAACTATTTCTATATACTCACCCAATTTTTTATAGTTCATACTCCAACCCTTTAAATGCCTCGAGTAAATCTTGCCTTTATACGACTCAATCATCTCATCAATAAGATTAACGATGCATTTTGGCGTGTAAAACTCGCCTTTTCCTTCTTTAAGTGCGAATTTACTCAGAAAATATTCATAAACCCGCCCGACTACATCTTGCTCGTTATCTTTTGTGGTTTGGATATTGTTGATGATATCAACAAGTGCCGCCATTTTGCTAACGTCAAGACCAATACGAGAGAAATAATTATCTAGCAATACACCTTTTAGAGGCTTGTTTTTTCTCAATGGTATGAAGTGCTGTGTCGATTTTTACAGCAATATCCGGTTGCTTGGCATTATTTTTGAATTAAAAACCCATCTTAAGATGTTTTTTTGTTATGTGAGATATGAAGATGAGAACTATAAACAGGTTTTGGGTGTTGCTTTTCACATAATGTTGTAACTTCGTTATAACAGCCCTTTGAGGTGAGCAAATTTATTTTGCTTTTGACTTGCCTAAAAAAGTCAAATATTACAAATATTAGTGCCGAAGGTCGGAGTCGAACCGACACGGCAATAGCCACAGCCCCCTCAAGGCTGCGTGTCTACCAATTCCACCACTTCGGCAAAAGGATATAAAAATTATTGAGTTGGAATATCTGAAATTGATTTTTTATTAGTATCTAAATTTGGGACACTATCTGTAGTTGTTTTTGTATTAGATTTTTTAGTATCAACATTTTGCATAATACTGCTAGTTTTTTCAATATTAGTTTTATTAGCTTGACTTGATGCTAAATAAGCTAGAGTTAAACTAGTAACAAAAAAGCTAATAGCTAAAGAGGCGGTTAATTTATACAAAAAAGTATTAGCACCTTTTGAACCAAATACTGTGCCTGAGGCACCACTTCCAAACGCCGCACCAGCATCAGCACCTTTGCCATGTTGGATTAATATTAATAATACTAACCCTATTGCTAATAAAACATGAATAACTAAAACTATTGTAAACATATACTAACCTGCCTTACTACATATACCTAAAAAATCATCTGCTGTTAATGATGCTCCACCAATTAAGCCGCCGTCAATATCAGCACACGAAAATAAACTCTTTGCATTTTCTGCATTTACACTACCACCATATAAAATTTGTATTTTTTCAGCAATGTTTTTATTCTTATCTCCAACTAAGTTACGAATAAACTTATGCACATCTTGAGCTTGTTCTGGTGTAGCTGTTTTACCTGTGCCTATTGCCCAAACAGGCTCATAAGCAATGATTATATTTTCAAATACATCAATTCCAACTTTGTTAATAACTGCATTTAATTGCTCTTTTATTACTTGCTCGGTTTTATTAGCTTCTCTATCAGATAATAACTCACCTACACATAATATTGGAGTAAGTTCATTATCAAGAGCTGTTTTTACTTTTGCAGCAACCACATCATTACTCTCATTATATAATTCTCTTCTTTCTGAATGACCAACAATAACATACTTACAGCCAAAATCTTTAATCATATCAGCTGATACTTCGCCAGTAAAAGCGCCAGATGAATTGATATTTAAGTCTTGAGCCCCTACCAACACATTACTAGCTTTAGTTAAAGTTTCTGCTTGTGCTAAATATGGAAAAGGAGGACAAACAATAACTTTAGATTTAATATTTTTTACACCTTTTGTTAAATCTGCTAATAAATCAGCAACAAACTCCTGTGAGCTATTCATTTTCCAATTACCTGCTACTACTTTTTGTCTCATAAATAATATATACAGAAAAAAGCTTAAAAATGATACGCTTAGTTTGCTTATAAAGCAAGAAATTGTCTGCTTTTAGAATACATATTTGCACTTTTATCTCAAAAGTAAATATATATTTTTAGTGCCATAGGCTATAGTATTTATTTTGCATATTTTCTTATTTTGTTTATGAAAAAAAATATGTTTTTATAGTTAGGAAGGTTATTTTACTGCCATTGCTAATTTACAATCTTTAGCTATTTGTTTTTTTAGCTCATTAATATCACTAAATTTTCTTTCATCACGAATTTTTGCTTTGAAAATAACTTTTACCTGCTCACCATAAATTTCTTTATTAAAGTTAAATATATGTACTTCAAGTCTTTCTTCTGTGCCATTTAGAGTTGGTCTATTACCAATATTGGCAACGCCTTGATATAGTTTATTATCAAATATAACATTAACAGCATATACTCCATTAAAAGGGACATTTTTTCTATTAACATTTATAGTAGGAAAGCCTATAGCTCTGCCTTTTTTATCACCATGAATTACTTTAGCGATAATAAAGTATTTATGTCCTAACATTTTTTCAGCAGTATTAAAATCATTATTTATGATTGATTTTCTAATATTTGATGAACTTACTCTTATATTATCTTTTGTTACACTTGTTATTCTTTCTACAATAAAATTATATTTTTGAGATTCTTTTTTTAACAAATCAAAATCGCCTAATCTGTTTTTACCAAAACGAAAATCATCTCCTATCAAACAATATTTGATATTAAGTTTTGCTACTAATATATCTTTAATAAAATCCTTAGCACTTAAATTAGCAAACCTTTTATTAAAATTAATAATTAAAAATTTATCTAAATTAGTTTTTTTTAAAAGTTCATATTTTTCATGAAAATTAGTTAATTTAAGAACTGACTCTTTAGAAAATAAATCTTTTGGAGAGGGATTAAAGGATATAAGTAATGATTTAATATTTAGTTTTTTAGCGTTATTATTAAGCTTATCTATAATAATCTGATGCCCTAAATGAACACCGTCAAAATTGCCAATAGTAACAGCAAACCCTTGAGATTTAAGATTTTGTAAACCCCTTATAAAATCCATATTTATAGGATATTTAAAGGATTATTAATATCTATCTTTTTCATAAAAGGTTTTTTTCTATTTGCATTTGTTAATTGATATACTAAACCAATCCAATTATTAACTACTGCTGAGGCGCTATCATGCCAAGTATTATTAATTTTATTATTAATAATTGGGTCTGGAAAATCATCTATAGTAGCTTTATTATTAATAAGATTTTGGCGATATTCTCTTAAAATTGCCTTTGACTGTAAGCATAAATAATTATCAGGAAAATTAGGATATTCTTTGTTAATACCTTGAAGGAATAACTTAACCTCTCTTTTATATTCTTTGAGCAGGCTTACAGTGTCATATTCAGGATGACCTTGAAAAAATACTATTCTAATTAAATCCTCACTCACTGCTAAATTTACCCCTTTGTTACTGCTTACTAATATTTTCAGACCAGCATCAATAAATTGTTTTGCAGTTATTTGATTAAAACGCGAATGAGGCACATCAAGTAAAGTATTAACATTATTAACTAATGGATGACTTCTATCTACAACTGTATGAGGATACACTCCCCAACATTTTTTATCTAATCTAATGCGTTTTTTCTGATAACGAAATTGCATTACCGCATGAGTTGCTAAGCAAGAGCACAATGTTGAAGTTACATTTTCATAACTCCAATTAACAATGTTTTTAAGTTCATCATAAAATGGCTCTTTTTCTAATTCTGGCTGAGTAATATTAGCACCAGTAATAATAAGAGCATCTAAGCCCTCTTCTTTAATGTTTTCAAAACTATCATAATAAGTATTAATATGCTTTTTGGCATTATCTCCCCTCTCAATACAATCTAAGGAGAAGGGATGAATGTAAAACTGTGCTATTTGATTGCTTTGACCAATAAGACGAAAGAATTGCCTTTCAGTTGCCTCTAAAGCAGCATCAGGCATCATATTTAAAAGCCCTATATGTAATTCTCTAATAGTTTGTTTATCAGCTCTTTTTTTTGATAGAACTTTTTCCCCTTCAGCCTTAAGTCTTTTAAATGATGGTAAATTAGAATGAGCAATAACAGGCATTATAAAACCTCTTCTATAAGATTATAAAAATCATCTACTATTTTACATTTATGAAGTTTGTCACTTTCTATTACTATGCCATAATCTTTTGCAATTTTTTCATATCTTGGAATACGACTATAAAATAATTTTGGAAATATCCAGCGCACAAAATCATCAGGGTTAATTTGTGCTACATAATCAAGGTTTTTTTCTTGTAGATAATTGTTAATTTTAATTTTAAAAAAATCTGCTTTATAGTATAAAGGCTTAGGATTAGATATAGCTCTATTAATCAAAGTTTTTTCATTTTTATGGCTAGCCTTAATATAAATAATAATAGTATGCTCCGCTAATAGCTTTAATACATTATTATCTTCAAGCTCACTAATACTACCTCCAGCATCATTAACAAAATGTGGGTAATTATAAATATCTTGAGCTTTTTTAATAAAGTCAGGCACATCTAACATAGCTTTAACTTCAGCATCATGATGTAATTTTTGCCTTCTTATAAATTCATCTAAAGGTAAGCCTCCTTTATCTGGATTGCCCACTTTGCCTAAAAAACTGGAAATAGGAAGTAAGTTTTCAAAAGTAATATTATTACTAATATAAATTGAATCGCTAATTAACAATTCTCTTAGTAATTCATCTTGCATCATATGGTATTTAATATTGTCTAAAATATGTTCATCTAAATACCTTGAACCTATACGATAATCACCTGAATAATGAAACCAATCGCCATTATTACGCAAAATATTAGCTATATGAGTTTTACCAACACCAGACATACCTAATAAAGATATGCGTTTGTGTTTTAAGTTTTTAAATTTATTTTTAGCTGGTTTCATTAGCTATTTTAAATAACCTATATTAAAACTTAGGCATTATACTTGATTGAGCATTTATCACCAAAGCTACTAGGTGCGTTCAATATATATTACAAGAGTGTTGCAAAATGTAAAAAGCACATTTCACAACATCTTTACCCAAGTTGTTTGTATGAGGAAGGGGAGTAAAATCAATAAGTTAAGAAACAATATATCTCCCCTTCCTCAAACTCCATCCCCAATAAGCTATTTTGCAATGGTCTTATTACATTTGTATATTGTAAATTAGATATAAAACTATCAATTTTAATTTGATGTCTAAATAAAAAGATATAAAGTATAAATTAGACTTTTAAAATTTAAGTAATTTTTAATACTAAGTGTTTAAGTTCAGAAACATATTGCACTTTTGTTTGACTGGGGAAAGGCTTAGGA
>CAZDRI010000051.1:0-5578 GCA_964508055.1 uncultured Thiotrichales bacterium
TAAACCACAAGAAAGTGCTGATAGCAAAGAAGATAGTATCAGCCCAGTATCTTATACAACTTTTGAGGAATTTGAAAGCAAGGTTGGGAATAAGGTATTTTTTGCTTTTGATAGTGCAAATTTATCTACTCAAAGTGAGATCATTCTCGATAAACAAATAGGGTTTATGAAGGAATACCCAAATCTTAGTTTTGTTATCGAAGGGCATTGTGACAAAAAAGGAACAATTGAATATAATTTGGCCCTTGGCGAAAGACGTGCGAATAGTGTAAAAGAGTACTTAGTGCAACATGGTATCAATCCAGGCAGGTTGACTGTAATTAGCTTTGGTAAGGAAAGACCTGCTATCATTGGCGACTCTGAAGAAGTCTTCGCGAAAAATAGAAGATCAGTTACAGTAATTAGGTAGTTTTTTAAGAAGCAAGTGCGTAGCTTGCTTCTGTTTCCTCCTATGTTGTTATTATCTATTATCGTAATTCGTGATAAGCTTTTAATTAAGTTTTTTGTGGAGTGGTATGATCCAGCTATTTCTCTGTTCTTTATTTCTTGATTCTAAGGTTTTATAGATATTATAGACTACCTTATGGAACTAGTTGACTTTGCTTACTCATATACAAGCATTGATTATGAATTTGCCATTTGTTACATGAAGGAGAAGGTTAAGGCGATTATTGAAGGCAATGCAAATCAAACTATCTGGTTATTGGAACATCCAAGTATTTACACAGCTGGCAGGAGTGCAAGCAATACAGAAATAGTGAAAAAAATTGATGTGCCATATTACTACACAGACAGGGGAGGAAAATTCACTTACCACGGACCAGGACAGAAGGTCATTTATGCTATGTTAGACCTGAATAAAATATTTAAAGGTCAACCTGATATAAAAATCTTTATTAAAAAACTTGGAATATGGATAGTAAATGTTTTAAAACAAAACGGCCTTGTATCTAAGGTAGATAATGAAAACATTGGTGTATGGGTTGAAAATGGCAAAGTAAGAAAAAAGATTGCATCCATAGGGATAAAATTAAGGAAATGGGTTTCCTATCATGGGATAGCTATCAACATCAATCCTGATATGAAATTTTTTGATTATATTATTCCTTGTGGGCTTTCAGGTTATAAGATGACATCCATGACAATAGAAAAAGGTAAGTTGTTTAGTTATAAGCAGATAGACAAAATCATTAAGGAAAAGTTTTTGAAAGAATTTGATTGCGTTTTAGGAAAAGAATATGAAATCACCAGCTATAGCTAAAGCAAGAAAGGTAGAGATATACAATTATGAAAAAAGTAGATTGCCACGCCTACTGTTGTAGGCTCACAATGACGGGGTGGAAAGAGTGTGAGCTCGCAATGACGGTGTTGACGAAGTGTATGCTTGCAATGACGGTGTTGACGAAGTGTATGCTTGCAATGACGATAATGTTTCAACTTTTCTTGCTTTAGCTATAAAACCCTCTCCTTTTATAATAAATTATAAGTTTCGTGTTTGCATCATTTCACATCCCCGTCATTGGGAATTTACCTAGTGAGCGTGGCAATCTCTGGATCACCACGATCGCTGTTGCGATCTCGTGATGACGTGGAAAAGTATCATCATTGTAAGGCTGCGTTCTCTGTGCCTCGTCATTGCGAGCATGCAAAGCATGCGTGGCAATCCATTAATTACCCTCAGCGTGACTTTTCAATTTTACTGTATGCTTTGATTTTTTTAATGCGAAACTAGTATAAATTTGTAGTTTATTATTCTGTCCAATTTCTAAATTTGCGAAATTATGTATTGTCAGCTCATAAAGTATATAGTATGCTTATCGCAATAGTTTTGATTCAATATAAGTTCTGTTTTGGTAGAAGTACAAGTAAGGTTTAATAATGTTGAGTATTCATTAAAGGCACTCAAAAAAAAGTTACAAAAAGAAGGTGTGTTTAAAATAATGCGAGAAAAAAAGAATTACGAAAAGCCTTCAGAAAGAAAGCTTAGAAAAAGCATAGAAGCACGGAAAAGAAAAAGAAAAATTAACAGGTCCAATGTAAATAGTTGGTGAGATGATACCATCTTTTGAGATTATCTTAACTGGAGTTTAAGTAATACATTGCATTATCTAGGCTTATGAGTTGTTATTTCACTATATTTGTGATAATACTTTCTTCAATCTTCCTGATTATCGGCTATAGGTCTACAAAAAACATAAAAAATAATGATGCCTATTTTCTAGCTGATAGAAAATTGGGGGTTTTTGCTATTTGCATGTCTCTTTTAGCAACTCAGCTAGGAGGAGGTGTTGTTTTAGGAACTTCTGAACTTTCCTATAAATACGGTATATATGGTATTTTTTATACTTTAGGATTATCTTTAGGCCTCATAGGAATAACATTTTTTGGTGCAAAACAGTTACGAGAAAAGAACATTGGAACAGTAGCGGAGCTATTTGAAAAGGAATACAATTCTGTTTTTTTAAGAAAAGTTGCTTCTGCTATCTCAATATTTTCACTTTATGGCATACTAGTTTCAATGATTATAGGGACAAGGAAGCTTTTAGTAAGTTTTGGCATAGAAAATGAAGTGATACTATATGCTTTTTGGATAGTATTAATTATCTATACTGTTCTCGGAGGTATGAAGGCAGTAGTATATACAGATGTGGTTCAGATTATTGTTATTTTTCTAGTTTTTACAGTTGTTGTTATATATTACTTATTGAAGGATTTTAATTATATACAATTTGCTTTTGAAAATCTTCTAAATACCCAAAACACAAATAATGTATCTTTCACCCCATATATATTAATACCTTTCTTATATGTTTTCATTGAGCAGGATATGGCACAGAGATTTTTTTCAGCCAAAAATACAAAGGTTGCATATACATCAGCATTATTAGCAGGCTTATTGCTATTATTATTTTCCTTTATACCTTTAGTTTTTGGAATAGCTGCAA
This sequence comes from uncultured Thiotrichales bacterium, assembly GCA_964508055.1. Classification (GTDB taxonomy): domain Bacteria; phylum Pseudomonadota; class Gammaproteobacteria; order PS1; family Pseudothioglobaceae; genus CAZDRI01. The sequence goes on from CAZDRI010000051.1 coordinate 2,946, forward strand.
GAAAATTAGGCGATGTACCAGATGGAGGAAGTGCCATGACTTTCTTTTTTATTCAAACTTCTAACAATTTTATCACTTCAATAGCAGCATTAGCTATACTTTGTGCAATAATTTCAACGGGGGATTCTTTACTTTGTGCAATAAGCTCAAACCTAATGTTAGACTACTTCAAAAAGGAAGGTAGCCTATCCTATACCAGGCTATTTACAATAATACTGGGGATTACTGCAATCATTATTGCCAACTATTTTAACGATATTGTAAAAGTTATGCTTGTAGGGTATGAAATTATGGTCTGTACGCTTTTTTTACCAATAGTATCTTGTTATTTTAATTTTAAGAAAAAAACTGTTTTTGCGTACTTATCAATTTTTTTAGGTTTAATTGGATTTTTGTTGCATGCAAAAATTACAGCTTTTTTTAACTGTAATATTACAAGAGAATTGTTTTGCATTTTACTATCACTTCTAGCTTTTCCATTTAGTGAAATTTTTGAGAGGTTTTATAAACCTTTTCAAAAAGAAAAAATGTTAAAATGATAGGTTTAGCTTTAGATACCTCGTATTTGTATGCTTCCATTGCTATAATAAAAGATGGGAAGATTTTATATTACGCAAATAATAACAAACCTAATAAGCAAGCGGAAACCATAAATAGTGCAATAGAAAAGGGGTTAAGTAAAGTTGGGATAAATTTTCAGGAATTAGATTATGTTGCAGTAACAGCTGTAGTAGGTAGGTTTACAGGTTTAAGAGTTGGTATCTCCGTCGCAAATGCAATACATTTCGCATTGAAAATACCCCTGTTGCCTGTATCAAATTTTGATGCTATTGCATACAAATATAAGAATAAAGAAATAGGGGTTGTATTAGAAGCAGGTGTTGGAAAGTTCTATTTTCAAAGTTTTAATTGCTGTAAAAGCACTTCTGATATTAAAGTGATAACAAAAGGTGAGGTAGAATCTTTAAAGGAGAAATACTTTTTGGTAGGTAATGTAGATATTATCCCAAATCAGGTCGTTTTAGATGCTAGAAACATAGCTAATTATGCAGACTGTAAATTGAAAGGAATAATAAATCTTGCATCTAATTACATAAGGCCTCAATATATTATAAATAACTACAAAAGTTAAATTATCTTAATGTGGGAAGAATATGAAACAACATATAAAAAATGTCATTTGGCATAATGTTATCAAACTAACAAAAGTGGTTTGGAGCTTTGCCTAGCAGGATAAAGATAGATGTTAATGCTAACGAAATTTAACACAGCTAAAAACTGGATGAGTTCTGGTAAAATATTAAATGGATATAAAGCAGAAGAATTCAGATTTTCCTGGCTTAGGTTAGCTAGAACAGAGAATGTTGGTGCTAAAACATTCTTTGAATTAATAAGAGTATATGCTGACCCTCAGGAAGCGATCAATAATGTAAACGTTTTAGCTGCAAGAGGTGGAGCAAGGGGGAAGAAATTAGTACCAAGCAAAGAAAGTATAGAGAAAGAAGTTACGGAAACTGAAAAACATGGTGCTAAACTAATACTAGCTTGTGATGAGGATTATCCAAGAATATTAACTCATATACCGGACCTTCCTCCGGTTCTTATTGCTAAGGGCAACACAGAATTGCTAAATAAGCATAAATTTGCGATCATTGGAGGTAGGAATTCAACAATTAACGGTAATAAGCTATCACATAAGTTCGCAAAAGAAATTTCAGATGCAGGTTATATAATAGTTTCAGGATTAGCTAAAGGTATTGATTCATATGCACATAAAGGAAGTTTGGAGAAAGGAACAATAGCTGTAATTGCAGGAGGAATAAAACATATTTACCCAAAAGAAAACATAAAGCTATATGAAAATATATATGAAAAAGGAGTGGTAATTACTGAACAGCCCATTAATCTAACAGTTTTAGCACAGCACTTTCCACAGAGAAACAGGATAATTGCAGGTTTGAGTTTAGGGGTACTTGTGATTGAAGCTTCAAAAAAGTCTGGAACGTTAATCACTACTAGGTTTGCTTTAGATTACAATAGGGAGATTTATGCAGTACCTGGGTCTCCTCTGGATTTTAAATCAGAAGGAACTAATAAGCTATTGAAGCAAGGGGCAAATATAGCTTTGTCACCAGATGATATAATCAAGGATTTAAACAAAATAGTGCAGCAAAGAACATCATTTGTTTCAGATAAACCATTAATATTTGTGGATAGTGTGTTAAAAAGTATACCTTCTGATGCTGAACTTACTCTATATAGAGATAAGCTTGCTCAATCCTTATCTCATTCCCCTGTTTCAGTTGAGGATATTATGAACCAACTTGAGATTCCTGTAAAGATTCTGAATTGCTTATTAATAGAATTAGAATTAGCTGGTAGAATTTGTAGATTACCTGGTAATAAGGTGTGCTTGATTGAAAACTATTCAGAAAAGTAGTGAATTATGTAGCTTGTTTTATTAAGGTATAGGGGTTTTTACCAGCAGCATAACTCGTCATTGCGAGTTCACGTAGTGAACGTGGCAATCTCTGGATCACCTGCTACCGCTCCCTCGTGATGACGGAAGGAGAAAGAACGCTCTTTCATGATGATGGAAGTTGAGGGTTGCCATCTCGTGATGACGAAAACCT
>CAZDRI010000052.1:0-5128 GCA_964508055.1 uncultured Thiotrichales bacterium
ATTTTATTAATATTACAGATACCGTAATTGATAATAAAAAAATATTTTTTGTAGGAGTTCCTAAAGATAGCATACCTTCTATTGACAAGCCTAAATTTATAAATGTCACTGATAATGATGGTAATAAAATTCCGTATTTCAAATCATTTTGGTTCGCATAGCAGGCGCTTCATCTAGACACGCTATTATATAAAAAGTAAAACAATGATATAATTTCAAACCTTGAAATTAAGAGAATAAAGCAATATCTATAATTTATATTAATTTTATTTAAGGGGTAAATAATGAAAAGAATTTTTCTATTTTTAGCTACTAATATCGCTATTATGATTGTGCTGAGTATTACTTTGCGCATCTTAGGAGTAGAAAGTTTATTACAAGAAAATGGCTCTGATTTAAACATAAATGCTTTGGTAATTTTCTCTGGAATATTTGGTTTTGGAGGTGCTTTTATATCTTTAGCTATGTCTAAATGGATGGCTAAAAAAATGACTGGCGCTAAAGTAATAACAACTGCTCAAACTTCTGAAGAAAAATGGTTATTAGATATTGTTAAAAAACAAGCTAAAATCGTAGGCATTAAAATGCCTGAAGTAGCAATATTTCCAACTCAAGATATGAATGCATTTGCAACAGGAGCTAATAAAAATAACGCCTTAGTCGCTATAAGTCAAGGTTTGTTAAGAGGTATGGATAAAGGTGAGGTTGAAGCTGTAGTTGGACATGAAATGTCTCATGTTGCTAATGGTGATATGGTAACTCTTACTTTAATTCAAGGAGTAGTAAATACTTTTGTTATTTTCTTCTCAAGAGTAATAGGACATATTGTAGATAGAGTTATACTCAAAAATGAAAGAGGCTATGGTATTGGTTATTTTTTAACTACAATATTTGCTCAAATTGTATTATCTATATTAGCTTCAATAATAATAATGTGGTTTTCTAGAAAAAGAGAATATATAGCAGATACTGGCGGCGCAGACTTAGCTGGAACTCATAATATGATTGGTGCATTAAGAAGATTACAACAATATGCTCCCCAAGCTTTACCTGAGCAGATGGCTGCTTTTGGTATAAGTGGGGATAAAGCAGCTGATTTATTTAGGTCACATCCAAAAATTGAAGATAGAATCAAAGCTTTAGAAATTAGAGAACAAAGACTATTAAATAATCGTAATGATTGATGGCTATCAGCATTAAAACTCAATCTGAGATAGCCAAAATGCGCAGCGCAGGTAAACTTGCAGCTCAAGTATTAGATATGATTGCACCATATGTAAAAGCAGGTGTAACTACTGATGAATTAGATAAAATTTGTCATGATTATATTGTAAATGAGCTTGATGCTGTGCCTGCTCCACTAAATTATAGAGGTTTTCCAAAATCAATATGCACTTCAATAAATAATGTTGTTTGTCACGGCATTCCAAGTGCTAGAAGGTTAAAAAAAGGCGATATTATAAATATTGATATAACCGTTATCAAAGATGGCTACCATGGCGATACTTCTAAAATGTTTTTAGTAGGTAAAACTAATATTAAAGCTCAAAAGATATGTCGCATTGCTTATGAATGTTTATTAGAAGGTATAAATGTAGTCAAATCTGGAGTATATCTTAATGAAATTGGTAGAGCAATTGAAGCTCATGCTAAAAAAAATAACTGCTCAGTAGTGAGAGATTATTGCGGGCACGGTATTGGCATTAATTTTCACGAACAGCCGCAAGTTGTCCATTATGACAACAAAGAAGATAATGGTCCAATATTAGAAGAAGGTATGACATTTACCATAGAACCTATGATAAATTTAGGTGGTTATGAAGTTATTACCTCAAAACATGATAATTGGACTGTAACTACTAAAGATAGGTCTTTATCTGCCCAATGGGAACACACAATTTTAGTAACTAAAAATGGCTGTGATATACTCACAAAAAGAGATGAAGAAGTTTTTAGGGTAAAATATTAACATTTTGAACTCTTAATAAAACTATGCCTATATACGAATACAAATGCACAAATTGTGATAACCATATTGAAAAATTACAAAAGGTAGCTGATGCAGAGCTTACTTTCTGTGAAAAGTGCAATACTGATAGCCTAAAAAAAATCATATCTCAATCTGGGTTTCAGTTAAAAGGTAGTGGATGGTATGCAACAGATTTTAAAGATAATAATAAAAAATCAGAAACAAAAAATCCACCTCCTTGTAGCTCAAGTGGTAGTTGTCCGCATCAATGAAAAAATTACGCTATTATTTAATTTCTGGATTGTTATTTTGGCTGCCATTAGGGGTAACAGTCTTATTTATTAAAGTTGTAGTTGAATCTTTAGATAATATAGTTCCAGCAGCATATCGTCCTGAACAATTATTTGGCTTTAATATTCCTGGTTTTGGAGTAATCTTTGTTTTTATTATAATTTTAATTACTGGAGTATTAATAGCTAATCTCTTAGGTAAAAAATTAGTTGAATTGTGGGAAAAACTATTAAATAAAATTCCTGGATTTCGCAGTATTTATAATGCAATAAAACAACTATCATCATCATTATTAACCTCATCAAATGATAATTTTAAAAAAGCATTATTAATAGAATATCCTCGCAAAGGTTTGTGGACTATAGCTTTTCAAACAGGTGATTATAAAGGCGAGGTTGAAGAGTATATTGGGGAAGAAATAATTAATATTTATGTCCCAACTACTCCTAACCCTACTTCTGGTTTTTTTATTATGCTGCCAAAAAAAGATGTAAAAGAATTAGATATGAGCATAGACCAAGCTTTTAAATTAATAATATCAACAGGGATAATAACTCCTGAGTCTAAAAAAATTAAAATTAAAAAGAGTAAATAATAAATATGAGAACAAATTATTGTGGTGAACTAACTAAAAAAAATATAGATGAAATAGTAACATTGTGTGGTTGGGTAAATAGAAGGCGTGATCACGGAGGTGTGATATTTTTTGACCTAAGGGATAAAAAAGGCATAGTTCAAATTGTGCTAAACCCAGAGTTAGGTAAAACTTTTAATATTGCTGAAACTGTGCGTAATGAATATGTCCTAAAAATTACTGGGAAAGTGATATATCGTGGAGATGAGGCTATAAATACTAATATTCCAACTGGTGAAATTGAAGTTATAGTAAGTGATTTAGAGATTTTAAATACCTCAAGCTCTATTCCTTTTCAATTGGATGCTACAGATACTTCTGAAGAAGTCCGCCTTAAATACCGTTATCTTGACTTGCGTAGAGATAATATGCAAAAAAACTTAAAATTAAGAGATAAAGTAAGTCAATATTTAAGAAACTTTATGGCAGCAAATGATTTCTTAGATATTGAAACGCCTTTTTTAACCAAAGCAACTCCTGAAGGTGCAAGAGATTATTTAGTCCCATCAAGAACTTATCCTGGTAATTTCTTTGCTCTACCGCAATCACCACAAATATTTAAACAATTATTAATGATGGCTGGTTTTGAAAAATATTATCAAATTGTTAGATGTTTTAGAGATGAAGATTTGCGTGCCGATAGACAACCTGAATTTACTCAATTAGATATTGAAATATCTTTTGTTGATGAAAAAGATATTATGATATTAATGGAAAATATGATAAAAGGTTTGTTTAAAGAAACTATAAATATTGATTTAGCCGCCAATTTCCCCCAACTTACTTACGATGAAGCAATTTTAAAATATGGTATAGATAGACCTGACTTAAGGATACCTTTAGAGTTAGTTGAAGTAGGGAGCTTAATGCAAAAAGTTGATTTTAAAGTATTTGCAACTCCAGCTAATGATACAAATAGTAGAGTGGCTGCTCTTAAAATACCTAATGGTGCCAGCTTAACTCGCAGGCAAATTGATGACTATACTCAATTTGTAAGCACATATGGTGCTAAGGGATTAGCTTATATAAAAGTTAATAAAGATGGTCTTCAATCACCAATTTTAAAATTCTTAGCTGCTGATATAGTAGCTGAGATTGTCAAAAAAGTTGATGCAAAAGTAGGAGATTTAATATTCTTTGGGGCTGATAAGAAAAAAATTGTTAATGAATCACTTGCAAATTTACGCGAAAAAATAGCTGAAGATTTAAACTTATATACTAAAAAATGGGCTCCAGTGTGGATAGTTGATTTTCCGATGTTTGAAAGAGATGAAAATAATAACCTAACTGCAATACATCACCCATTTACTGCACCAAAATGCAGTGCAGAAGAATTAGAAGAACAAATTAATAAATCTAAAAATGTGCCATCAAGAGCTTATGACTTAGTAATAAATGGTAATGAAGTTGGCGGTGGCTCTATCCGTATTCATAAAGGTAATATGCAGCAATTAGTATTTAAATTATTAGGTATTGATGAAAAAGAGATTGCAAATAAATTTGGATTTTTACTGCAAGGCTTAAAATACGGTTGCCCTCCTCACGGTGGTATAGCTTTTGGATTAGATAGATTAGTTATGTTATTAAGTGGTGCAGATTCTATTCGCGAAGTAATAGCATTTCCTAAAACTCAAACTGCAGCTTGCCTCTTGACTGAAGCCCCGACAGAAGTTAGCATAACACAACTAAGAGAATTAGGCATTCAAGCAAAAATTAATAGTTAGAGCAGAAGACTGTCTGCAGCTTTTGTCTGACAAGAGTATATTTTATTTTTTTCGTTCCCAAGCTCCTGCTTGGGAATGCGCACCTAAGTAAGCAATTATATCCTTTCGTTCCCAAGCTTTTCGTTCCCAAGCAGGAGCTTAGGAACGAGTTGAAAGAGAGGAAAAGGGACGCTACTCTTTTTTTTGTAATAAAACACAGAATTATAAAATGTGTTAAAATTTAGCGATGAATTTTGAATGGGATTCGAATAAAGAAAAACTCAATATTAAAAAACACGGTGTAACATTTGAACAAGCTTCTTATGTATTCTCAGACCAATTTGCATTAAGTATATATGATGATAAACATTATGGCGTTGAAAACAGATGGATTATGTTAGGCAAGTCTTTAAATGAAAATTTATTATTAGTTGTGCATACATTTAAAGACGAAGATGAAGAGTTGGTGCGAATAATTAGTCAATCCTTAAAAAGAGTATAACATATTGATATAGTTTAATAAATAACTAC
>CAZDRI010000053.1:0-4978 GCA_964508055.1 uncultured Thiotrichales bacterium
ATAGCTAATAAATATTTATTATCGCAAAGAAAACGCGGTTTTATTTCCTTTATATTTTGACTTGTTTTCAATTACTACTTTGGGAACGAATGCAGTATTTTCTTTTTTTCTGTCCCCTTTTTAAGGAGGATGTAATGTCATTTGGAAGATGCATTCCCAAGCAGGAGCTTGGGAACGAATTGAATATTTAGATGGTTAAATATATATTATGTTACAATCACGACTTATAATAAATTGTTATCTTTATCGGATAAAATGAAAGTTTTAATTGCCAGTGTTGATTTCGATAAGACTCATTTAATTAGAAGAAAAACTATCTCTTATGAAGGTCTTTTTAAAAGCAATATCTGTTCTGGAAATGTATATTTTGTCCCCTATGATAAAGACCCAAACACCTTAAAGCCTGGAAAATATATTTCAGTTGAAACTGATATTGAATCCGTCGAGGGCCTTGAGATATTGCCCCATGTTTCTGAACCCAAAATGATAGCACTTGAAAAACCATTTAGCTATGAAATGATTGGGAAAGTTGTCCAAAATTCTGATAATACTGTGTTTGACATCGATATTGATGATTTACCTATAGCAATAGATATTGAAGAAACAAACGGTGTAGTACTAGAAAAAGGCAACTGGATAAAATTTATTGTCCATGGTCTTTCGTTGTGGGATGAAAACATATATTAAAAGATAACAAAAGGTTGCAGAGGCACGGCAGTAAGCCGGTTTCCCCTTTTTAAAGAGGATGTAATGTCATTTGGAAGATGCATTCCCAAGCAGGAGCTTGGGAACGAATTGATAAAATATATTAAGGAAATAGGCAATAATACAAAATTTAACAAACCTCTTTTATTTAGATTCATAAAAACTTTCTAACAAAAAAAATGTAATTATGACAAAATAATCGCTCTATGTCTGTTGAATTTAAAATAGCTAATAAATATTTATTATCGCAAAGAAAACGCGGTTTTATTTCCTTTATATTTTGACTTGTTTTCAATTACTACTTTGGGAACGAATGCAGTATTTACTCTTACTTCTTTTAAAACTGGTATCTAAATTGAAGTGATACCTGCTTTCTAACATAATCATGTCTATCAATATTAGAGTTATTTTTAGTCCATGTAAAACTGAATATTGGAGTAATATCTATGCTATTAATTTTAATGCTTTTATACATATTAAGATTTAAGGTATAACGATTATCTTTACGTTCTACTCCACCATCTATTGGGTCAGGTTCATCATAATAAAGTTTAGTATAAGTTGGTTTAACTGATACTCTAATATTATTAAGCATTGTATTCCAACTAGCGCCTATAGCATCTGATTTATAGCGGCTATAATCTAAATCATTAGCGTCATTATCTTGAGTTGCTAATTGAAATTCCATCATATTTGTTTGATTAATATTGTATTGAAAGTTTAAATTTAAGCCTGTTGACAAACCATTTTCTAAATCATTCGAGCTTATATCTTCAGAATAATTAAAGGATAATTGACTACTCATCCTAAGTTTATTATTTATTGCTCTACTATATGATGGACTAAATGAGACTGATTGCGAAGTTCGGTGTTTACCTTCCCACGCAGTATTTATTCCTAAGGGCAGACTAATTTGTGCATTAGAATAAAAGTTTGGACCTAAAGACACTCCAATTGATAAACTATCATAATCATCCTCTATAGAATAATCTGTGAAATTTGCATAAACATCATAACGCCATTCATCACCAATATTAACATTTGCCATATTAAAATACTTACCAAAAGAAACAGAACCTAAAATTGCACTATCACTTTTTTCAGTAGAATCTTCATCAAGCAAAAAAGGAACACCAAATGCTTGAATATTAGGGTCTGAAGGAGCACTACTAACATTAGTATCACTTAAAAAGCCAAATGAAACTAACTAACCCTCCCCAACGACGACGAGTATCTATATTTTTAAGTTGGTTGTTAATATTATTACGAACTGTTTTAGGTAAATCACCTTCTAAAACTTTTTTATATTCTTTTTCTGCTTCATTAACTTTACCCATAGTTGCTAGTGTTTTAGCTAATTCAACACGCACTCTTGGCAAGTTAGTATTTTGCTCTAACATTAATTGATACTGAAAAGCACTAGCACTATAATCCATTAAATTAAATTTACATTGCCCTTTTAAAAAAGTAAGCTGTGGGTCATATTTTTTAATTAATGCTTTATCTAAAATATTACAAGCTTCTTGAGCTTTATTTTCTTTTAGTAATTTTACTGCTTTTCTGGCTATATCTTTTGCATTAATTTCTATTTCTTTAATATTTTTAACTTTAGTTTCTTCTGACTTGGTTATATTAGAAGTCAATAATAAAGACAATAAAATAGCTATATTAGTTACTAATCTTATCATTTTAGATTATTGTTTAGCGTGAAATATTCCTGCAGCTTTTTCACTACCCGCAGTTGTTTGCCAAGAACCACCTAACTCTTTTGCATTTGACCCAAAGAAGTTACCTTTCACACTACCACTTGCTCCATCACCTGACAAACTACCAGATATTGAATTAACCCCTGCTGACCAACCAGCATTAACACTTAAAGTTTTCCAAGCGTTACCATTAGCTGTTTTCATATTATTAAAAGAGCCATTTAGGGTTCTATCACTGAAGTTTGCAGTTAAATTAGCAACTCCTTTGACGCTTTGCACCGAGCCATTATCAACTAAACCTAACACTTTGCCGTTATAATTGGCAACTGAATTAGTTGGGATTTCATTAGCGGGAGTTAAACGCCCTGCTATCCAGTGTGCTCCAGATTTTGTAACATTATTAGTGTTTTTAGAAAGATTTTCTTGCCACTCACCCCAAGATGTATAGTCATAAGTAGCCAAATCACGGTCTGGTGTTGTTACCACCCAACCGTGTAAATTATTATCTTGATATCCATAACGCACTCCCATATAGTCTTTACCAAAATAATAACTATTATGTGATTTATAATGTGTTGACAAAGAAAAATTTGGAAGATTTCTATCTGTTCCGTCTATTTGTAAAGTAGAAATCTTTTTTTGAACTGGGTCTATTTCTAATTTAAGGTTTTTTTGGTTAACATTGGCATCATCCCAATACACTAAATTGCCATACCATAGTTTCTTTGTTGTTGGTCCCTTACTTATATCAAATTTAAAATCACTTATATTGGTATCTATTTTCTTAACTAATAAGCCATTATTGTAAGGTGTACCACCTCCTAGAACAAAATCATTTTCCCCAAGTGAAGCGAGAACAGCATAATCATATCCTGGTGATTTTTTATCAAAATAATTAAGTATATCGCTTCCAGTATATACACCATTTACACTTATCCCTAATGAACCTCTCGCATTATTTGCATTACCAGTGTGATGTCTTTCAAAAGGAGTAGCTCTTATGCCGTCATCCATACCATAACCAAATTTCCATTGTCTTGCAAATTCAGCAGGATTGGCATTGTATGGTGCACTTAAATCATTCCAATCTGCTATAACATAATTATCACCATATATTGCTTTAATTAAAGCAATCTCATCAGTTTTATGTGTGTTAGGAAATGTATATATAGGTGTCTGCCTAAATTTAGATACAAATAATGGTGCCCTAGGTGAGAATTGATATGTTGGTGGCAATTGAGCTATGGTTTGTTGTTTTTTGTTATCGTATGGACCATCATAAAAATAACAATTATTGCCACACAATTGTTTGTTACTATTATCATTTGCATATTTGTCGGAATTGCTAATAGGATTATTATAATCCCCCCAATCTATAATTATTTTTGGGTCTTTAGGTGCCGGGTCTTTAGGTGCCGATTCTTTTTGGACAAGTAACTCTTGTTTTTTAAAAAAATCATTTTCTTTTAAAATACTTAAATTTTTATTTACTCCTTCTTTTCCGTATATATTTTCTAATTCTGTAGAAACTTCATCTATTGCTTTTTTTGCAATTTCACCTCCAAGATTTTTAATTGTTTCAGCAAGTTCTTCTCTATCTTCTGAGTTTGACAATGAGTCAATTATGCTACCTCCTGGTATTAAATTGGTAGTAAATGGATCTTTTTCCATTGAATCTTTTGCATATTTCTTGTAGAAATCTAAAAAGAGTTTGCCATAGGCTTCTGATAATTTATAAGTTTCTTGTATATTTCTTATTGATTCATGGTCTATTACATTTTTTGTATTAATACTCTCTATAATTTTATCTTTATTTGTATTAGTAGATTCTAAAAACGCATCTGATATATAAACAATCCCTCTACTTACAGCCCTCATATTTCGTATGTTACCTGAGTCTCTAAAAGCTTCAGTAGTTGTCATTACGGCATCACCCGCTTCTACAACTCCGTAAGCTATTATCGGCACACCAATACCGGTAGAAGAAAGAGCACTCCCCAATCCTATTGCAAGAAGAGATATAGCACTTTGAGTTCCTACTCCTAGCATGGTTTCTATTGCATTTTTAGTTTTAATAGCTGCTAGAATTTCTTTAGAATCTTGAATTTCTTTTTTATGTTTATTTATAAATTTATTTTGTAATGCTGTCACTAATATTTTTTTATGTGAAAATAACTCAGCCGCTATTTCTTCTGAAGGAACAATGGCAGAATCATTTTGTCTTATATTAAAAACCTCTGCATTATTAGTATCAAATTCAACCTGATAAACTTTATTATCACTAGCTTTAATCTTAGCTGTAATTGCAAAACTTAAATTTGTTAGTCCAAAAAATAATAAAGCGATAATTATTATTTTATTTTTAGCAAAGGCTAATATCTTAGATGCCATAATTTACTCCTTTGTATAAATAGTTGTTTTTAGTTCAATAGAATGCCGAAAAAGGAACTCTATTTAGAGTAATAGTTCATTAAAAAATGAACTAAATTATACAGAAATATAATTCAGTAGATTTATAAGAGCTAAATTTAGCTACTGATATACTTTCTTTACTGTTTGCTCTCCCA
>CAZDRI010000054.1:0-4305 GCA_964508055.1 uncultured Thiotrichales bacterium
AAATTAATAAAATTACTTGATTTTTAAGACAGTATCTGAACTTGTTTCAGGGCAGTATGACGATAAATTAAATGAAAAAAATAGTTAATAACGCCAAGGTCTCAAAATATATTTTTATATGTTGCAATAATCTTAGTCAATTTAAAAACATATGCTGGGATAATAACAGCTATTATTAAAATATTTAACTAAATGCCTGAATTATTAAATAATATCCTTAAAAATAAAATAGTCTTTCTTGATGGTGCTATGGGTACTATGATTCAATGTCATAAATTAAAAGAGGCTGACTATCGTTCTGAGCGTTTTAAAGATTGGGATATTAATTTAAAAGGTAATAATGACCTATTATCTATAACTCAGCCTGAAATTATTAGAAACATACATAAAAAATATCTTGCAGCAGGCTGCGACATTATAGAAACTAATACTTTCAATGCCAATAAAATAGCTATGGCTGATTACCAAATGCAAGATTTATGTTATGAGATTAATTTTAAATCTGCAAAAATAGCAAAAAAGACAGCCAGTGAATTTTCTACTTTGACTAAACCAAGATTTGTAGCAGGAGTTTTAGGTCCTACTTCTAGAACATTATCTATATCACCTGATGTTAATAACCCAGCTTTTAGAAATATAAGTTTTGATGAATTAGTAGCAGCATATCAAGAATCATGCCAAGCTTTAATTGATGGTGGCATAGACATTATTTTAGTTGAAACAATATTTGATACTCTAAATGCAAAAGCTGCGATTTTTGCAATAGAAGAAGTGTTTAAGAAAATAAATAAAAAACTCCCTGTTATGATTTCAGGGACTATTACTGACCAATCAGGAAGAACTCTATCAGGACAAACCACAGAGGCATTTTATAATAGCATTAAACACATAAATCCTATATCTGTAGGTCTTAATTGTGCACTAGGTCCTGATTTACTACGACAATATGTATTAGAATTATCAAATATTTGTGAATGTTTTATCTCAGCCCATCCAAATGCTGGGCTTCCAAATGAATTTGGTGAATATGATTTAAGCCCAGATGCAATGGCAAAAGAACTTACTGAGTGGGCAGAATCAGGGCTTATAAATATTATTGGTGGCTGTTGTGGCACAAACCCAAAACATATAAAAAAAATAGTTGATAGTATTGAAAATATAGTGCCAAGAAAGATACCAAAAGTAGAAAAAAAACTTAGACTTTCTGGATTAGAGCCTTTTAATATAGGAGATGATAGCTTATTTGTAAATGTTGGAGAGAGGGCAAATGTAACAGGTTCAGCTGTATTTAAAAAACTTATACTTAATAATGAATTTGAAAAAGCATTAGATGTTTGCCGTTCTCAAGTAGAAAATGGTGCTCAAGTTATAGATATTAATATGGATGAGGCTATGTTAGATGGTAAGTCTGCTATGGCTAATTTTCTAAATTTAATAGCATCTGAGCCTGACATCTCAAAAGTGCCTATTATGCTTGATTCTTCAAAGTGGGATATTATTGAAGCAGGGCTTAAAAGGGTGCAAGGTAAACCTATAGTTAACTCCATATCCTTAAAAGAAGGAAAAGATAATTTTATAAAACAAGCTAAATTATGTAAACAATATGGTGCAGCAATTATTGTTATGGCATTTGATGAAAAAGGTCAAGCCGATACTAAGGACAGAAAAGTAGCAATATCAAAAAAGGCTTATGACCTTTTAATAAATGAAGTTAGCTTTCCTCCTGAAGACATAATATTTGACCCAAATATTTTTGCAATAGCGACAGGTATTAAAGAACATAATAATTATGCTGTTGATTTTATTGAAGCTTGTCGTGAAATTACAACAACTCTACCTTATGCAAAAGTATCAGGAGGAGTATCTAATATTTCTTTTTCTTTTCGTGGTAATAATTTTGTGCGTGAAGCTATCCACTCGGTATTTTTATATCATGCAATTAAAGCTGGTATGAATATGGCTATTGTAAATGCAGGGCAACTTACAATATATGATGAAATAGACAGTAAACTTAAAAAAGCAGTGCAAGATGTAGTACTAAATACAGATAAAAATGCTGGTGATAAGCTATTAGAAATTGCTGAGGGTTATATGAATTCAGAAAGCAAAGTGACAGCAGAAAAAGAAAGCAAATGGCGTAATTTTAAAATTGAAAAGCGTCTTGAATATGCTTTAGTAAAAGGTATAGCTGAATTTATTGATACTGATACTAAGAAAGCATTAGCTAAACTAGGAAGTGCTATAAAAGTTATTGAAGGTCCTTTAATGGCTGGTATGAATGTAGTTGGTGATTTATTTGGCTCTGGTAAGATGTTTTTACCGCAAGTTGTAAAATCTGCTAGAGTTATGAAAAAATCTGTAGCTTATTTAGAGCCGTATTTAAAATCACAAAATAATGAAAAAACCTTTACTCAAGGGAAAATCCTACTGGCAACGGTAAAAGGAGATGTGCATGATATTGGCAAAAATATTGTTGGGGTAGTCTTACAATGTAATAATTATAAAATAATTGATTTAGGTGTTATGGTTGCTACTGAAAATATCTTACAAACTGCTATTAAAGAAAATGTAGATATTATTGGTCTTTCAGGTCTTATTACTCCATCATTGGAAGAAATGGTAATAGTAGCCAAAGAAATGAAACGCCTTAACTTTAAGATACCTTTGCTGATAGGAGGTGCTACTACATCTATAGCACATAGTGCGGTAAAAATAGCACCAGAATATAAAAATGGAGTTTGTTATGTTAAAGATGCATCTCGTGCTGTTGGAGTTGTAGCTAAATTATTATCAGAAAAAAATAAAACCCAGTTTTTATCAGATTTGAATAGTGAATATGAAATTATAAGACAAAGACATGCTAATAAAAATACTAGTAATCTTTTAAGCCTAACAAATGCAAGGAATAATAAAGCTAAATTAGATTTTAGTAATGTTAAAAAACCAAATAAATTAGGTGTGTTTAAGTTTAATAACTATTCTTTGCAAGAAATCAGCAAATATATTGATTGGACTCCTTTTTTTAAAACTTGGGAATTAGCTGGAAAATATCCTAAAATTTTACAAGATGAAATAATTGGTAAAGAGGCTCAAAAATTATTTGCTGATGCTAATAAAGTACTTGAAGATGTAATAAAAAATAAGTTATTAGTTGCTAATGCAGTAATTGGAATATTCAATGCAAATAGCGTTAATGAAGATATTGAAATATATAAAGATTCAACTAATAAAAAAATCTTAACCAAATCACATCAACTAAGACAACAGTTAGACAAAAAATCTCATACACCAAATTATTGCTTAGCTGATTTCATTGCTCCTAAAAACAGTAATATTAATGATTACCTAGGCGCTTTTGCAGTAACAGCAGGCATAAATATTGATAAATTAGTTGCTAAATATGAAAAAGATAATGATGATTATAATTCTATTATGATTAAGGCTATAGCTGATAGACTTGCTGAAGCTTTTGCTGAGTTAATGCATCATAAGGTTAGAACAGATTTATGGGGCTATAACTTAGATGAATTTGATAATGAAAATTTAATAGCGGAAAAATATCAAGGTATTCGCCCTGCACCTGGTTATCCTGCCTGTCCTGAACATTCTGAGAAAGAAAAAATATTTAAGATTTTAAATGTTGAAGAAAATACTTCAATAAAACTTAACAGTAGTTATGCTATGCTGCCAGCAGCATCAGTTAGCGGCTGGTATTTTGCTAATAAAGACGCAAGATATTTTGGGGTAGCAAGGATAACTAAAGAACAAGCCACTGATTATGCAAAACGCAAAGGCATAACTAATGAGGAAGCAGAAAAATTATTGGCACATAATTTATATTAATAAAATTGTCGCAAAATGTATTTTATACATTTTGCAACATTTTTTTCCAAGTTATTTGTATGAGGAAGGGGAGCTATATCAATAACTTATAAAGTCTCTAACAAAAATCCCCTTCCTCAAACTCCATCCCCAATATAGTTTTACAACAGTCTTATTAATATGTCTATATCTGCTAAATCCTTTTAGTAAAATCATTTACACTTGTCTGCTTATTTTATATAACTATTTGATAAATAAAATATTTGATAAATAAAACATTACATCATATCTTAGCTAAATTCTGTGATTTTAGAATTTAACATTCCCTAAATGATAACATGCAATTTCAATAATCAAAATGTATAAGATAATGATATATATGCTGATTCAACTTTCGCATCCAGCGTTTTAATATAATTAGGGTCAGGGTGCGGTTCCCCCATTTGACTGGACACTTTTTTTATTATAAACATTTTTTTTCAA
>CAZDRI010000055.1:0-3939 GCA_964508055.1 uncultured Thiotrichales bacterium
ATCACGTATCAAATAAAAAGGTAATATTAATATGAAGAATATTAACAAATTTCCGGCAGACTATGACTGTTTCATGCCAGGAGAATTTGGAGAACATAGGGCAACTTGGATATTATGGCCAGAAAGAACTGATATCTGGCGTTTGGGGGCAAAGCCTGCTCAAGCAGTTTTTGTTCAAATTGCTGATATTATTTCGCAGTTTGAACAGGTTGTGGTTGGTGTCAATCAGTCTCAGTATGAAAATGCAAGAGTACAGCTGTCAAAAAATATTCAAGTAATTGAGATTTCATTTGATGATGCATGGATAAGAGATACTGGCCCGACATTCGTTTTAGATCGTGAAAATAAACTCCACGGTGTCGATTGGTTTTTTAATGCGTGGGGGGGGATTGGTCAAATTAGTGAAATAGACAAATGGGACTTGATGGGTTCCTATTTCCCTTGGAAGCTAGATGACATGGTTGCACGGAAAATATTAGAAATAGAAAAGGCTAAGCGACATCGTTGTCCTTTAATATTAGAGGGAGGAGCTATTCATACAAACGGAAAGGGAACATTACTTGCCGTTAAAGAGTGCATTTTAAGTAGGAATAGCAACTATACTTTTGCAAAAATCGAGGAACTGCTTAAGCGTTTCCTTGGAATTAATAAATTTATTTGGTTGAAACAAGGGTTATATCTGGAAGAGAACAATGGGCATATTGATAATATGTGTTGTTTTGTTGATGCCAATACAATCTTATTGAATTGGTGCAATGATAAGAATGATCCTCAATATGATATTTCGAATGAAGCCTATGAGGTATTGATAAATGCCAAAGACAGTAAAGGCATAAAATTTAATATTATAAAAGTAATCCAGCCACCAGCACTACACATAACTGAGGAAGAAAGTCAAGGAATTGATTCTTCAGAATATTCAATTCCCAGGGCTCCGAATGATCGACTGCCCGCCTCATATGTCAATTCATATTTTGTAAATGGTGCTGTTCTGATCCCATCCTTTTCTTCTACTTTTGATGAAAGTCCTGCTGAATATGATAAAGCTGCAAAAGCCTTATACCTTGATATTTTTAAAGACAGAAAAATAATTCAGATTCCAGCAAGAGAGTTGCTTTTGGGTGGTGGTGGTATTCATTGTATCGTTCAACAGATACCTAAACATAAATGATTTAACGGAGGAGAATTCCATGTCAAATAAAATAGCTTTAGTAACTGGAGTATCCAGAAAGTCAGGAATTGGTTATGCTATTTGTTTAAAACTGTTGGCAGGAGGTTATTTTGTTCACGCTGCATTCAATTCAGAAAATGAATGTGAAGAGGAATTCACTGAAAAATTTCCTCGAAAGTTCAAAATGCATCAAGCTGATTTTACCGAAAGAGACAAACTAATGAAATTCATTTCAGAAATGAAAAATGAATCATTTAACTTGATTGTCAATAATGCTGGAGCCTTTCCTGATGATGAAGATTACAGTAACTATGACATGAGCATCTGGGATGCCGTCTTTGCAGTGAATGTTACGGCGCCATTTGCAATAAGTACCGGACTATTTAATTCCATTTTGAAAAACGGGGTTATTATCAACATAGCCAGCACTGATGGATTTAAGGGGTCATTTTCAAGCATGTCTTATGCAGCGAGTAAAGCTGCTTTAGTCAATGTAACGCAAAGTTTAGCGATTAATTTTGGCTATAGTGATAAACAAATAAGAGTTATCTCAATAGCGCCCGGATGGGTTAAAACCGATGTTGAAATGATTCCTGAAGTTTCATGGAAGGTGGCGCCTCAAATGACACCTTTGGAAAGATTCGCTGAACCCGACGAAATTGCGGAGTTCGTTAGTTTTTTATCTTCAAACAAAGCTGCTTTTATTACCGGATCAACACATATCATAGATGGTGGATTAAATTGTGTTGATTATACCTTTATGCGTGAATCTGGAAAAAACATTAAAGACTAATTTTTTTGAATACATTTTTGATATTAAAAAATAACACAAAATCAAGAAAAATAATGATCATATGGGTCGTAATATCATTACTCATCTCAATGCGTACAAAGAGAAATCAGGTTGATCTATTTTCTTAAATTAATTTTTTATTTGAAAGGACCATTGTTGTTACATAGCTGATTAAAAACCGTTTATGTTTACTTTTGGTTTTTATACATATCTGAAATCAGTTTATTGACCCTTGAAAATGAACTAAATCAGAGATATAAAATAACTATTGAATATTGGTAAAAGTGGTTTGTATCATGGACATAAATAAAATGACTAGAGAGGAGCTTATCGAAAAATTGGAAACTTTAGAAAGACAAAGAGCGTTTACTTACGAGGATCAAATGAAGTTAGCCATCTTAGACAAATCTCCTTTAACAGTTTGGGCCAGTGACCGTGATTGTAAAATCAAATTGTGGACCGGGCAGTGCCAAAGTCTATATGGATATTCTCATAAAGAAGCTTTAGAAAAAGATTACGTTGAGTTATTCGTAGCTCCTGATGAGCAATTAGCTGCTAGACAGGATCAATTGAGTATAATCAATGAAGGCGCTGTTTTTCATAACATTGCTAACGATATTGGTAAAGCTGGCAATACTCTACAATTGCTTACAAACTGTTTTCGAATTAAAGATATTGAATCCGGTGATTACTGGAATGCAGAAATTGGCTTGATAATTGATTATTTTGATCAAGAGAAAGAAAAGTTAGCCCTTATTATAGATGAAAGTCGCAATATAAAGATGATAATAAATCAATTTATAAGTAATACAAGACAAATTAGGGAGCACTTTCAAAACAGGAAAAAAACTTTACTCGATTTTATAATATTGGGAGAAAGAAACGCTATAAAAAAGGGCAAACGTAAGGAGTTTGGAAAAAAAGTTAAAGTGGTCAAAGAGGCCTTGAACGAAATTCAAAAATCGTTGAAATCACTTATTGATGATTACAATGAACAGCTTCAAAGTTGTATCACATTAAATAGTTGTTACTTAATAAAAGGTGAATTTGATATCAAAAGTGATGAATTAATCAGAAAATTTGAAAAAATAGCTTTAGATTTTGAGGAAATAAATATCGAATTTGACGGAGATAGCTCTATTCTTAATTTGAAGGAAAGCCTATTTAAGGAAAGATTTGAGAGTACAAAAATGCTTGCAAATCTTACTTTTGAAACGCTTAGCAAAAATAGTAAAGATATAGATGATTATCGAAGGATTAAAGACGGAAATCAACCCGAATCAAGTCATTACACTGCACTGATTAGTAAGAGAGATAAAATTCTAGAGATACGAGATGGGGTTGATGAACTGGCAAGTCGAATTTTAAAAGAAATTGTAAACAGTAATGATTCGAATTCGTTAATTAAAATTCGAACTGAAATGATAGAACAATATTCAAATTTAGAAGACTCATTGAAAAAGGAAATCAAATAAAGAGGGCGTACTTTGGATTCACTATTTAACTGTATATGCATTCCACTTATTAAAATAAACTCAAATATTTATGCTTTTTTTAGCGGCATTCTAATGTCATTGTCCACTAATATCTTTACAACATTATGCTTTGAGCCCTCTACTTATGCAACGCATTGGCAAAAGTTTGCCTCATCTTTTTTTTTTATCTTTACAAGTTCCATGTGTTTGGTAGTTTCAGTTAAGGTCGTCAATATTCAGAATTATTTTATCTCAAAAAAAATATCAGATAATGATGAAAAACAGGATATTATTAAAGATATTACAAAATCGACAAGACTGGAATGGTGGGGATATTTCATTTTAATTTTCTTTTTTTTTACCGCAGCGATTTGTATGTTAGGTGTACCTGCTTCAAAGCCTACTCTTTATTAAAACACATAATAAATGCGTATTAGAATAAAATCCATTAATGTCTCCTACGGGGAATGGGAGAAAATCCCTCGCCTTCAGGCGAAGAC
>CAZDRI010000056.1:0-414 GCA_964508055.1 uncultured Thiotrichales bacterium
TTCCAAAATATTATGGATAAGTTTTTAATCTCATTGCCATATATATATCCGCTTTGCCCCTTAAATTTTAATCATGCAAAATTATTCGTAGTAGCTGATGTTATTTGCAGACATCAAAGAATGAAAGGAAATAAAGTTATTTTTCCAGTCGGCTCTCATTATAGTGGAAATACTGCCTATACAACAGTTGAATCACTTTCAAAGTACTTTTCCGTCAACCGAAATGTACAAGCAAAATCCGTTTATAAGTTGCATTATAATTTTTACAAAACTCCTAGATACATTTTAGAATCGCTTTCATCAGCAATTTGTCTGCTTGATTATTATACCCATGAAATATATTGGGAATTAAAATCACTGGGCGTCTCTGCTGATTATGAGTATGCATACAATACTTCTCATAAAGACTTTCCT
>CAZDRI010000056.1:522-3667 GCA_964508055.1 uncultured Thiotrichales bacterium
AATTAACTTTCTAGTAAAGAATAGCGTTGGTGATTTAACATTAAACTATGATGATGAGGTTTGGCAAGAAAATTCTAAAAACCTTATCAGCAGAACGTGCTTTAACACAAATTCGCATAAAAACAACATTCTTTCCTCTGTTAAAAATGTTAGAACAGACTGGAAATTGCTGAGAATGACAGGTTTTGGGGTTGAATATCAAAATAAAATTGTTGATCCAATGTTTGATAGCGAACTTTTTACCATATTTGACCTTTATATACACTTTAAAGATAAGTATGAAATAAGTAGCAATAATGCTTATGATTTTTTTATTTCGCTACTCCGGACATTAAAATCAGGTCGTAATCAGCGTAAATATTCACTGATAGATGCAATAACAAGTTATTTGCCATGTGATGTATTTGTTTGTGAGGAACATCTAAAAAACTGGGTTGTTAAGAAATTTTTTGCTGAGAGTATATTACTTGATTCATGGTATCAAACTAAAAAATATTTTTTTATTGGGATGGGGCTTCTTGATGGCACGGTAATGTCTTCCTCTAATAATCACGCGATTCTGTCAAAAGATTTAATTGAACAATATGGCGGAAAAACAGCTCGCCTAATTATATTATTAAATGGCGGAAATGTGTCGAAATCATGTAAATATGATCAAGATATTCCTTTATTTGCTGCCAAACTTATTAGAAATTTAACATCATATTTAAATTATCTTATATCCAAAAACAAGCAAGATCTGAGTAACAATTCAAACAGATCTGCAACAAAATTAAAAGAATCGTTGGTTATAGAAAAACATATTACTTCAGGTTATTATCGACAAGCTATTATTGAACTCTTTATTAAAATACCAAAAAAAAATCATGACCATGATCAATCAAAAATAGGTACCTTATTATCTCTCTATAAAAAATACCTCAATATATTTTTACCAGGATTCTTTGACAACTTGGGCAAAAAATCATGAAACCACATGCGCTTATTAGTGTTTATGATAAGACAAATATAATCCAAATAGCATCAGTTCTTCATCACAAAGGATACAATATTATTTCTACTGCTGGAACTGGAAATAAATTAAGGAGAAATAATATCCCATTTATTCCAACTGAACAAGCAACCAGCAACCCAGATATACTTAAAGACTGCATACAAACAATAAGTTTTAATGTTTCTGCTGGGATTCTGTTTGATCGTCATAATCAAGAACATAAATTACATGTAAAATCATTAGGTATTAAACCAATAGATGTAGTCATATGTAATTTCCCTCCTCTTACACAAACTGTTAGAAGCTTATCAAACTTCAATATCCTTAATGTCGATGTTGGTGGACCACTAATGATAAGAGCGGCTGCCACGAATTATAAAGATGTATTAGTTGTTGTTGGTATAACAGATTATGATGGTGTTATAGATGCACTAAAATATGATTTAATTGATGAAAATTTTAAAAAAAATATGGCGATAAAAGCCTATGAATACAGTTCTTTATACGACTCAAAACTTGCAAAATTTCTAAAATATTATGACCATAGAGAGTCATTCTATCCCAAATATTCTAAATAATCATATGCTTTTTTTTGAGTGGTGCAATGATAAGGTATGGGGGTTAAGAGAGCCTATCATTATAAAACAAAGAAGGCAATTTAATTATTTACTGGACTTACCTTTCTGGAATCCAGATGTCGGAATTCCTTTTTCTATAAAACCAATAGATGTTATTAAAGCACTCTCCAAATATATATATATCAACATAAAAGAATAATGAAAGCTAATATTATTTACCCTGTTGATTTTATTTTTATAGATGAAAAATATAAAATACTAGACGGTATTCACAGATTAGCCAAATGTTATATGTATAATGTAAGTGAAATAAACATTAGACGCTACCATCATTCTGTTCTTACAAAAATATCCTTATAAACAGCATAGAAAATGAAAAAATATACACACAGAACAGTACAGTTTTATGATAAAAACATAAGTGCCTATATCGAAGATGGTGCAGTTGTAAATCTAAAGAATAAGCTAAAACTGTTTACAAATCTATTATGTGGAAAGAACATTCTTGATGTAGCCTGTGGTCCAGGACATGACACTGATTTCTTTAAAAAAAGCGGATTTGATTGTATAGGAATTGATTTATCTGATGAAATGCTAAAATATGCTCAACAACATTATGAAGGAACCTTTAAAAAAATGGATTTCTTTAATTTAGAGTTCAAAAAACGGTCTTTTGATGGATTATGGTGTTCTTCGGTTTTTGGACATATAGAAAAAAAAAATCTATCCGCTGCTATTGAAGAATTTAACAGGGTGCTAAGAGATAAGGGAACGATTGGTATAATTTCTGTAAAAAGACAACATATAACTAGAAAGTCTGGTGATATAAGAACATATACTTTGTACGAAGAAAACGAACTAGCGTCTCATCTAAAGCAAAAAGGTTTTAGGATTATTGTCTCAGAAGAATTTGATTTTGGAAATAGAGTCAGACTATTCATCGTAGCACAAAAAGTAAAATAAATATGGATATAGCAAATAGGTCTATCAGAGTATCTTTATCTCCAGTATGCAATTTAAGCTGTATCTATTGTGACGGCTCTCATGGAAGAGGCGTTGATAAACATGGTGCTATGGAGGATTTTAGAAGTCGAGCCGTGGATAGTGGGGTAATAGAGGCGAGTACATATATTGATATAATTAAAGCACTGTATTTTTCTGGATTTAATGGAGTAGCTTTTACTGGAGGGGAGCCATTTTTAAACTCCGACTGGGATCTGATAGTTAATAGTGTAAAAGACTTAGGTATGTTGAATGTAGGAGTAACAACAAATGGCATGTCACTCAACAAATATATTCAAAAGAAAGGTTGTTTGCCAAGAGGATTAACTTTGTTAACACTAAGTTTAGATACCATTGACCCTGAAGAATTCCATACAATTACATACAATGGTAAATTTGATCTAATAGTTAAAGGTTTGGATTTAGCAAGAAAAACTAACCCTTTGCTGACCATAAGAGCAAACAAAGTAGTTCTTAGAAGCACGATAGAATCACTCTGTGATTACATTAAATTCTGCGAAGATAATAAGATTAATGAAATTAATTTTCTTAATCTAATATTAAAAAATCC
>CAZDRI010000057.1:0-3146 GCA_964508055.1 uncultured Thiotrichales bacterium
TCTATCTGGCATTTGGCATTACCAACTGTGACCCTTTTATATGAACTTAGCTATAGGTTAAAAATTATAAATAGGATTGATATTAGGTAAAACTTAATATTAAACTTGTTTCTAGCATTTTCAGAATTTTCAAAGCCACATTCATACCTTGATAATTTTTTTTATTTGATCTAAAGCTACTGATTAAAAATCAGTAAGTTTTACAATAAAGTTATCGAGGTGACATTACCACCAATACTGGAGTTAAATTTGGGTGATAAATACGAGATTACTGCTGGATGCGATAAAACTTTCTCAACTTGTGTAAATAAATTTAATAATGCAATTAATTTCCGCGGAGAGCCATATATCTCAGAGGTCATAAAGCAGCTATAAGCTTTATGTATTAGATGAGATTTAATCTGACAATTATAAGAAAGATAATTAATATCTCTCTTTTTGCTCTAGCCTCAACCAAGCTAACCTCTGGATATAGCTTATCCCACTAAAGTTAATGGATGTACTGTCACTAGAAGCTTAGCCCTCTCCATACCATCATTGCGGCAATCCCAAACTTCCGTCATCACGAGATGGTAATCCCCAGCTCACGTCATCGCGAGATTGCAACTCCCAATTTACGTCATCACGAGATGGCGATAGCCATCGTGGTGATCCAGGAAACACGCCACATCAAGATGGATTGCCACGCTTGTGCTTGTCGCACAATCTCGCGATGACGAGAGTTAAGAGTTGCCACTTCATGATGAAGAATGTGTGTTTCAATTTTACTATGCTTTAATTTTTTTAATTCGAAGCTCAGATTAAGACAGAATTTTTGAAATTCTATTCAGTACCTCTTTTTTTGATATAATCTCCATAGTTTCATATATAGGGGGTGATTTAAAAGTTCCTAAAACCGCAGCTCTAAGTGATTTCATTATTGTTGTGGGCTTTAATCCACTCTCTTTTGCAAAATCGCTACATTTTATTTTTAAGTTTTCTGCGTTCCACTTTTCACATTCATTTAGAATCTCGTAGATTGCAGTCAAAACATTTCTATATTCTTCTAAAACAAAAATTTCTTGAGATTTATCATCTGGAGGATTTGCAGGCGAAATAAATAGTGATGCTAAATCTGCAATATCATTTATCGTTTCTCCTCTAGTTTTTATGAGTGGAATGGCTAATTTAATTCTTTCCTTATGTTCCTCATTTGATATTTTATCACCTAATTCTGCAGTCACAAGCTCAAAAAGGTCATCATTTTTTTTGGCTTGTATGTAGTGCTGATTTAAGTGCTTCAATTTATCTATATCAAATTTAGCAGGTGATTTGTTTATATTCGTCAAATCAAAAATCTTGATTGCTTCTTGAATACTGATGATCTCACTGTCACCATGACTCCAACCCAGCCTTAATAAGTAGTTGAACAATGCTTCTGGTAAATATCCATCATGCTGATATTCTTTTATATCCAAAGCTCCATCTCTTTTAGAAAGCTTATTGCCATAGCTACCATGTATAAGGGGTATATGTGTGTAATTTGGTTCTTTCCAGCTTAATGCTTTCAAAATTTGAATCTGCCTAAAAGTATTGGTTAAGTGATCGTTTCCTCTTATAACATCCGTAATTCCCATATCATAATCATCAACAACACAAGAAAGCAAGTATGTCGGAGTTCCTTCAGACCTAGATTATTGACTCTTAACCTAACAACTGGATTATTTTGAGGTGCTTCATGCTTACTTTCTTTTCGCCATTTACTTATAAACTTTTTATTTGGATTATTTTTTTTGAATTCTTGTATTTCTTCTTGAGTAGTATAACAACGATATGCCATTCCCTTATCGAGTAGCATTTGAGCTATCTCTACATGTCTTTTAATATTACGTGATTGAAAAAAAATATCACCATCCCATTCTAACCCCAACCATTTCAATCCCTCCTTGATTGACTCTACATATTCCTTTTTTGATCGTTCTTTGTCTGTATCTTCTATCCTTAAGTAAAACTTTCCCTTGTTTTTTCTAGCAAAAAGCCAATTAAAAATAGCTGTTCTAGCTACACCTATATGAAGATTACCAGTTGGGCTAGGAGCAAATCTTGTTTTTATCATTGTTTTAATTTCTTTAAGATCGCACAGCCTTTTTAAGTAACTGCTCAAAAGAGTTAGGAGGCTTAGAATTTCCTTGATTTTGTTTTTTAGAATTCCAAAGAGAACTGAGGCAATTTTGTTTTTTGCTTTCAAATAAATCTATAGTTTCAATTTGATTTTTTACTAATTTTTGCTCTTTCATTAAGTTATTAATTATCAATTGTTGTTGCTGTTTAGAAATAATTGGTATTTCCCAGTTTTTGATGTATTCCGTGGTCAGGTTTTCGAAAATTGATCCTAAAGCAATATTTTCTTTATTCTTATGCCTATGTAGTAATACAAAATACAAAAATTCAGGAATAATTGATTCATCTAAATCTTTAAAACCAACAAAGCCGTCGTGAATGTAACAGTCTTTTGCTAGAATGGAGGGCAAACCAGCAACCCCACTTACAACCATTACAACATCACCTTTTTTCATCTCTCTACTTAATTTTGCCCCCTCTTTAGTGAGAAAATCTATCTTGGGTTCAACATACATACCATCTCTTGTAACGTCTTCAACCATTAATCTATTTATACTGCCACCATAATATTTAGGGCTACTTTTTGGTCTTGGCGAACACCCTCTTACTAAATGACATAAATCATTTATTTTTCTAGTTTCATAATTCCTAGTGAAGTTAAAAAAAGGTATATAGCTATTGATAATATTGCTAGCATCTTTAATAATGCTGTCGTAGCTTTCTAATTCTTCTACAACCTGATGTTGCCTATTAATGTCAACTAAGGGTATAATAAACCCTTCAAAATCCTTCCAGTAAACATGTTGTTGACATGCTCCTTGTTGTAATTGATATACATCTTCTTGTTTACTCTTTAGAATATAATATAGATATTTAGTTAATAAAATATTTTCATCATTACTTTTTAGAACTATGCAGTCAGAAGCCCATATTGGATAGTTGTGATACCAAACAAAACCAGCAGCACCAGAAGCAGCGATTGTGATAACATTTCCATCATAGTTTGCTTGATTATGAGAATAAGGACTTGATTGACCGCCTGCAAT
>CAZDRI010000058.1:0-2902 GCA_964508055.1 uncultured Thiotrichales bacterium
GTAATTTATCAATGGTGTAAGATATTTTACAAGAGAGTGGAACTAAACAACTAATAATGAAAGAAAGTTTAAAAGAATAAATGGCTTAAAAACAGAAAATTGGCTAAATTAAGCTAATATTATTTAAGAATAAAGTTTAGCTAAAAAATACCACTGCACTAAACAATACTTGCTTAATGGAAAAGGAGACGTTACCCTTTTTTATATTGATTTTTTCTTTACAAAATAATTATAATGTATATACTCTTTGTATATATTTACAAATAAAGGATATACCTTATGGTAATAAGTTCAGTTTTTTTAAACAATAAAACCCAGGCTGTTAGATTACCGGCTAGTGTCCGTTTAGAGAAATCAACTAAAAAAGTTTTTATTAGAATTGTAGGTAAAGACAGGGTTATTTCTCCTTGTGATTCCAGCTGGGATAGTTTTTTTTATAATTCTGCTAAAGTTTCAGATGATTTTTTAACAAAAAGAGCTCAACAATCCCAATCTAAAAGAGATAGTTTTGATGATTAGATACATGCTTGATACTAATATATGTATTTATGTAATCAAAAAAAGACCTGTTGAAATATTAGATAAATTTAATAAGCATGCTAGCCAGCTATCAATGTCAACTATTACATTTGCTGAATTAATACATGGAGTTGAAAAATCTCAACAAATTGACAAAAACTACAAAGTAATTGAAGATTTTTGTTCAAGATTAGAAATACTAACTTATGGTGATAAAGCTGCATTACATTATGGCATTATTCGTGCAGAATTAGAAAAAAAAGGAATGATTATTGGTGTTAATGATTTACATATTGCAGCTCATGCAATAAGTGAAGGATTAAGTTTAATAACTAATAATGAAAGAGAGTTTAAAAGAATAAATGGCTTAAAAATAGAAAATTGGCTAATTTAAACTGATATTTTTTAAGAC
The DNA here is from genome assembly GCA_964508055.1 of uncultured Thiotrichales bacterium. Classification (GTDB taxonomy): domain Bacteria; phylum Pseudomonadota; class Gammaproteobacteria; order PS1; family Pseudothioglobaceae; genus CAZDRI01. The sequence continues at coordinate 932 of CAZDRI010000058.1, forward strand.
TGAAGTTTAGCTAAAAACTTTTTTAATTAAAAGCAATTTTATAAGATGAGAATTTGCGGATATTTAAAATTCCACAGTCTAATATCAAATATTGTCCTTTAATACCTAAAAGCCTGCCTTTTATATTAGGCTCTTTATCAAAATTAAGAGAGATTACTTTTTGGGGATATTCTAATACTGGATAATTTATATTTACTATATCTGCATTAAGTATCATAGCTTCTTCAGCTTTTATTTCAGAATTTATGTTATCTATTAACTCACTTTTCTTTGCCATTAAATCTACATCTTCAACTTCACCTTTTAACATCTTTTGCCAACTAGTTCTATCACTTACATATTTTTTAAGTGCTACTTCAATAAGACCCGATTTGTATCTTGCAACTTTATCATTAGATTTGACTTTCAATATTGCTAAAGCTTGAACTGCACCTTGATCAATCCATCTAGATGGGATATTTGATTTACGAGTGATACCAACTTTTATGCCACTGCTATTGGCAATATAAATAATATGTTCTTTAAAACAATTATCTTTTGCCCATTTAGGTTCTCTACATGTATTATCTTGATAATGACATTGCTCAGGTTTTAAAATGCACATATCACAACATGCTAATCTTTGAGAGCATAGATAACAATAGCCTTGTGAATAGCTTTTTTTAATTTTAATATTACAACTTGGGCAAATAATTTCACCTAAAAATTCTAAGTTTATTTCTTTGCCAATATAATCATTTATTAAGACTAACTCATCATCAATAGGCAGCTTATATTCTGGCTTATCATTTATAAGCCTAGTTTTCATTTTGCTTATAACGCCTATTATTGACATAAAAGGTTTTTAATCTCTAAATATTTAGCTGCAGTTTTATCAATAATTTCTTTTGCTATTTTTGGTGGAGGTGGTTTTTTATCCCAATCAAGTGTTTCTAAATAATCTCGGACAATTTGTTTATCATAACTTGATGGGCTTTGTCCAACTTTATACTCTTTTTTCGCCCAAAATCTTGATGAATCTGGGGTTAAAATTTCATCCATTAATACTAAATTATCATTCTCATCTAATCCAAATTCAAATTTAGTGTCAGCAATGATTATGTCCTTAGATAAAGCATATTCTTGAGCAAATTTATAAATTTTTAGACTTACATCTTTTACTTGATAAGCTAAATCCTCACCAATTAACTTTATGGTTTCTTCAAAGCTTATATTTTCATCATGCCCACCTATTTCTGCTTTGGTAGAAGGAGTATAAATTGGCTCTGCTAATTTTTCGGCTAATTGTAAATTTTCAGCTAATTGAATAGAGCATACTTGCCCTGTTTTTTGATAACTTTTCCAACCTGAACCGATTAAATAACCTCTTACAATAGCCTCTATAGGTAGTGGTTTTAGTTTTTTTACTATAATTGCTCTACCCTCTACTTGGGCTAATTCATCTTTAACTAAAACTTCATCTAATACATCATGTGTTAAATGATTAGCTATGATATGTTGAGTCTTAGCAAACCAAAAATTAGAAATACTTGTTAGAATTTCGCCTTTTCTATTAATAGGGTCATCTAAAATAACATCAAAAGCTGAGAGCCTATCAGTAGTAACGATTAACATTCTTTTATCATCAATATCGTAAATATCCCTTACTTTTCCTTTGTGAATAAGTTTTAAACTTAAATTAGTGTCAAATAATGTTCCCATTCCTCTTAAATAAAAATATAAAAAAATGTTTATTTTAAATTAATAATAACTATTTTTTTCAAATAAGATTCTTTATTTATAAATTAAATTATCAAATGATGCTCTCAAAAAGGATAAAAAAGGAGATACTATCCTTTCTATTTTGTTAAATAAACAAACTCATCATATTTTTTTTAGCTAAAATATTTAGCTTATAAAAACTTTATTTTTTAAATGTGTTTAAGTTCAGAAACATATTGCACTTTTGTTTGACTGGGGAAAGGCTTAGGA
>CAZDRI010000059.1:0-2843 GCA_964508055.1 uncultured Thiotrichales bacterium
ATTTTGGACTCCTAAATTGTTAAAATTTAGTGTCCAGTTTTTTGGGGGAATGCCACATCCAAAAATTTTGGAATATTGTCTTTAATCCATTTATCAATTTGCTGTTCGGCTTTTTCACTTTCGTTAATCCAATTTATTTTATCTTTGTGAATAAATAAAAATGATTTTAATTTGTCATAATTATAAAGTTTATGCCATTTTTCTGAATTAGATTTAACTCCTTTTGATTCCAATACAAACCAATTACCATTCTTATCTTTTAGGTAAAAATCTCCATGATGATTAGAGTGCTTTCGTCCTTCCCACTTTTCTCGAATACGTTTAACAACAAATCCTAATGATTCTAAATATCTCTTTAGTAATAGCTCTGTTATAGAACCACTGACATATCCTTGAGCATTTGGACTTAATTTTAACGCCTCAAGAAAGACTTCTAATGTTGTTTTGAATACTTTGGTTACAAAATTTTCTAATTTCTTTACTATATTCATATTTTCTCCATTTATTTACACATAATGCTACACTAAGCGGCGCGAGCTCGCTAGCGTCCGTTGAAGTGACTTGTTAGTTTCTTTGTCCTCAATCACTCGGTCTTCTATGACTTTTTTAATTCTTTTTCTAATTAATTCCATGCTGGTATCTGGGTTGTGCGTGATATCAATGGAAACTCGCTCCAATTCGCCTCGCCTACGATAAGATTCTCGATATTGCACATTCCAAACCCCTTCGACAAGTAACGGCAACCATCTTTCAAAATAATCCTCGTCGTATTTGTAAGGGTTGGCAACGCTCAATTGAAAGCTCGCAGGTAATATCCGTGATCTTTTAAATCTATCGAGCTCTCCAGCAGGGAGCAACACTATGTTTCTTTTTTTAATGCTTTCTTCATAGGGTTTCTGTATATTTAAACCGATTCGTTTATAATTATTTCTAGAAACCGAGTCCAGTCCAATAGCGAAATATTCAGTTCCGTTCTGATTTACACGCTTTGTAGATTCAACGTACTTTATTGTATCTTTCGCAATGCTCACGATCTTGACTACATGAATCTTGCCAGTGGTTTTTGATCTAAATACAAATGGGTAAGCGTTTTCTTTATATCTGTAAAATAGCTCTTCAATTCGTTGGAGGCTGTCTACTGCCATTGCGGCAATTTCAACTCCCTCAGATACGTCGTCGGCTTTAAATGGGTGTCGTATTTCCTCGATTACGTCCGCTGAATCTTTTACAGTTAAAGATGATGAAAACTTGTCATGTAAACATTCAGAAGCGTTGATAAATGCCTTTCGCAACTTTTCAGCTTCGCGTGTATTTTGAATTGCCCCTGTTGTAGTTGGTGAAATCTTTATAATTCTACTTGCAAATGCATATAGGAATTGAAAATTTGGGGTTGTTGTGCGCAAAAGCGATTTTGGGTTAAACCCGTTGCTACTTAACGTGTGGGCAAAGGTTAGATATGTAAAATGCGTGAGAGCCTGTATTACAGACATGTTTCCATCATGCTCTTCTGCTGTGATCTCGCTTGTTATTAAACCTGTGCTAGACAGGCAGCTTTTTAACTCCTTGTGTTTGTTATTGTTTTCGTCGTAATCGACTAACGCAGCTACTTGAGCAATCGGCGAAGATATGGATGGACCAAAAAGGGGATGACACCCAATATGAGAGCTATGCCTCGGGGTAAGGTTTCCCAAAATTGACATAGCCTCATTTTGAGTGGAGGTCAGGGAAATATATAGACTTCCTTTTTTGACGTACTCATTTATTTGCTTAACTGTGGTTTTTAGATGGTTTAATGGCACTGCGAATACTATCCAGTCATTTTCCTGGAAGTTGGCCTTGTGCTCTGCATATGATTTTTCTCTATCAACAAAGCATGGCTCAACATTTTGTGGCATTAAGCTTAAGGCTTGCTTGTTGATGTCGTAACAGTACAACGAGCAATTGTCATGGCAATGATGAAATATGCGCTCTTGCATCCATTTTCCTATGCCACCGGCCCCTCCAATGATGTGTATATTTTTTTTTGATTGTTGTCTATCCATGATTTTTCTCGAAACTAATAAATTATTATAAGTCATAATTGTAATATAATATGCATTTGACCATCTATAAAAAGGGTAATGGCATTTTTCGTTCCCAAGCTCCTGCTTGGGAATGCATACCTAGTAAGCAATTATATCAATATCATCAAAAACCACTTAACCACCTAAATAATTTCTATTGATATCCAATGTAAAACTGTAAATGTTACGAAGTGTGGTGCTTGGTTGTTAATAATTTTATATCTACTTCTACCCATTTAGCTATTTTAGTTTGTTTTAGTAGAGTTTAGTGAGCAGGTATAATCCCTGATGTTATTTGGAGGATGTAAAGTCATTTGGAAGATGCATTCCCAAGCAGGAGCTTGGGAACGAGCGGATAAAAAGCTGGTGAGTTAAAATCAAACTCTACTGCTAATCTTAATTGAGTTATGTTATTTTTAATTCTTAATTTTTTAACATTTAAAGATATTTTTTTATAGAACTTTAAAATTTCATTATCAGTAATATTTTTAGCACTTTTGATTTTATTAACTATTTAAAAGTTATAACAAAAACCAAAAAGTTTATAAATATAGAAAACCATTTAATATTTACAAATGGAAAAAAATTACAATATAAACAAAGGTGAGAGACTACCAAACCCAATGAAACAAAAAGGAAAAGGATTTATGAATAAATTAGGAAAAGGTTTAGCAACTGGAATTTTAGGAATTGCTATTTCAAGTGGTGGTTATGCCAAACCTGGTGATATTCAAAATATTAGTTTTGTCCCAAAAGCAGGATTTAGTCCAAGTAGATTAG
>CAZDRI010000060.1:0-2753 GCA_964508055.1 uncultured Thiotrichales bacterium
CTTAAAAATTTATAATAGTATTTGTGCTCATAACTAATTTTTTAAGGGTCAACTACTTAATTGTTGGGAGAGTTTTTATTGGATATGCAAATATTTTAAATTATAGAACATTTATATATTTTTTTTTAGAGATATTGATATCTCCTATAATAATATATAAACAGGTAAAAGTTTTAAAAAAAGAAAATCCAAATATTATACATTTAAATTCTTCAATACTTTTTCTAACAGCAATATCTGCAAAAATTCTAAAAATCCCAATAGTGTGGCATGTGAGAGAAGTGCTTATAGGAGGGAGATATAATTTAAAGAAAAAATTTGTAGGCTACCTCATAAGAAAATTAGCTAATCAAGTAATCTGTATAAGTGAGATTGAGGCTAGCTCTTTAGGAAATAACAGTTTTAACAATGTTAATGTGGTTTACAATTTTATTGATTTTTCAAAATTCACTTCCATAAAAAAAGACATAAATAAAGTTAAAGAAAAATACAATTTAGGAAACAAAAAAAATTTATAAGCCTTGGCGGAGTTTCATTTAGAAAAGGAACTATTGAAATAATTAAAACAGCAGAATTATGTAAAGAATATAATTTTTTGATAGCAGGAACTTACCCTGAAGAAAAAGATTTTTCAATTATAAAAAAACAACTCATCAGAGTAATACATAAAACTGAAGATTTACTAAAAAAAGTAAAATTAAAAAAAATATATAGCTGGTTTTATAATCAAAGAGTTAATTTTCTATATTCTAAATTACATTTATCAAACTTATATTTTGTAGGTAAATTAGATAATGTGGTATCAATAATTGCTTTGTGTGATGGACTTATCTTTGCTGGTTGCACCCCTCACTTTCCAAGACCAGTATATGAAGCTTGGGCTTTAAAAAAACCTGTAATAGTGTTTAATATTGAAGGAGTGAGTAATAATATTAGTGAAAATATTGATGGTGTTATTACTAAGTCTAATGATGCAATTGGTTTGGCTAAAGCTATAAAAAATGTTGATGTCAGCATGGGTAAATATGGTTATAAAAAATCACTAAAAAAATTTGATATGAATAAAAACATAAAAGATATTATAGAAATCTACAGGACAATAAAGTGAATCATTATTTTTATAAACAATATTTAGGAATATCAAGGTTATATACATATATTGAACAATATAAATATATAAATGAAAATGAAAAAATAGGGTCTTGATTAGTTGAGCCCCAATTATTAATATAACTTAGCTAAAATTAAAATCTACCAATGATAAAAATAATTGCCAATAAAATCATCAAAACACTACCTTTCCCTAAACTTCTGATTCGTTTAACTCTAAAATTGCATGGTTTTTGCTATAGTTTAGCAGGGGTGATGGCTATTCAACTTGAAGGTGGAATTCACCCAAAACATCGTATTATGCGATATAAAGAATGGTTTTTAGAGAATATTAATGAAGGGGATGTGGTATTAGATGTTGGCTGTAATACTGGCATGATGCCAGAACTAATGAGTCAAAAAGCAACTTTTGTCTATGGTATAGAAATTGAGCCAAAACTTATATATGAGTCAAAATCTAAGCGACAAAAAGATAATATTGAGTTTATCTGTGCTGATGCAACTGCTTATGATTACACAAAATGTAAGTCAATAAACTGTGTCACTTTGTCAAATGTGCTTGAACATATCGAACACAGAGTAGAGTTTCTAAAAAAACTAATCAAACAAATAGTATGGAAAGATGGAAATAATAAAAGATTGCTTATTAGAGTGCCTATGATTGATAGAGATTGGATTACAGTTTATAAAAAAGAAATGGGGGTTGATTACCGTTTAGACCCTACTCACTATACTGAATATACTCACACTCAATTTAAGGATGAATTAAGTAAAAGTGGAATAAAAATAATAAAGCATCACATTAAGTTTGGTGAGATTTATGCTGTTTGCAAAGCTCAATGAGAAGATAAGGTTATGACTGAAAAACGCTATTATGACTCCAAAAACAACTGTTTGGTATATACAGGTTCTAAAGCAAGTAATGATTATTGGGATGAACATTGGCAGATGGCAGATTTTAGTAAAATGATTAAAGTTAGTTACAATCCTTTCATTATCAGAAATACCAAAAAACATCTTGCCAGAGGAAGTAGAATTATGGAAGGGGGCTGTGGTCGTGGTCAAAATGTTTATATTCTAAAAAAACAAGGCTTTGATGCTATTGGTATTGATTATGCAAAAAAAACTGTAGATAAAATAAATAATTGCATGCCAGAGTTAAATGTTGAGTTTGGTGATGTACGAAAACTACCTTTTGATAACAACAGTTTTGATGGTTATTGGTCATTAGGAGTAATTGAGCATTTTTATGAAGGTTACAATGACATAATGATGGAAATGCACAGAGTTTTAAAACCAAATGGTATCCTTTTAATGACAGTGTCAACTATGTCACCTTTGCGCCAAATGAAGTCAAATTTTAATTTGTACCCTGCTTGGGAAGGTGAAAAGAAAAAAATAGCTGAATTTTATCAATTTGCTTTAGACCCGATAGTAATAATTAAAAATTTTGAATCTAATGGATTTGAACTATTAACTAAAAAACCTTATGATGGCTTTAAAGGATTAAAAGATGAAATTAAGATTATAAAAAAACCATTACAGTATATTTATGATAGTAACTTTATATTAAATAAGATTATAAAAAAATGGGTCTTGACTAGTTGAGCAATTTCAAACTGCTTAAAATACTAGTTATGACA
>CAZDRI010000061.1:0-2737 GCA_964508055.1 uncultured Thiotrichales bacterium
TCTCCTGTAATTGTTTTAACGAATAAAATATTTTACAAGAAACTGGAACTAAACAATTAGTTATAATAAAATTGATTGGATGATATTAACTTCTATGCATCCTTGTATAATTCGTGCTATTAGCATGAGCTATGCACTAGATACTGTTCGCATTTAATGAAGTTAAATATAGGGGATAGGTGCTAACCTGAACTACAGATTTTTTAAATCTTAGTGTGACAACAACATCTCTATCCCCTTACCCAATCGCCATTGGATAGTGTAAGTTAAAAATATCAAAAAAAATTGATTATTTACACGGATATTTAAGATACAAGATGCATATTAAGAATAAGGAGTAGGAGAAAATTTGAAAAAATTAATATTTTTAAACCACAAAGTATAAGTAATATACTTGTAGCAATTGATAATTTTTACATCATAGAAGATGTTAATTCCAATTTTTTTGCTCATTAATTATCTATTGCAATGGTTTTGTCTTTAATTATGGACTTGGATTTTAATTACCAGCTAAGACGCATTTATCTGCAGTTAATTTAGTTTTAATAAAAGAGTTATTATATTTATTTTTATAATATAAAACTGTCTGCACAATACCAACACCATTATCTAACTTAGGTCTGTAAAGTTGACAGCCATTTTCATCAACAAATGAAGCTAAGTATTTAATTCTTTGTTCTTTTTTTTCTATTACGGCTTCTTCTTTTAAGTTATTACAAGCAATCAAAAATATAACAACAGTAATATGAAATATCCTTCTTAGCACTAAAAACTCCATACAGTTTTTAGATAAAATGCACTTCCTTTTTTATCTTGTTGATGACCTGCATTATCAATAGCTTGTAATGCTGATTGAAATATAATATTCTTGCTTATATTTTTTTGATAACGAAATTCTAAAATATTTTCTTGAGCCTCAGGCGATAAATCAAGTAGTTGTTCGCTTTCATTGTAATCACCATTTGTATCATAGCCAATAATTGTATTAATTGGCATTAGACCAGAAGTTACTTTAGGAGATTTAATAAAATTCAAAGTAAAATATTCATTCTTATTAATACATTCAGTGCATAATATACCTAGTTTTAATGATTGCGATTCAAATCTAAAATCTTGGATTGGATTATAGTTATTAGTTTTTACAGCGCTTATTGCTTTTGAATAATCAAAGTTCAGGTTGATATTTGAACTTATATATATACTACTATTAAAGGCTAATTTATTACTTTTTGTTTTTAGTCCTTGTTCAAACGCTCCATAAACTTTAGTACCTAAAAATGCAGAGTTTTCTTTTAAAATGGAATTTTCAATATTTACATTTACAAAGCCAAATTTCTTATCTATTCCTATTTGAAATAATTTAGTATTATTAAAAGTATCATCAACATAATTTGAGTAAAAATCATCAAATTTATAATTAAATAGCTTGAGATTATTACTTAATAAATCAATAAAATAATCAGTTTGGCTATTATTATTTATAAAATCATACTTTTTATATAAATTATTTTTTTTAGCATTAATAGTATATGAAAAGTTATTCCTTTTAAAACTTATGACAGGCTTGCCTTTGAAATTAATGGCTATAAGTTCAACACCATTAAAATTATTAATAATTGTGCTTTTATGAGGTGGAGTAATAAAATTAAACTTATACTCATAATCTTCTTTAGTAGCAATAAAGTTATTCATAGTAGTATAAAAAGATCTTTGATATTTGTCTAAATAGCCTATGTATACATTAGATGCATCTATTTTATTGCCAAAGACTTTTCCAGGAGTAAGATAACTGTTTGCTGTTGTATAAATAGAATTTTCAACATCTGTGCTTGCAATAGTAGTTACACCTTGAGCAGTTGATGCTTTTTCTAAGTTTATGATGCCATGTCCATATACTTCGTCTACTCCAGCCTCACCTAAATCAGTTGCCGTTGAGGTAAGCAAATCAACTATTTGAGCCCCATTTAAATTAGGAAATCCTTGTTTTAATAATGCCGCAGCACCAGAAACAAATGGGGCAGCCATAGAAGTGCCAGTCAGAGAGGCAGTTGCATAATCACTATTAGAATTAGTAGGCACATTAGAAACAATATCAACGCCAGGCGCTACTACACAAAAGTTTTTAGCTTCTCCACAACCATTACTAAAATCTGCAATTTTGTTACTTTCATCAACTGCAGCTACAGTTAACCAAGAATTAATAGCATAGTTTGCATATTTAGGAGCTCTTGACATCATTGTAGGTAGGTTTGATATAGTACTTGTAACATAAGCTTTTGAATTATCAACATTGTAGACATTAACTTTCCCGGTTTCACTATTTAGACCATCATTTCCAGAAGCAAAAATTACCACATTTTCACCATTATTAATAAAATTTTTAAAATCATTTGCATTATTTATTGCAGAATAAGTATTAGTTAGCGGTCCCTCATAATAAAAGGTTTGTGTGCCTTCAGTAAAATAGTGTTTTATTGACGATTCTCCCCAACTATTATTAATAACAAATGCATCATTATCTTTAGCATAATTTGCTGCATTATTTACAAGAGAGCCACCAAATATTTCTCCTGGATTATCAGTCATTTTTAGAGGCATTATATAAGCTTCAGGTGCGACTCCAGCAATACCACCATCAGCGAAAGAAGCCGCTATAATGCCTGCAACATGAGTGCCGTGGTCATTATTTAGTCCAACCTGAATAATTCACAACTTATTGATTTAAATAAATAAAATA